>DATBLC010000417.1:0-81920 GCA_036555515.1 Binatia bacterium
CAATGTTGAAAGGAAGCTTGATCTCTTTTGGGGCACCGCTATGACCTGGAAAATTCCGGTCACGGAAAACTTGTTTAATGTCAGTTTGAGTTTAACAACGCGTCACGCAGACCTCCCAGGATTGTTTCGTCGGAGAATTCAATTCAATTCTAGCGCCAAATTCTAAGTGTCGGTATTAGCCGATCCTCAGGAAACTCGATGAGTATTTGGTCAAGGCTAGCATCATCGGTTCATTTTCTTCGACTATCGTTGAAACACTCTGGGGACGGGTAGATCACTTCAAAGAACTAATGAGTTCAGCCTCGGAAGTACGAGTTGGTCAAGAAAATAGTTTATAGAACCACCGGCTTCAAGAACGGCGAGGGTGACCGGGGCAGAAAATTTTTTCTCAGTGGGATAACTGCGCGTTGCTGGATTATCGTGCTTTAATCAGTTGAAGAATCTCTTTCGTTCGGGTCTGGAATCATCCCAGGCCGGAATAGCATCCCAAGATACGTGATACCCGTTGCGATCCACGCTAAACGGAGTCTCCGCCGGCCCGGTGCCCAATTGCAAAGTGTAGCCTCATCTACTCGCGGGGCGCCGCTGTCCTGATAAGTCACGGCATTGGCGGTCTCGTAAAAATCCGCGGTCCAGGAGCGGGAGCCAATGCAACGGCCGAATCAAAGATGACACCGGCGGCCGCGTGCGTACCCCACCATTCCGATTGCCTCAATATTTGGATAGAACGGCCAGCAAGTTCCGCGCGCTCGCAGGCGGCTGTACTCTGCCGCTAAGAATCTCTCCCGCCGTAACCGGCCTGCCGTAATAGCCGGCGTTGGTGTCATCTCGCGTACCTATGCCGGTGCCCTCGAGGGAAACGCCGGCAAATAGTCCCTGGCTCCGGCTATAAGTGTACACCGCTGCCTGCAAAGCTACGCTGGCCTCGGCCGCGCGTCCCACAGGACCCGCCGCTACACTCACGTTGCCGCCCAGCGTAACGTTGCCCTGTTTGGCAAACGCCTCAACAGCAGCCGGAGTGTTGAGGACAATAACGAATTCGGTGATCTCGACCCCAGCTTGAAAACCGACGCCAAGTCCCCCCGTACCGATTGCGGAGGGGGCGCTCCAACCTTTTTCCGTCCGCGCAACGAGAACTCCAGTACCGCCCCTGGCGCTACCAATAAACCCGGCTTTTGTGACGGTAAGAATCGCCACGCCCCTGGCTGCGCGCATGACGGCGGGCGGAATTCCTTTCTCCGGGATCGCCTCAAACCGTTCAATGATGGCCGCTGCTTGATCAACATCTGCCTGCATCGCGTCGCGCGGAGAAACCGTAGCGCACGCGCTGAATAATGCTGCGGCGATTACACAAATAATTGCCTTCATCGCAAGACCCTCCTTTCTTGCTGACATTGCATCCATTCGTGGATTCTGTTGACCTGACTGCTTATTGCGCTTTCTGCCTACGCAGCGCGGCGTCTAGCAGATCGATTTCACGTACCAATCTTTTGGTGCAATGAATCGTCGGTCTGATGCGACAAACGCAATCGATAAAGCTCATGTTGTTCGGCGCGAAGCGCCTCAATCGAAAGGCGGCGCTCCGCGTCGGCGGCGTCCTTGGCCCGTAACGCATCGTCTCCGACATCCTGTTCATAGCTTACCGCACAGGTCGATTGCTTCGGGCAACAGTTTGATTTCGGTTTTTTTATATGCTTGAGCTCTCGTCGCTCCGTTTCTACTTTGTGACCTCTTCAGCTCTCAAGAAAAAGAAAATTTCATGGCCACGGAGCACCGGACCGCTTCTTCAACCTATTTTTCTATGCTTGGTTAACTTAAGCATATAACTAAAAAGCGGCGAATCAAGCTACGTCTTGCCAGACATTACCGATCGGAGCGGCTGTATCTCTAGCGATGTACTCGATTGCGCAGTTTTAAAAGGGGAGGTGTTCCTATCTGAGAAAACGCAAATTGCCGATCTAAAAATATTCGCTACTCACGACGAGCGAAACACGCTCGCCTAGCTCTGAAATCGAGACATTTGGCCGTAGGATTGAACTGTACGACGCGACGGCCAAATCCCGAGGATCGAGTCGTCGTACATCCTTAGCGTTCGGTTGCAGAATCCGAGCGCAAGCGAAAAGACCTTCAGCCTACAACGCCCGGTTGGGCAGCGGCGAGTCTCACGTATACGGAGAAGCCGTACTTTTGGAACCCGAGCTTCTCGGCTAGGCGCATTGAGGACCTGTTCGACTTCAGCGTTCGATACTGCGGCAAAAGTCCCCCCCCTCAAAGCATGTTCTGCCGCAAGGGCGACCGCCGCTGCACCATGACCGCGATTTCGCCGATCGCGGGCCGTTACGATCGAGATGTGCGCTATCTTATCTTGCCATCTTTCGTAACCAACGATCGCGACAAGAACTCCGCCCACATCGAAGCCGCCGAAAGTCGGAACGTTACTGAAGTCGCTCCCTCCGTGCTCCCACTCCTCAGCGGTACACTAGGCACGTAGGTTCGCCACCGCGCCGCTATCTGCCTCGCTGAGTTGGCGTGCTGCCTGCGCTGCGTCGCTCCTCAAGGAGTCTCTCGTGGCGTATCCGATGAAAGCGGGACCGATGATCTTGCCGTTAGTGATGGGCGCGAGTTGTTCCGCAAGAGCTGCGGGATTCTCTACAGTCGATCGTGACCACGATGTCGCGCGCTCATACAGTCTCGGTAGGATTGCGGCGGGCATCGACACGAGCGGGCACGATCCGACGACGAGAATCCAGATTCCATCATTTCCGGTCAGCTCGCCCGTGTGTGCCTGAACGCGCGTTGTCGGCAGACGTAACTCTCGCGGCTCGCACGCAAAGTCCCGAGCCCACCATGAGTCAGCAATTTGGAGAACGTTTTCCGATAGCATGAGTTCCGTCTACGCGACGTTTGGCGTTTTATCCCCAAAGTCTGGAAGCAATCAAGCCTCGGAGAGATCGCCAAGGCGACGGCGTGGGCGTTAATACGCGATGGGGTTACGGAATCACAAGGCGCGGAATGCTGTAGAAATCGAATTGTACGACGCCTAACCAAATTTCACAGGATTTGTTCGTCGGAGAATACAGTTCAATCTCAGGGCTAACTGATAGGCCGCTCAGCTGCGCGGCGCAGCCGCGGGTGCTGCAGCGGCGTGTTGGGCAGTGTGCAGCCTGGCGGGTGTCTCATTCGGGCACAATCTCCACGACCTCCGGGGTACTCGATTCGCTCCGCACGAACGCAGCATGCACTCGATTCATCTGGCGAAGGTACGTCTCTGGATCGGCATCGAGGATCCGCAACCGCGCCAAGCGCCATGCCCCCCGGAGGTGAATCCTCAGGTGACCGTCATTCGCAAGCGCGTTGCGGACCCAATAGGCGCGGCTGCCCTCCTCAACGACGACGATGAGTCGGTCGCCGTCGTCGAGATATCCCACCGGGACGCGGCGCCGCTTACCCGATCGACGACCGACGGTCTCGACGATGAGCGCGTTCCCTCGGGTGTACGGAGGCCGCGGGATGCCAGCGAGAAGGGCCAGGTTAGTAACCGCGTTCGCGAAACGGGCGATCGGCTTGGGAAGCTTCGGAAGTCGCATCTGGGGCTCTCAAGTTGCCCAACTATTAAATCAGCCGCCGTAGGAGGCGACAAATGCCGGTCGGCCAATCTCCTGTGACGGCTCCATCAGCGAAATCCGATTCGCCTGCAATATCCACCAGCTATCGCAGCTTGTCAAGGTTTTGTTGGTCGCCAAATACTGCCCGAGTCGGCTACTCATCTCCAGGAGCACCGAAATACCGTTAGGATTCGACTCATCGGCGCTTCATCCTAAGGGCTAGGCTGCCCGTCGTCCCTCTTCTGCCCGAAAGCACACGAGTCAACCCAGAGCAATTTTGTAGTTCTAGGCGCACACCACCCCAAACGACCCCAAATCCGCTCGGCATGCATTTAGCTTTATGTCGGCGATGTGCGAATTACCCAAGTCGACATCGTTCAGATCAACCGGGGCAACCTGGTTGCTTATGCGGACATCACCATCGACGATTGCTTCCGTGTGAGAAACCTAAAAATTTTTCGGCGGCCAACCGGATACTACATCGCTATGCCTCAGGCGAAACTCAAAAACGGCAGGTACAATGAAATCGTTTTTGCGTTAGATGCTCAGACGCGCAAGAAGATCGAAGACGCAGTGACTGCCGAATACGAGAAAGTCGCTGGCAAACGAACACGGTGAGAAAATTCGATGAGCAGTGTGCTATACAAAGGCCACTCAATTACGACCGAAGCGACCCGCGACGAAATCACCGGGAAGTATAAGCCCGTAGTTCATGTGACCTGGAAAACGACAGACGGTAGGCACACTGAACATTCTTTCACCCTTCCGAGTCGCTGCTCAACGTTCAATGAGGCCAATACCCGTGCATTCGCAGAAGCGAAAGCGTGGGCAGACCGACGTCTCATTCATTGGGGCCGTAAGAGATAGGTATAGAACCATACGGCTGGAGAAAAAAAAGGATTACGAATCCCCGTTCAGGCTGCACCGGGCCAAAGCGCTCTTCCTACACGAAAGCACCGGCGCGAGAATCCGGCCCTGGTAAGCGGCCGAAGCTTATTTTGGAAACTGGGGTCCGCATTGTATGCCGCGGGGATCGATCCCAATTTGTATTTTATGCATCACACCTGGCGCAATGCGGCGCACGATTGAGTCGTCGAAGGATTCAGTTCAATCGCAAGGTTGATGTGGTGAAGCACGAAAAACCGCTACCGCCGGTTTGCTCGCGGCTCGATTACGAAGACGAGGTACTTCGAGGCAAGCCTCTGCATGTCCTCGAGCGTCGGGGCTTCAGACCAAAGTACAGGCGATTGCTCGAAGAGAGGAGAAATCAGTTCGATCTCAGTTTGAGGTACTCGCTAACAGGAGACCTGAGCCACGAGAGATACAAACCTCTAAAATTCCTGTATAGACTGCAGAAAAATCACGAGCTGCCAAATTCGCCCTCTTGCCAGGTCGATCCAAGCTGCGGGACCTTCCGCTCCTTCCTCCGATCTAAACCTATTCCCCCAGATCGGCATCGCGCGAGACCCATGGCCCTTTACCTCTTGACGGCCATCAATAGTCCAATAGGTGCGCCAGAAGGGGAACTCGCCCCCACTCTTTTTGCTTAACTGGGTAAGGTCGCCTGGTTTGATTAGTAGATAACGGGCCATGATGCCGTCGCCCTTCCCGTTCTCTCCATGACAAACGGCACAGTACCCCTGATACTCAAGCCTCCCGCGAACAAGGATTTCGTTTTCCTGTGCTGAGCTGGTGACGGGTATCATCCAGAGGACAGCCACAATTACACATCTAGCGAGGCCTACCGCTGGCAAGCAATCAGTTAGGTTAGGCATTAAAGAAATCAATATTTTTTTTCCTCGGTCGACTACTGTCCGGAATTGTGCTGAGCGCCAAGCCAATCCGTTAGTCTACCTTGACTTTAGTCTCCTTTTTCTTTGCCTCCTCGGTCTTGGGCAGGCGGACCTCTAAGATCCCGTTCTTGAAAGCAGCTTTAACTTTGTCTGTTTGCACTTCCCTTGGTAGCTCCAGGGTACGAACGAAAGAGCCGTAGGAGCGCTCCGATCTATAGTAGCCTTCTTTCTTGACTTCTTCTTCTTGCTTTTTCTCACCTTTGATGGTCAAACGATTGTCTGAAAGAGTCGCTTTGATGTTATCCTTTTCCATTCCCGGAAGTTCAGCTTTGACCACGATATCATCCTTCTCCTCATAAAGATCCACGGCTGGTGCGGTGATCTTCATACCTGCGGCCGGCCACCGCCGTTCTGGCCAGAACGGCCGCAGTCTACGCTCAAGAAAATCCTCGAACATTCGGTCCATGTCACCCTCCGGTCGGCTTAGCTCCGAAGTGGATCGTCGGGGAACCAAAGCCCTGGTTTTCTTTTTCTTCCCTTTCGCTTTTTCTGCCATGTTGATTCCCTCCTTGATTAAGTATTGATCTGATTTGGTACAATTACACTCTGACTTCCTATTTGTGTTTCAAATCAATGCCCTTTGTGGACTGATTGATCTGTTCCAGCTCACCTCCAGAAGGAGATATCGCCGAGACAGTATACGTCATGCGGCGGCGCGGTATATGGAAACTTCAGCAGGTTACGTGCAGAATGGCGTTTGTGTCCTCCGGGTTCTCGCGCAGTTCCTCAATCGCCTTGGCTGTCGGCAGCCATGAGCAACTGGACATGGCGGCGCTTGGCTTTCTTTTTCACTTCGTCCATGACCGGCAGAGCGCCCGTTCCGGTGCCGATGACTAGCCGTCTGCATTTCCACGGGATCTTTTCCTCCGTCGAAAGCGGCATGTGGCCGAAAGCCTTCCGGAATTTTTGGAGGGCTTCTTCTTACGCTTGCGGACGTGCCCGCGATCGATGAGCACGTCGTGCTCGTAAGTGACGCCGTCGATGCGGATCGAACCGAAGGAGAACGCCTCACAACGGCGGCAGCCGGCGAAAGTCCCATGGATGGGCTTCACTGCCTTCACTACTTTCATGTTCCTTCTTAAATGCGATTCATGGCAAACTCGGCACTGTGGCTCGTTTCAGAAAAGCAAAACTTTCTTTGTAAGAAGTGGGCAACACAGCCATCGCCATCTTATCATCGATCTTTGCCGTCTTCGCCTGCTTTTTTCCGGCAACCTGAGCCGAAGACGCAATCTCTTGAGCCGTGGAGGCTATTGGGTGTGTGTGGATGACATACATCATCCGATTGCTGGCCAACAATTCCTTAAACCTTTGTGCTGGCATAAAAACCTTCGCGACTCGGCTGGATGACTGACTGCGTGTCTGTCCTAGTTATGCGGTCCTCTCAAAAAGGCGGGCACACTCTTGCCTGCAGAAAAAATTGCCGTGAGACAAAATGGCTTCAGCTTTTGGTACGTAGCTTTGACATTGGAGACAAAGTACCAATTCGTCTTCCTTATCGTGCTCCGTGATTCGCTTTCCCTTAGGACTTCTTGCCCTGATTGAGGACAAAAGGATGCCGATGATGACGAAAACGAGGTAAGCAAGCAAAAAAATGGCAATCAATCGAAGGGCCAACACGGAAATTGTCTCAGTCGGAAATCAAGTATTGCAGGTAACAAGAAACCTTTAGGAAATAAAAAAGCCAGCGCACCCCAGCGATAAATCACCGGAGCCGCTGGCTCTAAACTCTCGTTTTCATATCCCGCTCCGAGGAACGTCTTGCGTTCCTCCGGTTTGGCCTCATATCACACCGGAAGCCTTCTCAATGACGGGGGCAGGCTTATTACCGCCCGATAAATATCACGTGAGGAAATTCTGTCAAGGCAGTATTTCACCTTATTTCACCTCTTGATTTGAGCGAAGGACAATCAATTCAATCCTAGCATCGCCGGATGGTTATTTAATCACCTTATCCGCTCGTGCCAGCACGTTCGGCGGAATCGTGAGACCGATTTGCTTCGGGGTTTTGAGATTTATCACCAGCTCAAACTTCTTCGGCTGCTCCGCCGGGAGATCGGCAGGTTTGGTCCCCTTTCAGGATTTTGTCCACGTAATACGCGACACGCCGGTAGATGTCCGCGAGTTCCGCCCCATAGTACATGAGCCCACCGGCATCTACGGCGTCTGTAGGTTGGTTGTCCTCCCACATGCAACGATACAGTCTACCTTGAGACGAACCAATTCGGCGGCAAATTCCGAAAGCCGTTCAGCACTTCCCTGTGCATATCGATACTCAATGGCTATGCTCTTTCCTTCAATGTAGCCGACATCCCGAAGGCCCTTCCGAAACAATTCAACGAGACGCAAGACCTCCGGCTTTGGCGAGGAATGATCAAGCCATCCAATCGTGGGGACTCTTACCATCTGCTGCGCCTCGGCGGGAGAGCAAAGGGCAAGGAGCAGAGCGCAAAGGCTAAAACAAACAATTTTATTTCTCATATGTTTGCCGCACCTAATCTTCTTTCTCGCAGTGGACCACACATGACCCACGAATCGGTCGGTTATGAAACTGCAGGTCACGGACTATACCGAACCCTGTTTAGGTGGGAGAAAGGGAAACACTATGCTTATTTCACCGGCGCTCGAAGCGGTTCGCCGGCGCGGCGAGCCGCCTCCCGCGGGCAGTGACGGCGCCGGCCGTGGCGGTTGGGTCGGCACGGCGCGCAGCAGATCTTACCAGGAAACCGGGCGCGCGTGCAGCGCGGTCAGCGCGTAGACGCGGCGGTTCCAGCGCCTCATTTCTTCAGATAGCGTCTCGGATTGCCGGTCTCGTGCTCTTCCAGCCACGTCTTTGCCAGCACTGTGTGACCGACGACGAAAAAGTAACAGCCAAATCATCAGGTTTGAAAAGAAGGAATTCAATTACAGGATTAACGAGATGCCATTCAGCGGCGCGCAGCTTCATCGCGCGTCCGCGGCAACAGCGGGTTAGCCGAAGCCTTGAATTGTTCGAGTCCGAATGTCTGGTCCAAGTACTTTTGCGAGACCCGATCCACAAACGCGTCTGTGGCCAAGTCTAGCTGCCTAAGCGATTTGGCCGCCTCTTCTCTCATTTCCTGAGTGACTGCGCATCCACTACGCTTCATGCACTCCAGTATCGCGCGTACCCTCTTGTGCATAAGGTAGAAATGACCGTGGAGGCTCACGGGCTCCTTCAGGTCTGGACTGTCTGTCTCATAGTTGTTGAACTGCGTCGCAATATCGCGGCTGACAAGTCTCTCTAGCTTGTTCTGATAGATAATCAGCTTAGTATTCCATTTCTCGACTGTTGGCGCGTACTCAGACCAGGTCTTCTCACTTGCCGTAATGTTTCCACTAACCAAAGCGTCAAACACCCGCTGAAGCCGAAAGAATCTAAGATTGATGAGATCGGAGATTTCTTCGAGTGATTCTTGCCCCTCTTTCAGCTTGGCACGCAGCAACTCGAATCTCATGCTGCGCTCCCATTCATAGTCCTGGCGCGCTTGCTCAAGCGCGATCTGTCGTTCCCACGTCCGACGCTGGACCCAATCCGCGAATAGGCCACCAGCTATCGTCGTGATGCCGAAGCCCAACAAAAGGAGACCAAGGCCGCTATTCAGAAAAGACCAAAGTCTCCCCCCCCTTTCGGCAACCAGTGAGTATATCGACGAGTATATTACCGACCCGAAAATCACAGCTCTGCAAGAATTAGCTCTTTGATCAACGAGCTGTCAATCAATGCTCGTTCGCATTCGTTCCAATATACCTGGCCAGTATATCCCCAATATACCTGCAACGCAGTGGCGAGATACGTGAAGCCGGCCGGCGGCACCTTGTGGTGGGCTTCGTCGACCGCGGGGTTCGCATTCAGGCGCGGATCAGCCATGACGCGGTCGATAAAGTCATCAACCACGGTGGCGATGCTGTAGACACCGCCAAGGCGATCATAAAGACTTGCTTGATTCTCGTTGGAAATAGAATTCCCTCCTCAGGTTTAAGTCGTAGGAGAATTCAGATCAATGTTGGCTCAACGAGGCACATAATCAATGAGCAAACTCCAGCTCTTTCGGCTCAGGGCACGATTCCACGTACTCGGTCACCGGTCAGGCGAGGATCACGAACTGGTGCGGATCGAGATCTAGCTTGACAAAGCGGGCACCCGATGGCGCAGTTTGCACGGGGACAGTGCCGGAATTCCCGTGGAGGAACCTCATTTGCGAAGGCTCGGGATGCAGCGTGGCATCGACAATGATGCGATCGTCGCGGGCGTCGTCCGAAACGTTGTAGGCGACGAGAACCTCCTTGGGGTAAAGCACGCGCGAGAAGGCGAGGGTGTACTTGGAGCCGAAGGGGAAACCGAATTGCTCGCCGTTGCCGGAAATCTGACGGTAGTACATGCGGCCAAATCGAAGCGGTTCGTGGGTACGCATGACCTCTGCGATCTTGGCGATTTCCCTGTAAATTCGGCACTCGGTATTGAGCAGGCTTTTGCCGCCAGGCGCTTTGTCGAACATGGCTTCGCGCATTTCGTTGTCGCCGCCCTGTCCAGCGAAGCCTTGCTCGGTGCCGTAGTAGATGCAGGGGGTACCTAGTGAGCAGAGCACGAATCCGATGGCACCGATGACTTGGTCGTCGGTAGCACCTCGGGCAAAACGGCCAGTGGGCTGCCAGAAGGAATCGTGGTTATCCACGAAGGTGACCAGGTGGCGGCCGATTTCGCCACGGTTGAGGGCGCGGCCGCGCTGGGCTTCGATACGATTGAACAGCGTCTGGGGTCCCTTGAAGCCTTTGAGCACATCGCGCAAGGGCGCGTTATTTTCGTCACCGAAAACTCCTTCGGCGAGACGAAAATCCAGGAGGGAGTTGAGGCCGAAGAACACCGTGTTATGGCCGTTTTGCCTGGATGTGTTCTGACCGATGTAGCGATTGTAAAGGTCGTCGGAAGGAGAGGCGACTTCTCCGAACAAAAAAAAGCCGCGCTTGCCGAGGGAGTAGGCGTATTCACGAATATTGGAGCAGAACCGAGAACAGGCGAGATCTCCCATGTGCTTGACCGCATCGACGCGAAAGCCGTCTACGTCGGCTTCCCGGATCCAATAGCAGTGGGCTGTGATGAGAGCATTGATGACGGCCGAGCCGATCGCGTCGTCGTCATTGGCATAATCCTTGAGGCTTGAGATGTCGCCGTTTTGATTTTCCGGAGCGCGATCGAAATCGCGTATCTCGCCGCGGCGATGATACCAGTCTTTATTGCGGAGTTCTGTGGGAACGGGGCGGTCACCGCGGCGGAAATCCCCAAAAGGGAAGATCTGATCGTTGAAGTAGAAAAACGGGAATCCGCCCTCGTAAAACCAGTTGTTGCCGGAATGATTGATGACAACGTCAAGAATGATACGGATGGGGAAGGGATGGCCGTTCTTCTCGAAATTGTGCGCGGCATTGACTAGATCGATAAGATCTTGTTTGGTGCCGAAATGGGGATCGATGCGCAGGTAATTGTTAATATCGTAGCCATGGTAGGCGTCATTGTTGTTCTCGAACACAGGGGAAAGCCAAATGGCGGTGCAGCCCAGACCGGCAATGTAATCGAGGTTCCGGCTGACGCCTCTGATATTGCCGCCGAAGAACGTATTTGGGGTATTGATGCCGGGGGAGCGGCTGGCACCAGTAACGATCGGGCGGGCGGTGTCGTCCTGGAAACGATCGACCATGAGAAAATAGATGAACTCTTCGCGCCACTCGCGTTCGTTATCAAAGTATTTCTTGCCGGGAATCGGCGTGAGATCGATTTCCTTCACTGACGTTGGATCCGGCATCGTGGGTTCCTCAAAAAATCGGTCTACTGCGCGGAGGAGAAGTGAAGCGCAAGAATTCAGGTTGCAAGAAAATAAAAAGCCAGCTCACCCGGCCTGAATTGCCCGAGCGGCTGGCCCTAAACTCTTGTCTTCATATCTCCCTCAGAGGAACAGTTTTGTTCTCCAGTTTGGCCTCAGATCATGTCGGAAGCCTGCTCTATGATGGGGGAGGCTTGTTACGGGCCGACAAATATCACACGAAGAAAGTCTGTCAATACGATCACACTCAGCGTGTTCGAATCCTCGTTACAGATAATAACCCGGTCTCGGCGGCTTGCTGTGACACCGCTCTGAGCGAACGCACGGCCAAATGGAAATGTTGCAAGCACCGCCGCTGCGCTGACATTATTAATGAATTCCCGTCGGCTCCAGTTTCTCATCGTATCCTCTCTTGACTGCAGAAGATTGCCGCTGTTTAGCCCATTTGAAAACTAAACGCCGCTTCGCAGGTTACTTTAAGACTTTCGACGTCAGCGATCCGTTCAAGCCAAGCTTCATCGCGCAGATCCCTCTCGGTGAGCTGGCGCTCTCTTCCGGCAAGCTGCGTAATAAAAAAAGCATCAACCTAGTATACGTGCGCCCCGGCGCCCGTAGCCAAACCGCGTAGGAGATACGCAATGAAATCAATCATCGGCACGCTCGTGCTCGCGAGCGCAATGACCTCAGGGTTAGTCTATGCGCAGCATCAACACGGCACGACAGAGTCACAAACTGCACCGCGTTCCGACAGTTCTCAGCGCTTTGCGCCCCAAATGGATGCAGGCATGAAAAAAATGATGAATGACATGCACGCTGCCGGTTACACCGGCAATCCCGACGTTGATTTCCTGGCGATGATGATTCCGCACCACGAAGGTGCGGTGGAGATGGCGCGGCTGGCGCTGATTCACGGAAAGGACCCGCTGACCCGCCGTCTCGCCGAGGAGATCATTGCCTCACAGACGGCCGAGATTGCCGCCATGAAGCAGCGTATCGCTATTCTGCGCCGCACCGACGATCCTAATCCTGACGGATTCCCCGCCATTCATGGCAAAACGAGGAGAGTGAGGGCGGTGCGGCTTTGCAGTCAAGCGCGAGCATTGACAAGTCAAGCAGGAAAAGTTGTCGAAGGTGTAGTTCTAGTCTATGGCATCGAGGAAGCAAAACCTTCCGAGCGAATGAGCAACGTCGGAGGAGTGCAGCAGAGCGGCTCTAAAAGTAATCGGAAAGTAGTCGAATACCCAACTCAGATGCCCGCCAGAACTCACCCCGCGCGCATTCAATTTCGCAATACGTCCGCTTACCGAACGCGTCAAGAATATTCTGATCGCCAAACAGAGCGCGGCATGGCGCCCTATCTCCCTATTGGCCCGAAGCCTATTTCGCTTGCTGGGCCAGAGTCAAGCTCTGTTATCGACGTGGGATTGAAGTGTACGACGCGACGTTCCAATCATACCACTCTCGGAGCGGCACGCTTGATCCATCGTCAGCTGAGGCAATCAGCGAATTTACGGAAAATGCACGGCCTCTAATTCTAAAGCAGAAGCCATCCGCTGGAGACGGCTCGCGGAGTCGGGCAGCGGCGATGAATGAGGCGGCGCAAGTCACAGCCTAAAGGGTCAAAGAGAACGGCCTCCCAATACTATTTTTTGCTGATTGACACTAACCATAGAAGTCGAAATAGTAATTATAAAATTGAACATAAAGATCTGAACCGACCAAACAAATCGCCACATCGGGAGGAAAGCAACAATGACTAAAGGCGAACTGGTCAATGCGGTTGCCAAGGCGGCCAACACCAGCAAGAAGGCGGCGGAAAACGCCGTCAATGCAACATTCGAAAACCTCGCCAGAGCAATTCAGAAAGAGAAGCGATTTCAGGTGCCAGGTTTTGGCACCTTTTCAGTAAGAGCAAGAAAAGCGAGAACCGTTAGAAATCCTCAAACGGGTGCCGTGATCCGTATCACGGCGAGTCGGACCGTGGGATTCAAGGCGGCGCCGAATCTAAAAAAACATCTCTAAAAAACGAAGTCTTTGAGTCTATCGATATCGACGAAGAAAAGGGCAACTTATAGCCTACAAAGATAGGTTGGAAATGCGCTTGCCGATGCCGTTAAATTCGTTGCCCGCGGATATTGCGGCCGTTCGGCAAATCCTGGTTCGTCATCGAAGAGCAAGGCTCGATGAGCTGCAATTGCAGAGGCACCGGCAGCCCTTCGCTAAGGGAGCGCGGCTGGACGCGGAGGAAAAGTTTTCCAGCTGGCATGTTTCGCACGATTCGGGTTCCATCTTCGGCGCCTGGCAGTGCGTCTCGTATTTGAGGCCGAGCGCGTCGGCACGCTCTTTGTCGGCCACATTCTGATCGTCAATTTCCTCGGCGCTTTCGCCGCTCTCGGCGACGATTTGGGAGCGCGAGGCGAAGCCCGCGCGCAATTCCGTCTGCCGCGCCTGGACGTCCTGCACCAGGTGGATGTATTCGGAGCATTACGCGAGAGGAATGCCCGAAAATAGCCTGGGCTTTCAGATCGAAGGAGAATTTCAATTCAATTACAGCGTTAACATCGAACCTTAGCCGCGCGCTTCCGCGGCGTCTCAAGATGCGAGTTAGGCGCAAATTCAAATGCTCGCTGTTTGTCTCGCGTAGCTACTTCGGCTTTCGCGCCGTAATGAGACCTGTCTGTCGGGCAACAAAAAATTTGCCCGCTCGATGTTCACAAATCCTGCTTCACTAAGCCAACCTCGATGTTCTTGTTCCGTATAGAACTCGCCAGCATCAAAGGTATTTAAAAAAATAAGATTGTAACCCGGTGCCTCTAGGGGGGAAATACGCGAATCATCGAGAATCTGAGCGACAACATAAATTGTGCCACCTGGATTCATTGCCGTCCCGATGTTTCTTACCGCCAGGCGCGCATCATCTGGAGACAAACACTGTAGTACGCCTCGTAATACCACCGTGTCTTATGAACCTGGCAAAGGGCCGCTCAAAACATCCGCCGCCATGACTTGCACACGGTCCGTAGCTCCTTCTTCTGCCACGATCTTTTGAGCAATCGGGGTAACCCGTGGCAGGTCAATCGCAGTGGCTCGTATGTGGGGAAAGGTTTTCGTCATCGCTAACGCAAGTTCGCCACCGCCGCAGCCAACATCTGCTAGGGTTCTATTATAGTCGATGAGAAGTCATAGCGCTCTAACAGGCACGGGCCGCGGCAACTGTATTCCTGTTGATTCTACGAAGGAACGCTTCCAAATCCTGTTGTGGAGAATTGGAGAAATCTACTTTAGCCTGTGGAACTCCACTACGAATGGATTCGGCTGTGTGAGGGAACAGGGTGGTCCATCGGTGGGACAATAGTTCGTGCATGTTGTTCATGTACAACCGATCGCCTTTTACCAGGAATTGATTTGTTTCAGGAGTATTCGAAAAACATCCGTTCTGCTCGGTCAATAGTCCAGCGGCAACTAAGCAGTACAAGAGAAGCCGTAGACGTGAGGGACCCACCCCAATGGCCTGGGCGATCTCTTCGGCCCTCTTGGAGCCGGCCTTGAGGGGCGTGAAAACATCAAGCTGCATACCCGCCAACATGGCGAACGCTGCATCGACCGCGTACCTTAGTTCGTCGATTGTTTCGGGTCGTTGAGCTGGACTTTCCATATGTAACCTCGAAGAGGCGAAGGAGTGAGTGATACGGTTTAGCTAAAACTAGCAGTCAAGCTATTACTGGCGTTCTCCGCTCCCCAAAATAACCAGACCCTCCACTGTACCGACAAATCTAAAACTCCTGCCGTTTTCACTCAGTACAAAACCATAGGTCTCGACCGCGGGAAACCCTGGTGTGGGGTCATCCGGCGGGCATACCGCGGTGCCAGTGCCGCTAGGATGAACGGTGATGGAGCAGGTGAATGTCCCAGTCGAAGGCACGCCGTTGACGGTAATCATTCGCACGCCCTCGGTGATGCTTCCCTTGCCGTCGGCGACAATCACTCCGGTAGCCGCAAATACCGCGACTCCCGGCATCTCGCCTTGGAACGAGAAAACGTAGCGACCCTTGACATCGCCCACGGTGAAGGTCTTGTCGGCGGATACCGGTTCTATCAGTAGAACCGTCAATGCTACAGTTGCGATAACGTAGGCGAGCTTTTTCATACCATCCTCCCATTTTTTTTCGACTAACTATTTCACGCTCGATGCCAATAGAAAGGGGAGGCAGCCGATGTCACGTGCTGCTAAAACTGGCCGGACCTTTCAGCGCCAATACTTTGCGTCTCCGTTGCTTGTCCCATGTAGTTTTCGGTCACGGCGAAAGCCAGGAACCGGTTGGGGCACGAACATACTGGATATGGGATGCCAAAAGCAAGGACTTTTTTGTCGCGATTAATTGACAGCCCACCCTTGTGATGGAACAATCTCCTCGCTTGGCAGGCGTGTGCCTAAGGAGACTGGAATGGCTGTTTTGAAGAGTCAGGTCGTGCCGAAGAATTCCGGGGCGGCCTTTGAGGTGCAACAAGGTCAAAGGCTGCGGATCGCGGGCAAGAGCATCGTCGATTTCGTGGCCTTTAACCTGCACGATTTAACCGAGCGCTTCGATCAGGCGCGGACGAAGACCAATCAAATCAAAATTTTTATCAGCACCGGCGATATTCTGTACTCCAAGCGAAACAATCCGATGCTCACCATCGTCGAGGATACGTTCACGGAAGGGCGGCACGATTTGCAGAAGGGTATGTGCAGCCGCAAGCGCTTCGAGATGGTAGCCGAAGGGAGGTCGAAGCGGATTTTTGCCGAAGGCGTCGATATCAATCCAAAAAAAGCCGAAGAGACTCCCGATCACGGTTGCTGGGAGAATCTAAGCCAGGCCGTCAAGCCGTGGGCCATCGCGCCGGACGATGTGCCGAGCCCCTTCAATATTTTTCAGTGTATGCGCATCGATTCGGAAACCGGGGTCATGTACGACACCATGATCCGTCCCAAACACGAAGCGCATGTCGATTTTCGCGCCGAGATGGATTGTCTCATCGCGGTAAGCGCTTGCCCGGAGTCGGGAAGGGGGCAGGCCATCCGGGTGGCGATATATGATGAGTGATTAAAGAGGGTTCGGCGGTTCAACTCTGAGTTCGCCTGCAAGCTTTACCAACTGCGACCAGGTCCCGGCATCGACTGCTACGCCTTCTTTTAGTTGCCGCTCTTGGTTTCTTCGCCCCTGCTCGCCGGGCAGGAGGATTTCGTTGAAGCCCGGTGCGCTCTTGCGTGACTTGACGAACGAGACCAGTTCCTCGACTTTCGCGGTAAAGTCGTCAAGCGGCTGAAACTCGTCCACGGCGATGGCTTGAAGGAATACGCCGTTGACGCCGTGGCCGCCTTTTTCCCACCACTCCCGGCTCAGGCCGTTGCCGCTCAGCGCTCCGCCCAATAGCTCGGTGACCAACGCGACACCGGACCCTTTGTAGCCGCCGAATGGCAGAAAGACGCCGCGCGGCGGACCGCGGAAGGCGTTGAAATCGGTGGTGGGTTGGCCATGACCGTCAAGCAGGACATCTCCGGGAATCGCTTCGCTGCGCGCGATGCGTTTTTGAATCTCGCCCATGCTCATGGCCGAAGTGGCGAAATCGAGAATGATATGACGCCCATTTCTTCCTGGTATTCCGAAGGACATCGGATTCGTACCGGTCATGCGTTCCATCCCGCCGTAAAAAGTCGTCGTGCCCGATCCGACGCTGACGGCGCCCATGGCGATCAGGCCTTCATCTGCGGCCATCTCCATGTAATCGGCCAGCCGTCCGGTATGGCTCGCGCGCCGCAGTGTTACTATGCCGACGCCGTGTTTCTTGGCCTTTTCGATAGCGAGAGTCATTCCGGCATGAGCGACGACCTGACCGATGTAGTGATTGCCATCGATCACGGCTGAGATTTTGCGTTCGCGAAGAATTTTGGGTTTTTTCTCGAGCTTGATGGTTCCGTCTCGAATCCATCCCAAATAGGGTGGAACTCGCGTTACACCATGGCCTGGGTACCCGCGCAGGTCGGCTTTGACCAATAGCTTTGCAACCAGCGTAGCGTCATCCGGCGGCATGCCGCCCGCTACCAGTAATCGTGTGCTGAACGAAAGCAACGCTTCGTGATTGAGCCTGGGCACGAAATTTTGCCTTCTACGGCTTCTTGACCGGGAAATAGCGCGCCAGCCAGTCGGCGACGATGCGCGTCAATCGCTGGTTTTCTTCATTGAACGTGAAATGGTCCACGTCCGAGAGCAGATGAAGCTCCGCCGGTTGACGCGCGCGCTTGAACATCTCAATGGATTCATAGGTCGGCGTCACCGAATCGTTGGCGCTGTGAATGAGCAGCAACGGCCGCGGGGAAATATTGCCTACCTGGTCGTCGGCGCGGAAGTCGTTCATGCTCTGCGCGGTTTCGGCCGGGAATTCCATGATCGACCCGGCGCTCATATTGCGCCGCAAGTGCTCCGGGATCGGCACGATGTCGTAGCGTGGCACCATGAGCGACTTGCCGGTGCGCTCCCGGTGGCGTTTGCCCTCTTCGAGCATCTTGGTAAATCGCTCCCATGCTTCCGGAGTCGCGTGTTGACCGCGAAATTTTCGCTCGCCATCGCCCCAACCGCCGCAGGAAATCACCGCGGCGACCCGCTGGTCGGCGCCGCCGGTAAAAACGGCGACGGCTGCGCCAAAGCTGCTCCCTACCAGCGCGATGCGCTGTCCATCGACCTCCGGCCGCGTCGCGAGATAAGAGATCGCGTTGCGCGCGTCGGCCACCTGGTCGAGACAGATGATGCGCCCATGCTCGCCTTCGCTCGCGCCGCAGCCTCTAAAATCGATGCGCATCGTGACGTAGCCCCACTCACCGAATTGTTTCGCCACCACCGTTTGGCCGTGGCCGTCCTTGTTGCCGCCGAAGCCGTGCAGCACCACAAACGCCGGGCGCCGATCGCCGGGGCGCAAATCGTCCGGTGCGCGGACGATGGCGGAAAGTTTAAGACCGTCGGATTGAAAGGTGACTTTTTCTTCCATGCTTGTGCTCACTTACTCTTGATAAGCTCGACCGTCGGATTGATAGTCCCCGTCGCTCGGTGCAACTTCTGCGTTGCTCACCGGCTCATTTCAAAGGTCAGCAGTTGCCGCGGCGCCTTTTGATAAGCTTCGAGGCCGGCACTTTCGCTTTTGCCGTCTTCCAGGGTCATGATACGCGCGCGCACGGAGATTTTCAGCGGCGAAATGTCAAAAGGATAGGGGTCGAAGCGCACGGAGTTCGCCCCGTTGGGTAGCACGCGCAGTTCCACGGTCTTGTCACTGTCGTAGGAGACGCGCACCGGAGCGATCTTATATTCCTTGAATTGGTCTTCCGCGGCGTAACCGTCGCAGCAAAAATAAAGCGACAGCAAGTCGAAAATTTGCAGCGCCCGGTAGTTATACTCGAGCTCATTGACGAAGCCCTCGCGTTGGGCGGCGAGTTCTTGTTTGAATTGTTCCTGCTTTCGTTCCAAATCTTTTTTCACCGCTTGGACCTCAGCGCTCCGCTCACGCGACCGCATGGATGGTTCCGTAAACACGTTGTAACGGTTTTGCCAAAGGCCGGTACGATGCATGGAAACCAGAAGCCCGGCGTAAGGATCATGGGAGCGAACCCAATCGACGTTCTTGGCATAGGCCGCAAGCTCCACGGCTTCGAACGAAGGAACCTCTTCGCGATGCGCGTAGGGTCGCCCTTTGGCGGCGTTGATCGGCGGATTGCCTTCGAACTCCCGGTATCCGCTGTCATGAAAAGTCGTGGCAAAAATCATGGTTTTATAGGGCCTGAGTTGTGAGAAGCGTTCGTTACCCCAGTGCGCCGCGAACTGCGCCGCCAACTCCGCATGGTCTTCCTGGGTACTGACGTAGCAGCGCCCGTTTTTCAGTTCACGTATCACCATTGTCGTCCCTCCTTTGATTTGAAGCCAACTGCTTTGAACTCGCCGTGCTCGTTGGTCGTGTTCGTGTTTGTACAGCAAGGATAACCGAAACTCATAACAAACCTTGAACTTTGAACCTTAAACTCGGAACTATGCTTAACCCCAGGGTCCCAAAAAAGGTTCGCCAAGGTAAACATTGCCGTCGCCGTCCAGGCTCTCCGGCCAATCGCTCAATTTCAGCGGTCTGCGCAGGGCCTTAGGTTTTGGCTTGCCGTCCCAGCCAATCTGTTCCATGGCGCAATAGAGCTGTATCATGTGGCCGTCGGGATCGATCACATGGGCGGCGTAATCGATACCCGGATGGAGCTCCGTTGGAATGTCATCCCTGACTCTTATGCCACGCTCCTTTAAGAATCTCACAGCGTCGTTGAGCTGGCGGAAGTTCGCGAGCTGGAGGCCCAGAGACGCGCTCTTGGTATGCGCGCTAAAACCCAAGACCTGGCGCAGGGCGATGGGAAAAAGCGCCAGTGAGTGATGTTCCGTGTTGCAGCGCAGAAACAGGCAGCGATGGCCCTTCCAGACGACTTCTTCGGTCAACGTGAATCCGAGTTTATAGCGGTAGAACGCTTCGGAATTCGCAAGATCATCCACGAAAAGACCCACCGGACCGAGGCGCACGATCTTGAACGGTCGGGGCAGTAGAATCCCATCGACATCGTAGTTCGCAGGGAGATCATCCACATGGCGGAAGCCGCTGATGGGATCGATGCCCTTGGCTTGGGCCTGTTGGACCTCGTCAAATTCGCAAATCTGCGGTAACTCGGGGGCCTTGTCGAAGCCGCGATCGTACATCGCGCGCGGCTTGCTGTGACCGTTCCAACCGATCTGCTCGATGCCGTAGTAAAGTTCGTTGCTATTGCCATCGGGATCCAAAAGGTAGGTATGCCAGTTGGAGCCGGGCATGTCGCGCCCCGTGCGCTGTAGTCGGACGCCTTGGCTGGTAAACCACGCGATGGCGTTGCTCACTTCGCGGAGGCTGCCCACTTGCCAGGTGATTTGATTGATGGTGACACCCGGTTTTTCGCTCCGCCCCAGAGCATCGCGCACGCGCTTGGGAAAGAGGACCATCGAATGATGATCGGTGCCGTAACGGGTGAAATAGCCGTTGGGGTCGCCCAGTGCCGCGACCTGTTCCGCGCTCTCAGCGCGTTTTGAGAAATCAATCACGTCGGAGACGCGAAAGCCAAGCAAATCTATGTAAAACCGCGCGCCGTCTTTCATATTGGCGAGATTGTAACCGAAGTGACCCAGACGGCGAATCTTGAACGGCTGTTCGAGTAATACGCCGCCGACATTGAACTTTTCGTTCGACGCTGTCATTACCCCCCTCGCGAAACCACGGACACTCTATACAATCTTTTTGCTGCGCCAACAACTTCAAACGAGAATTCGACTTGCGCGCCGGGGCGGGCTGGAATAAGAATAGGAAGGTAAACTGCGGAATTTGGCCCCAACCGTTCAGGACCGAGGAGGATCACAATGGCAATTCAAGAACACCATAGTCAGGGAAAAATTTTCTGGCCGGGCGATGCTCGGATAGCGGTTCTGTTGAGCTTCGACTTTCAGGGTGGCGAAGATGTCAGGCCTGATAAGAACGGAAAAATGAACCATGAAGAATATACGCAGGCGGAATATGGCCCCCGCACCGGCATTTATCGAATACTTCGGATCCTTGCGGCCAACGAAGTGAAAGCGACGTTTTTAACTTGCGGCGGCATCGCCGAGCGCTATCCTGAAGCGGTGGCTGCCATCATCGCCCAGGGACATGAGGTGGCCGGACATGGCTATCACCATGAAGTGGCGCGGGATCTCAGCAAAGACGAAGAGCGCGACGTGATAAAGCGGACGACAGAGATGCTTCTCACCCGCGCCCAAAAGCGGCCGGTGGGCTGGCGCTCCTGCACCCAGAGCCCCAATAGTCTGGAGCTGCTCATGGAGCAGGGCTATCTCTGGAACAGCAACTCTTTTTCTTACGATTTGCCGTTTGTATGGCAAAACGGCAAGAAAAGACTGGTGGAGTTGCCGCGCCAGCCTTTTGGCGACGGCCGGACTTATGGCCACCGGGACTCGGGTAATCCTGACGATACTCTGACAATCTGGAAGGGAATGTTCGACCAATTTTATGAGGAATCCGGCTTGGCGCCGACGTTTTGTCCGTTTCAGTTTCACCCCTATATTTCGAGCAGGCCGGGCCGGGCAAAAACGCTCACCGGAATTATCCAGTACATGAAGTCACACAAGGGCGTGTGGTTCGCCACCGGCAGCGAGGTGGCCCACTGGTGGCTCGAGAAAGGCTTCTCGGCGGAAGCCGCACGGGCCGTCAAAGTCGCCTGAGAGATGGTAGGGGCGCAGGCATGCTGCGCCCCTACATTCTACCTCTAAACCAAAAGCGTATTTTTTTTCGAACCCCTCGCCCCAACCGTTTCTTGGTCTCGAACCAGATGCGGAGCAGCCAGTTACGGGCCGACCAAGCCAATGGCGTCGAGGTCGTGATCCATTGGTGATTGTGTTCAAATTCAGCCTTGAACTTGCGGATTTGCAATGTCTTGCCGAATTTTCTCTTGAAAATAGCTTTGACGCTGACGGCGTTTTGCGATTCGGTGAAGACGGTGATCGTTTCGACCGGCAATAACTCGCGCAGCCGCGAGATTTTTTGCGCCAGGCTTACTTCGTTGGCCGCGCTTACGGCTAGAATGTTGCCGGCAAATTCAGAATCTTGCAGTGTTGCCGCGATCATCTTTTTGCGCAGCGCGACCTCGCCGCCGTCATCACCGTCGTAGCCCGCCACGACCAGGTAGGTCTTGTGCTTGGAGGTGTGCATCGACTTCTGCCACCAGTCCAAGGCCTTCTCCAAACAGATGCGCGACGCCTGGGACAGTTTTTCTGGGCCCAGCGAGCCGTAGGGCATCGCTACTATTACGATGGGAATATGCCCGCTCTCCTTTGCCGCTGAACGTCAAGGCGGGGCAGGTCTCACGGTTCGTAAATCAGCACGTCCACCGGCTTGCCGCCGACCGGGAGGTCAGGGCAAGCGCTGAGCGCTACGAGCAGATCCATCTCTGCGCGCAGATCCATGTAGTTCCCTTCCTTGGGGCGCACTTGGGTGTGTTCCATTTTTCCGCTGGCGCCGTCGATTTTCATATGCTGGTTCAAGTTGAACGGACTCGGTATATCTTCCGGCACGATACCGTAGGAGACCACTGCCTTGGAAAGGTTTTCGTAGCAGCCGTGATCGGGAATCTCGTCGATCTGTCTTGGGTAATATTCGCCCAGACGGTTTTCCTGCTGGGCGAGTTTGAAGCGGTAGCCGCTGCACATGCCTTTTTGCAGATCATGGGTCCCGGCCGTGAAGCCGTCGTACAGAATCGTCATCATATGCTGGTTATTGCGTCCCATGAGCTTGTCTCCGGCGCTGAGAAATAGCTTCATGTTATAGACCTTGGTGCGCGCCTGGTCGAAGCGCTCGCGCAGGTTTTGCAGCCGGAAAAACACAAAATCCACCGTTGTTGTCGCGATGATGCGGATCACCTGGCCCTGTTTCATTTCCGCCGACCAGCCGGTGTTATGAGGCAGGTGAGCTTCGAGAATTTTCTTCATAGCGTTTTCTCCTCGGTAATAGAGAACGGCGCATCACCGCCCCTTGTAAAGAGCATCGACGAATCCGCTCGCGACCAGTTCTCGAATAAAGCGGGACTCGGCGAAGCGCTGCGGTATCGTACCGGCCGGTAAGGGCCGCGTCGCGCTGATTTCCTCGAGTATGGTTTGGATTCCCGCCGGCGTCGCCTCCGGGGCGCGCTTAAAATATTTCGTCGCATAGATCTCGTAGATCTTTTCCGCCGCCGGCGTAGTTTTTTGCTTGGTGTATTTTTCCAGGGTCGCGAGCGCCGCCGCTTTGTCGGTCTTAAACCGATGGATGCCTTCGACGTAGGCCTTCAGAAAGCGGGCAACGAGATCGGGTTGGCTCTTGAGAAAAGACTGGCGCGCCGCGAATGGGCCGAACGGGTAGACGAGCCCCGAGGCCGAAACATCGGCCAATCTCACGTAGCCGCCGGCTTCGGCGTTGAGCGTTTCCGGCCCGGTAGATAGAACGCCGCTCTGCACAGATCCGCCTTTCAGCGCCGCGAATATTTGCGGGCCGGAACCGGCCTGGAAGATCGCCACCTCTTTATCCGGCCGCAAATTCCATTTCTTGAGCAGGTACCGCGCGATGAAATCGGTAGTCGCGCCGATGCGGCTCACACCGAGCTTTGTGCCCTTGAGTCCTTCGGGCGTCTTGATGCTTGGAATGGACCAGAGCTCGAACGGCAACGAGTCGATGCTGGCGCCGAGCAGCACGACGTCGGAACCGGATAAATTGGCCGAAACGGTGGCGCCGCCGGCGGTAAACGAAACGGCAACATCACCGGCAATCAACGCCTGCAACGAAGGCGGCCCGCCGGCGATGTAGACGAACTCCGGATCGATCGCGTATTTCTTGAATAACCCGGCTTCTTTGGTAAGCCAGAGCGGTCCATAGACAACGGCAATGGAGGTGTACGCAATGCGCAGCGGCTCCGCTCCCGCCAGAGCGGCCCACAGATGCATTACGCCGAAAATGCAGGCCAACGAGGCCTGAATCGGCCCAATGAATCTTAAGAGGGAATGTTTTGGCATTTTGCTCCCAACGCGAAGATCTTTTTTGTAGGCATTGTCTAAGTTAAATCCAATCTCCTGTCAAGCAAATGTCCGCTTGCAGATCGCCGAGCCGCTTCAATTTGATTCTAAGTGAGGGCGACCGGCTTCCAACGTGGTTATCAGCGAAAATATTCCTTGAACGCCGTCACCATCAGATTCGCCAGCCGCTCGTTATAACTCTCGACATGTCCATAATGGGTGAGATTGGGGACGACGATTAATCTCAGATCCTCGGCATAGGGTTTGAACCGCTGGAACGCGTATACCTCGCGCCGGTAGCCGAGTCCCCGATCGCCGCCTTCGATCCAGTGGCCCTTGTCGTTTGCGCCGACGACGTGGAGTAACTTCTTGCCCCGCAGTCGCTCCAGCTCGGCGTTGTAGGTGATGAAGAGTTCCTCGTCGGGTAGTTGGGAAATCCTTTTGATCTCCGGTAGCAGCACGTCGTGGGCGCTATGCTCGATGTCCTGCAAGAATGGCTTAAACTGCGGGCGTCGATGATTTTCCAATTCGAACCAGCGCTCCGCGCTGCCCCAGGGCTGGTTGGGACCGACGTAGCCGCTTTTGACGTAGCCTTGCGGCGAACGGCGGCTGAGCTCGGTGACATTGCGGAATCCCGCGGCGCGCTCTGCCGGCGATTTTTCCGCGCAAGCGAGATCCCACTCTTTGCGCACCCAGGCGGGCATTCCGGTGCCGAAGCCGAGACCGCCGATGACTGTATTCTTGATTCCGTATTGTTCGAGCAAGTAAAAATACTCACCGCCGGTGGAATGGCCCCAACAGAAAATTGGACAGCCCGGCAAGCTCTTTTCGATGAGCACTCTGATCGCTTCGAGGCACATACGAAAGGTATACACGGCCAAACGACTTTGCAGTTCCTCGTCGCAGGGAACGGCGCCGATGATGAACTCGGGACGGCGCTGCGCAATCGGCGGCCACGGATTGCGGCTGTAGTGGCCGGGCAGCGAAACGGCCAAAACGGGAATTCCGAGCGACGCGATATGCTGGGCGACGCCGACGCGCGCCGTTCCGGGATCAATTTTCGACAGATCGGGATATTGTTCGGGCCCGTCAGGCGTAAAAACGAATTCATATTCATTTGCCGCGCCCCCGTGCACCATGACGACGGCCATATCGGTGATCGAGTTTTTGGCCGGCGTGAAAAGTCTGCCGTGAATATCCCATTGAAACAACTCGCCGGGCTTAGCCGGATTCGGATATCGTCCGATGCGCGCCTCGACTTCCTCGACGGTAAAGACCGTTCGCGCGTAGGGATCGGGAAAATTAGTGTAGTCCTCCCATGACATCGAGTAAATGAACTCATCGTGGAGCCCGTCACCTTTGGTAAGTGCTGCCACGTATCGATCAATCGCTTGCTGGCTCATGCCGCGCTCCTACGAGTAAAATAGTCTTAGCTCTTAAGGGTATGTCGGCATCGGGAACCGCTGTCAAGGTCGATGAACGCCGCCAACACGAATTCTTCATGCTTCGAAAAAAACGGACGCCAGCGCGCAAGGGACGGGCCTGGAAGAACAGACTGGGTGGCAGTTCAAAGTTCAAGTTTCAACCCGCATTCCGCAGTTAGACTGAGGAGACGGCGAGCGAGGTGGAACCCTGAAGTAGCGAAGCGTCCAACTGTAAAATTTCAAAGTCATTTTGCGCTATCGCACGTTGTTACGAGCTTTAACGTTCCATTCAAGCACCGCTGCTCGATGTTAGCTCAGAGGCAGACGGCATCTCCGCCACAGGCGGATCAGCCTTCGGCTGAGACTTTGCTACGGAAGGGTTGCGCCTCGCGTTTCCTGTCGAGAGCAACTGCGGAGTCCGGGTTCAATGTTCAACGTCTTCCGATCTTTTTTGAACTTCATGGGCGCAATCCCTAACTTTGAACCAGTGATGTCCGTATCTGGCTGAGGAACGATGGGCAACTTGACATTGTTTGCACCCTGCGGCTAAACCTTTTGACTAGCGCTGGATCAATCGGGAGGCGGGTGATATGGCCGATGGTGCTCAACGTCCAACCTACGAAAAGGTCGAACGCAAAGTCGAGGTGATGGATACCCCCTACGACCGCTGGATCGCGTCCCAGGGCATCGACGTCATTCGCGGCTTTTTTGTCGAAGACCTCTATACGGTTCCGCTCAAATGGTGGGACCGCATGGGCGGAAACGGCGTTTACGTCATGCTAGACGGCACCGGTTACATGGACGACGCTTACGTCGTCGAGATACCGGCGGGCAAAAGCCTCAACCCGCAGCGCCATATCTACGAGGCTTTGATCTATGTTCTCTCCGGCCGGGGCGCGACGACGGTGTGGCAAGTCGACGGCGTCAGGCAAAGCTTCGAATGGCAGGCGGGAAGTCTGTTCGCGCTACCGCTCAACGCTTGGTATCAGCATTTCAATGGCCAAGGCGACCGGGTAGCGCGTCTTTTGGCCGTCACCACGGCGCCGCTGATTTTTAATCTGTTTCACTGCGAAGACTTCGTAATCAATAATCCCTACGCGTTCACCGACCGCTTCAAGGGTGAAGAGGGCTACTTCGGCGGCGGCGGAAAACTATACAGCGACCGCGTGGTCGAGACCAATTTCGTTGCAGATGTCGTCAATATCGAACCGGTAGAGTGGTCTGAAAGAGGTAAGGGCAACGCGACGATTTTTTTTGAAATGTCCCAAAGCATGATGGGTTCCCATGTGTCGCGCTTTCCCGTCGGTATCTACAAAAAGGCGCACCGCCACGGCCCGGGCGCGCATGTCTTTATTCTCACCGGCAAGGGTTATTCCTTGCTGTGGCCGGAGGGCAAGGAGATCACGCGCGTCGATTGGAAGCCAGGATCCATCGTCGTGCCGCCCGAAGGTTGGTTTCATCAACACTTCAATTCGAGCGCGGAGCCGGCGCGTTATTTGGCGCTGAAGATACTCAGCCGCAAGTTCAAGCTGCAGCCCGGTAAGATTCAATCCGATGTTCCACTGGCTTATGGCGGCTGGCAGATCGAATACGAAGACGAGGATCCGATGATCCGCAGGACGTTTGAAGAAGAATGCGCCAGGTCCGGCGCGCAGGTGAAAATGCCGGGGGCGGCGGGCGCCCCAATTGACAAGGATAGGGGTCTTTCCTAATAATAATCGCAGCATCATAGAAACGTCGGGATCTGAAGGAGATAAGATGCTGAAACCGATAGCAATCACCGAGGGACATTACGAATGTCGTTCACTGGATGAAACCCTGCCGATCTTCACCGATCTCTTGGCGGTTGAAATTGTTGAGCGGACGGACAAGAAAGCTGTGGTTAAGCATCCGAACACTGCCTGGCGTCTGGTGATTCACGAGGGCGGGCCGGATTCCAAAAACAAACCGCATACCAATCACTATGGGTTCCGAGTGGCGAACAGCAAGGAAATACCCAAAGCGCACGACTACATCTCCGATCACAAATCGCAATACAAGATTAAGAGCGTGACCAAGCCCCACGAGGCCCATTTTGCTTATTCAATTTATTTCAAAGAGCCAGGCGGAAACGACTTGGAGATCGAATACTATAATCCCGCTGCAGTGAAACATGGGCGGAAAATTGCCCAACCGCACTGGGAGACGTTATTGCCAGAAGAAAAGTTTCCAGGTAGAGGCTATATCCCCCAGGCAATGACCCACGGAACGCTGAACTGCGATGACAAAGAGAGCAGCGACAAATTTCTTGAGCATGTGCTTGGTCTCAATATCATTGGCGGTGGGCGCATGTCGACTTACATAAACCTTCCCAGTGGCCCGTGGTACATCGTGGTGTTGCCGACCACGCACCGCGATTATTTATCGGCGGCCAACCGCTTTACTTTGAAACTCGCCTCGGCGGAAGAAGTTGCCGACGCGCACAAGGATTTCTCAAAAACCGGCAAACAGCTGGGCGTTCAGGAACTCTGGGATCTACAGGAAAACGGCCGCGTGAGCTTCATCATGGGTGACATCAACAAGAACTATTGGGAAGTGACCTCGTAATCGATTCTAGTCCAATCGCGTCGCAACGCCGCAGGTGGACGCGCCATCAGTGGTGCGGGCTAGCTTATTGACGCCGCCCTAGAACACGAAGAAAACACAGCTTCGTTACGCTGCGGGTCTGGCACCGCCGCAGCAGCGTTTATACTTCTTGCCGCTGCCGCAAGGGCAAGGGTCGTTGCGTCCGGCCTGGCGAATGGAAGTTTTTGCGTCCGCGGCGCGCACCATCTCCATGAGTTTTTCGGTAGGCTCGCCGGCGTCCACCAGCTCGGCAAACTTTTTGAAGTAAGGTTTGCTGTGCGAAAAGAAGTCTTTAAGACCGGCGCAGAGGTAATTGAGGCCGTCTTCGCCGTCGGGCGTTTTGATAATGCGGTCTTTGGGGCAGCCGCCGTTGCACATGCTCAAGACTTCGCACTCGCGGCAAAACCTCGGTAAGCTCGTCCGTTTGTTCTGGCCGAACTCGCGCTGCTTCGGGTCTTCCACCATCTCCGCCAGCGGCCGCTCGTAAATATTGCCGATCTTGTATTCCGGCAGCACGTAGTGGTCGCAGGAATAGAAATCGCCGTTGTGCTCGACCACCGGGACGTCGCCACAGGTCTCGCGATAGATGCACAAAGCGTGTTCCATGCCCAAAAACGGCCGTACCGACTCGTCGAAAAGCTGGATAAAGATTTTGCCGATATCGTGACGCACCCACTCGTCGAAAATCGTGTTGAGAAAGCGGCCGTAGGCGGCCGCGGGAACCGAGCGCTTGTGCACGGGATGGGCGGGATCGCCGGTTTTTTCCACCAGCGGGAGGAACTGCAAATACTGCCCGCCGATTTCCTTCAGGTAGCGGTAAACCTGGGTAGGGTATTGAACATTGACATCGTGGACGACGCAGAGCAGATCGACGTGGACTTTTGCCTTGCGCAGCATATGAAAGGCCTGCACCACTTGCTTATGGGTCGGCTTTTGCCCCTTGGTGACGCGGTAATGGTCGTGCAACTCGCGCGGGCCGTCCAAGCTCAAACCGATGTAGAAATTTTCCTTGGCGAGGAACTCGCACCATTCTTCGTTGATGGTCGTGCCGTTGGTCTGTATGCCGTTGATGATCTTTTTGCCTGCCGGCAGGTGTGCTTTCTGCAACGCCACGGCTCTGCGGAAAAAATCGAGGCCCAGCAAGGTCGGCTCGCCGCCATGCCAGGAGAAGCTGACGAACTCTCCGCGGGTCGCCTGGATATGCTGCGCGATGTAGCGCTCCAGGGTCTCGTCGCTGAGGCGAAAGTTTGTGCCCTTGGGATAGAGATCTTCTTTCTGCAGATAATAGCAATAGTGGCAGTCCAGGTTGCAGATTGCCCCGATGGTTTTCACCATGACCTGAAATTCACGCGCGGCGGTTTCCAAAGGCACCTCCAAGGACTAAAGCAACACCGGCCTTTTAGCTCTGGGCCATTGACTTCGACTGGACTGTACTCAAAAAAACGGCGGATGTCACCCCCTATGGGTTCGGAACGACAGCGAGATGAGACTTCTCCTTTCACGGCGCCCAATCGGCGATAAAGATATTGAACTCGCGCGGCCCCTTGGCGTTTCTGGTCGAGGCGAACAACAGTTTCTGTCCGTCTCGTGAGAACATTGGGAAGCTGTCGAACCGAGCCCCGTACGTCACACGCTCAAGACCGCTGCCGTCAATGTTAATCATATGGAGAGCAAAACTTCGGCGCTCGGGGTCGTGCAGGTTCGACGAGAAGATGATCCGCCGGTTGGCGCGGTGCAGGAAGGGCGCCCAGTTGGCGGCGCCGTTATTCGTTACTTGCCGTTTGTTCGACCCATCGGCAGACATCATAAAGATCTCCGCCCGGCTCGGCTTAATTAGATTTTGATTGAGCAGGATCTCGTATTCCCTCAGATCGTCCTTGGTCGTGGGATAATCGCCGCGATAGACGATGGTCTTCCCGTCCCAGGAAAAAAAGGGCCCGCCGTCATAGCCCTTCGCAGTGGTCAATCTCCTCGCGCCGCCGCCGTCAGTGTTCATTGTGTAGATGTCGAGATCGCCGGACCGCATGGAAGTAAAAACAATTTTTTTGCCGTCGGGCGAGATGGTTCCTTCCGCGTCGTAACCCGGATTCTTCGTCAAGCGTTTTGCTCCGGAACCGTCGAGATTGGCGCTGAAGATTTCATACGTGGGATAGATCGGCCAGACGTAGCCACGGCTACGATCCGGCGCCGGCGGGCAGCCAGGGCCCGCCAGATGAGTTGAGGCGTAGATAAACCGCCTACCGTCGGGAGCGAAGAACCCGCAAGTCGTCCGGCCTCTGCCGCTATTCAATAGTCTCACGTCGCTGCCGTCGGCATTCATACTGAAAATCTGATCGCACTCGAAAGGCGGCCGGGTGGACTGAAAAATTATCTTGCTGCCGTCGGCAGAAAAATACGCCTCGGCATTCTGTCCGCCGAAGGTGAGCTGCTTCAAATTCTTTAGGCGCGTCTCCTGGGCAACTGGGGATTGAGGGGGAACTTGCCCTTGGGCTTTGGCGAAAAACGAATCGACGAAGATCAGGACGGCGACCGGAGCAAACCACAAGATTAAAGTTTTCACGGACGGATCAACTGTTCAAAAAGTGTTTACTGGACTTTACTGAAAATCTTCGCCGAAGTCATCACAGGCTATCGGCCATAGCCATTGTGGTGTTTTTGGAGACGACTACAAACCTTGACAGCTCAACCCATAATGAAGAGAATCACTCTCTTGGTAGCCGAGCTTCAGTCGCGCTCGATTTGTTTCGTGACGAATGGAATTGAATCCAGGTCTAAAAAAGTAGCTGGAATGCCAAAATAAATGAGTCACTGGGGAGCCCGTGCGCAACAACTACATGCCGATAATCCCATGACTAACACAGAGTTTCACGGTGTGTTTCCATATTTGGTTTCGCCCGTTGATGCCTCGGGTCAGGTGAAGGCGGACGTGCTTGCGCGTCTTTGCGGTGACCTAATCGACGCCGGCGTGCATGGCCTTACGCCGTTGGGTTCGACCGGGGAATTCGCTTATCTATCATGGCTGCAGCGGCGGCGCATCGTTGAAATTGTGGTCGAAGCGGCGCGTGGCCGTGTGCCCGTGGTGGCGGGCGTGGCCGCGACGACGACGGCGGATGCCGTCTCGCAAGCGCGGGAATACGAGCGCATGAACTGCAACGGTATCTTGGCGATGCTCGAAGCCTACTTTCCGATTTCCGATGACGGCGTTTTCGAATATTTCGAAGCCATAGCCACGGCGGTGTCGTTACCGATCGTGTTATACACCAATCCCAATTTTCAGCGTTCCGATCTCAGCCTCTTCGTAATTGATAAGCTGAGCCGGGTCCCCAACATTCGTTATATCAAGGATGCCTCTGCTAATACCGGACGGCTGCTTTCAATCATTAATCGCGTCGAGGGTCGCGTGAAGGTCTTCTCCGCCTCAGCTCACATCCCTGCATGCGTGATGTTTATCGGCGGTGTCGGTTGGATGGCCGGGCCGGCCTGCGTTGCGCCACGGCAAAGCGTCGAATTATACGAAACTTGCCGTCGCGGCGATTGGTCGAAGGCAATGGTGTTGCAGCGGCCTCTATGGGGGTTAAACGAGGTCTTCGCCAAATATAACCTGGCCGCGTGCATCAAGGGCGCGCTCGAGCTGCAAGGCTACCCGGTCGGCGCGCCGCTGCCGCCGCAGGCAAGGTTATCTCCACACGGCCTTGAAGAAGTGAAGCGAGCACTCGCGATGATCGGTGCATTGTAGACGGCGCCGTGGTCCGGGGAAATTGGGTAGCAAAACCAATGTCGGATAAAACACGACAAATCATACCCATAGGTGGCGGTGGATTTTATCGCGATCCGGAAAATCTCGCGCTGGAGAAATATATCATTCAGCAATGCGGCGCGGCGCGGCCGCGGGTGGCGTTTATTTCCACGGCGAGCGCGGAGCCGGATGGTTATCTCGTCAGCTTTTACACGGCGTTCCTAAAGCTCGGGTGCGCGCCGTCGCATCTTTCTCTTTTCAAGCGCACGCCGGATTTGAAGTCGTATCTGCTCAATCAAGACGTGATCTACGTGGGCGGCGGCAATACCAAGAGCATGCTCGCCGTGTGGCGCGAGTGGGGCGTACCTGAGTTGCTCCGTGAAGCGTGGGAGTCGGGGGTCGTTCTTGCGGGCGTAAGCGCCGGCGCCATTTGCTGGTTCGAGGAAGGCTTGACCGATTCCTGGGCGGACCGGCTGCGCCCGCTCGACTGTCTCGGATTTCTACCTGGAAGCTGCTGCCCGCACTACGACGGTGAAGCGGAGCGGCGTCCGTCGTTACATCGACTCTTAGCCGGCCGCGAGATCATGCCTGGGATCGCCATCGAAGATTGGACGGGAGTTCATTTCCAAGGCGCGGAAATTTACCGCGTCATCTCGGCAAAAACCGGCGCCAGAGCCTACACCGTCAAAGCGGTGAACGGGATGGTCCAGGAAGCGGCGCTGCCGGTCGAGTACCTCGTCTAACGGAAACTTTACTCGCTCAATCGATTTTCCATCGTCTGACATCATGTTGACAGCTTGCTCCCGTGCCCTTATGTTCTTCAGAGACGGAATCTCAGAATGGCGCGTGCCCGCCAAGTGCGTCGTTGAATTCATGGCGCCGGAAAGTTGGGATGGAATTTCACTTCGACAATATCATCGGTAAGAGCAAAGCGATCCGAGACGTGCTTGAGAAGGTGCAGAAGGTGGCCAACACCCAGGCTACGGTGCTCATCACCGGCGACAGCGGTACCGGCAAAGAACTCATCGCGCTCGCGCTGCATGCGCATAGCGACCGTAAGGATAGACTTTTTCTGCCGGTGAATTGCGGCGCTTTGCCCGAGACGCTGCTCGAAAGCCTGCTATTCGGCCATATGAAAGGTTCGTTTACCGGCGCGTTCGCCAATCAAGAGGGACTGTTTGAAAAGGCGAAGGGCGGTACAATCTTCCTCGACGAGGTTGGTGAGATTCCGCAATACTTACAGGTAAAGCTGCTGAGGGCGCTGGAGGCGAAGGAGATTCTTCCCATCGGTAGCACGGTGCCGCGCTACATTGACGTCCGCGTATTGGCCGCGACCAACCGAAACTTAAAGCGGGAAGTGGAAGAGGGGCGCTTCCGCGACGATCTCTACTACCGGCTCAACGTCATGGAAATCCATATACCGCCACTGAGGGAGCGGCCGGAAGATATCCCTCTGCTGGTCGATCATCTCATCAGGAAGCACAACCCGGAACTTAATAAGCATTTTATGGGTGCTGACGCCGACGTCATTCGCGCGCTGATGTCGCTTCCCTGGAAAGGCAACGTGCGGGAGTTGGACAACGTGATCGAACACACAATGATTTTAGCCGAGGGCGAGAAAATTACGCTAAATGACTTGCCGGCGGCAGTTCTTGCCAGCGGCGCGAATCGTCCAGCATTTACCTACAGCCTCAAGGACGCGACGCGGCAGTTCGAAAAACAGCACATCATTCGCGTACTAGAACAAGTGGGTCAGGACCGCAAGGAGGCCGCGAAACTTTTGGACATCAGCCTCTCGTCGCTTTATCGTAAGATCGAAGAGCTGGAAATTCCTTAGCGCGGCAGCCATCGACGCGGTGGCACGCGCAACCGCATGCCACTGCCTTTAGAGAACGAAGAGGACGCGGCGTGCGGCCGGCGCCAATGAAGCGCGCCGCTAACTCTGTCACATGCGCTCGATCATCTGTTGGCAGGTGCGACAGTACTCGGCCTCGGGAAACGTCTCCAACCAGTCCGCTTCGATGGCGCAATTGCAGGACGCGCAGGCACCGTAACTGTCCTTGGAGACGCGTTCCAACGCTCGGTTGATCTCGTTTATCTCTTTCGCGTACCAGCGATTCAGATAATTGAGAAGGCTCTTGCGTCTTTGCCGCGCCCAGGCGTCTTTCCATTCGGTGTTTTTTTCAATCTGCGAGCGCTCCGACTCAAGATGGCTGAGCGTGACGGCGATTTGTTCTTTGCGCCGGGACAGTCTGGCGGCGAGTGCGCGAGCCTTCACGATTTCCATGGAGCACCTCCTTAGATTTCCACCGAAAAAGGTGGCCTGCGGATCGTTGTGCGCTATATGTCGATCGTCGCATTGGCAGCCCCCTAGTGGGAATAACCATGAAATGGTCGGTGCCAGCCTAATCGTTGCAATTCGAGCCGGTTGGGGTTACGACCTGGCGCAGCGTGATGCCGGATGAGATTGGGCGATCAATAGAAGTCTAGGATGTTAAATGACCCGGGTCAGTGATTCTGCCACACCAAACGACGTTAGCAACATATCACGGCTTTCAACACCACGTCAAGGATTCTAGGAGTTGTATTAGGGCGGCGCCAGAAGATTACCAACCATGGCAACGCGCCGGTTTGAACCTCGATTTCTTACTGTGAGGACGTCTCTATCTTTTCTTTTCTCCTTTTTGCGAACCGATAAGCAGTTTTTATCAGGCTTGCGAAAAATCGGCCTTATGAGTCCAATAATATCAATAGCTCCTTACTGGCATATAACTTGCGCAAATATATCAAAACAAAGCCCGTGGGCTCAAGAAAGGGATGCCCAATGCACACGAGAATCCTGGTTCCGTTGGACGGCTCGAAGACCGCTGAAAGGGTGCTGCCGTACGCCCATGCGCTGGCGCACACGCTCAAATTGCCCGTAGAATTGCTGAGCGTCGTTGATTTCGCGGAGATTGCCGCTCATCTTTCAGTGGCGAACGCGCGTTACATGGACGCTCTGGTCGAGTCGGAGCTAAAGAGCAGCAAGGACTATCTCGCCGGTATTGCCAAAACCTTTATAGCCGCGGCCGTTACCTGCGCGGTCAAAAAGGGACGGGCCGACGAGGTCATCGTTGAGGAGGCGGCAGCGGATAAAGCCACGCTGATTATGATGGCCACACATGGGCGTTCGGGGCTTAATCGATGGTTGCTAGGCAGCGTGGCGGAGAAGATTCTACGCGCCACGGCGAATCCTCTACTGCTGGTGCGGGCCGGCGACGAATCTGAACCCGTTGGCGACGCGGCCATCAGGTCCGTCATCGTGCCTCTCGACGGTTCTGAACTGGCGGAGGGGGTATTGCCGACAGTGATCGAGTTGGCGAAAGCGCTGAATCTGGAAGTCGTGCTGTTGCGCAGCTATGAACTGCCGGCTTCCGCCTACTATGGCGAGAATTACTTGCCTGATTATGAAGAGCTTAAAGCGCGCATCGAGGAAGAGACTAAGAGTTATCTCGAGGGTAAGGTAGCAGCTCTCAACGCAAAGGGGCTGGAAAAGGTTTTTGCGGCCGTGACGGAGGGCCCGGCCGCGGACGAGATCATCAAGTACGCGCGCCGCCGACCTGACGCCCTGGTTGCCATGTGCACACATGGGCGTTCTGGGGTTCGCCGCTGGGTGCTCGGCAGCGTGACCGAGAAAGTAGTTCGGCATTCTGGCGATCCCGTGCTGGTAATCTCTGCCAAAGCCGAGACCAGGGCGGCGGAACGAGCGGTCCTCACCAGGTTCGGCGACGAAGTAAACCGAGCGATGCGATACACGATCGATTAGGCGAGGAGACGATTATGAAAAAGTTTCAGAAGATATTGGCGCCCACCGACCTCTCGGAAATTTCCGCCTTGGGAATTCGTTATGCACTTGAAATGGCCCATTCCGACGGAGCCGAGGTGGTGCTTTTTCATGTGGTTGGCGTGGCGGACGAGTGGTTCGCAACGCGCAAGCTTGCGGGCCCGGTGCGCGATTTGCTGGAGGCGGAAGCACGCCGGTTGGATATATTTCTGAGAGAGAAGTTCTCCGACTTCGCCGGTTTGGTGGAGATTCGCCAAAAAGTGGAACTGGGCCATCCGGCAGTAAACATCGTGGAGTTGGCCGAGCGCGAAGGCGTTGACCTGATCGTCATGTCAACCCATGGTCGCACCGGCATCGATCACATGCTCATGGGCAGCGTTACGGAAAAGGTCGTCGCTCGTGCGCCCTGTCCGGTACTGACGATTCCCCCGCCGGGAAGGGCTGGCAGCAAAGCGAAGGCGGCATAGAAGCGGATCACATCCGCGCTAAGATTCCGTCTTAATTTTGAGGCCATCCGCACGCAATCCCGCGCAGATGCTCTCGATATGCTGCCGTCCCGTGGTTTCGAGGGTCAGCTCGACTTCCGTTTCACCGATGACGGTCTGGCCGAAGCCGCGGCTCTGGTTGATTTGCAGGATATTCGCGCCCAATGAGGCGAGCCGGTGCGCGAGCCGGGCGAGGGAGCCGGGCCGGTCGGAAATCACCACGAACAAGCGGGTCAATCGGCCGTCTTGAATGAGTCCTCTTTCGATGATCCGCGCGATTAGGTTCATGTCGATGTTGCCGCCGGATATTATGAGCCCGACGTTCTTGTTGCCGAGAGCGACTCGTCTGTTGACCAGCGCCGCCAATGGGGTTGCCGCCGCGCCTTCGGCGACGGTCTTTTCAATTTCCAGAAGCATCAAGACGGCGTTGGCGATCTCCCCTTCGCTCACCGTTACGATCTCGTCGACGAAGCGTTTCACGATAGGGACCGTTTCTTCGCCTGGCGCGCGCACGGCAATGCCGTCGGCAATGGTTGCGGCGGCGGGAACGCAAACGATTTGATCCTGCTCGAAGGTGAGCTTCATCGCTGCAATGGCTTCGGCCTGAACACCGATAAGGCGAATCGAGGGTTTTAGCGTCTTGAGGGCGAGGGCCACACCGGCGATCAAACCGCCGCCGCCCACAGGGACCAACACGGCGTCAAGGTCGGGATTTTGCTGGTACAGTTCCAGTCCGATGGTTCCCTGTCCGGCGATGATCAAAGGATGGTTAAACGCGTGAATAAAGGTAAGCCCCCGCTCATTGCTGATACGTTGGGCTTCCTGGAACGCGGCAGCGTAGTCTTCGCCGTAGAGCAAGGCTTGGGCGCCGTAGCGGCGCACCGAGCTCACTTTGATCAGCGGCGCCTGGAGCGGCATGACGATGGTCGCAGCGATACCCAAACGCCGGCTGTGAAACGCGACGGCCATGCCGTGATTGCCGGCGCTGGCGGCGATGACGCCGCGGCGGGCTTCATCCGAAGTGAGGGTTAAGAGCCGGTTGAGCGCGCCGCGTTCTTTGAATGACCCGGTCATCTGAAGATTCTCGAGCTTAAAATAAACTCGGCTACCGGTCATGCGGCTGATCGTTTCGGAATAGGGAAACGGCGAGAGATAGATTTGAGCCTTAATCCGTTCGCCGGCGTCTTCGATATCGGCAAAGCTGACCATATCGAGGCCACGTTAAAATGAAACTGTAGAGATACGCAAGCCGTTTCATTTGCTAACTCTATGAGCGTGTGGCAATGAATTCTGATGACGGTTAGCGCTGAATCCCGCCGAATAAACTAGTGGCTCCCAAGTAAGGCTCCTTCATGGAACTCCAGGACAAACTTTCCACCGCCGACTTGTCCCGTTATCGGCAGAACTATCTGGTTGAGATGGATGGCATTACGCTTTATCGCTCGCTGGCACAGGCCGAGAAAGACAAAGAGCGCGTGGCAATTTTCGAGAGAATGGCGCGGATCGAGGAGCGCCATGCGCAAAGATGGGCGCGGCTCTTGCAGCAGGCGGGCGCCGCTGTTCCTACTTACCGGTTGAGCCTGCGCGTGCGACTGCTCCGGTGGATGGCGCGCCGGTTCGGCACCCACAGAGTCTTGCCGATCATCAGCGCCATGGAAGGTCGCGACGACGCCGGCTACCTCAACCAACCTGAGGCCGAAGGGCTCCCGGCGCAAGAACGGGCCCATAGCCGGGCATTGCGCGCCATGGAGCCGGGAGTGTCAAGCCGGCAGACGATCGCGGGCCGCGAAGGCCACATGCTACTGCAGGGCGGAAGCTTGCGCGCCGCGGTGTTCGGCATCAATGACGGCCTGGTTTCCAATTTTAGTCTGGTCATGGGATTTGCTGGGGCGGAAGCGAAGCCGGAATATATCTTACTGGCGGGAGTAGCCGGGTTATTGGCCGGTTCGTTCTCCATGGCGGCGGGTGAATATGTCTCCATGCGCGCGCAACGAGAACTGTTCGAGCAGCAGATCAAAATGGAAAAAGAAGAACTCGAAATGTCTCCAAAGGAGGAGGAAGAAGAGCTCTCGCTTATCTATCAGGCCAAAGGCATACCGGAGCACGAGGCTGCTCTGCTCGCCCGTCGTATCATCGCCAATCCAAGCATCGCCATCGACACTTTAGCGCGGGAAGAGCTTGGCCTCGATCCATCGGAGTTGGGATCGCCGTGGGTGGCGGCGGTCACTTCATTCTTGGCTTTTGTCATGGGTGCCTTGGTGCCCGTGATTCCTTATCTGTTTGCCTCCGGTTCGCCAGCGTGGGGCGCCAGCATCCTTTTAAGCTGTCTGGCATTGTTTGCCATCGGAGCCGTGATTTCCATCTTTACCGCGCGCGGGCCGATTCTCAGCGGATTGCGTATGGCGGGCATCGGTTTGTTGGCTTCCGGCGTCACCTTCGGCGCCGGCTGGCTCTTTGGCGTCACCGTGGCTGGTTAGCGGTCAAAAGAACGACGCTATTTTAGATTGGTCCAATGCTCCTTAGTGTCGAGAATTCCCAGCAACTTTTTACCGAAATCGGCGTTGTCGTAGTATCCGGCAAACCGTTCGGCGCCGGCCCCGAGGGCGGCGACGAATACGGGTTGGTTCGTGTGCGAGGTCGTCTGCCAATAGATCTGCGTGTGGTTCGCGATCATCATGCCGAGGGCATTGGCGATCGGATCCACATAGATCGATCGTGACACGGGCTGGTGTTTCAGTATTGCTTCTCTGTATTCAGGCGCGAGGGTAAAGCCGTTGAAATGCTCGCGCAAGAGTCTGTCGATACTTTCAGACGGCGGATTGCGCCCCAGTGAGAGTGACGCTTTTTTCAACGAGATATTGATCGATTGAATCTTCTTCAGGTCCCGCACCGTTCCCGCCGCTTGATTGCCGTCGCGGCTGCTGTTGAGCTCCTTGAGGGCCATGGTAAATCCCAATCCCCCAGTTTCGTGATCGGACGTTGCGATGATCAGGGTCTCGCGCGGGTATTTCTTGTAGAACTCGTAGGCCAATCCGACGGCCCGATCGAACTCCCGGAAGTCGTGTATGACTGAAGCGACATCGGAAAGGTGTCCAGCGGAGTCGGTGTTTTCGGTCTCGATAAACGCGAAAAAACCGCCTGGGTTATTATCGTGAAGCCGGCGAATCGTCGCCCGCGTCATGTCGTAGACGGAGGGCTCCCTCTCTTTGTCTCGGTCGATTTCAAAGTTCATCTCACTAAGGCTGAAGAGGCCGAGGATTTTGCCGCTCCGAACATCTTCGAGTTCGCGCTTGTTGGAGACTTGTTGATAACCCTTCTTCACAAACAACGCGGCCACGTCCACCTCATCTTTTCGGCGGCTGCCGGGCTTGCTCCGGGGCAGGAAATGTTCCTGGCCGCCGCCCATCAGCACGTCGGGCTCGAGTTCGAGATAGCGGTCCACGATCGCCGCAAAATCGCGCCGGTTCGGCACATGGCAAACAAACGCAGCCGGGCTGGCATCGTAGACTGTCGAGTTGGTCACCAGTCCAATCTTGAGGCCGCGTTGCTTGGCGACTTCCATTGCGGTGGTGGGCACGGTGCCATCGGCGCAGACGCCCAAAGCGCCGATTTTCGCCTTGCAACCACTCGCCAGCGCCGTAGCGGCGGCCGCCGAATCTGTCGATAGCGAATTCGCCGCGTGTGTGGTCATGAGCCCCACGAAGCCTTCAGTCATGATCTTGTCGGTGATAACCATTCCTTCGCCGAGTAATTCCCGGTTGTATTGGCGGGTGATCTCCAGGTGCGTGGTTCCGGCGCCGTCGGCGAGGAAAAGAAAAATATATTGCGGGGCCGCACCCGCGCCGACCGGGTTGCCCTGGCCGGTAGCGTGTTCAGGGGCAAGCCCGGAGCAGGAGAAACTGAATAGCGTCAAGGCGCCGGCAAGGGCGGCTAAAAGTCGAAGCGGTGATTTCATTTTAGTCCTCATTAGTACCCTCAGACCGTCGCCCGGCGCAGCTGCAGCCAAAGTGATAGACAAGCATAGTATACAGGATAGGCGAGGGAGGCAAATACGATCGTCGCCGGCGGTTCGGGCAGCCGGTAGATGATAAACAAAAGCGCGATACCCCAAGCAACGCCAAGAAAGTTCGTTTGACCGCGAAAGCGCGGGCTTCGGCTCGGATAAATGTACCTCAGGGGTACGAAGACCAGGATCGAAAGAATGATGAGTAGAAAAGCATTGATCCATACTGGCGTCTTCAAAACGTAGAAATAGAAGGCGACAATATTCCAATAGGACGGGAAACCGAGAAAGAAGCAATCCGCGGTTTTGGCGTCCCGTTGGCAAAAGCCATAGGCGCTAGCCACGAGCGGCAGGGCGGCGAGCCAGCGCGCGTCTAGCGGCGGCAATAAATCCGCTTTCAGCAGCAACAAACAGGGGACGATGGCGTAGTTCAGGTAATCGACTATGTCTTCCAGGCGATCACCGTCGAACCAGGGAATCAGTTCTTTGACGCGTGCGGCGCGGGCCAAGGTACCATCGCTGGCGTCAATCGCGACCGCCAGGAACATCAGCCAAAACGCCTGTCTGAAATCGCCGTTTTCGATTGTCAGGACGGCAACCAAGGCCACGACCGCTCCGATGCCGGTGTAGAGATGGACGCACCAGGCGCACACGAGGCGAGCGGTCATTTCTCTGGTTTTATGACGCCGAGGCGGCGAAACTGGGCCGGGCCTTAAGGCGTGTAATCCAGGCCAGGATGTTCTTATATTTAGCATCAACCGGGAACTGAATGCGGTCGAGAGAATCGATATTGGGGTAAAAAGCGATGTCCGCGAGGCTGAACTCGCCTGCCAGATATTCCCGTCCCTGGAGTTCCTTTTCGATCCGCTCCAAGCACTCGGTGAGCTTAGCTCTGGCTGAATCGATGACCTTTTGATCCCTTTCACCCTCGGGCTTGCGCAGCTCTCGGTTGAGCTGACCGGCGGCGGGATTGAAGTGGTTGTCGCGCAGGTCTTCCATCAAACGGGCTTGGGCACGGCCTTCAGAGTCCTTCGGCATCAGCGCGGGGTATGGGTATTCGTCTTCGAGATACTCATTGATGATTGTTGAATCGTAGAGAATGAAGCCCTCATCGTCCAAGGCTGGCACCAGACCAAAAGGATGAATTTTTAAATATTCCGGGCTCTTCTGTTCCTTTTTTGAAAGGTCGACATTAACTCGCTCAAATTCTAATCCTTTTTCGATGAGTGCAGCACGTACTTTGCGCGAATGACTCGAGGGGCCATAGCTGTAGAGCTTGATCATTAGCGTTTACCCTCCTTGGACGAAAAGCATTTTAACACAAGGTTTTTGGCGCTGCGAGCATTTTGCCATAATTTGTCGGCAAATTGTTGTTACGTCCAAGCAAAAAGCGCACAAAAGTAACAAAGGAAGACCTGTAATCCGATCGGTCCAGGAGCCAATCGAAGATTCGAGACATCTTCGAACGGAGTGATGGAAGAGCGTAGTAGAGAATCGAAGGAAGTCCAGCTCCACGCCGACGACGAGGCCCAGGGTCAAGGGTCGGCTACTGGGCTAGCCGCGGGCCGCTAACGTGGCCTTTACGGTTTGCGGCAAGCCCGCACGTAGCACGACGATTTCGACTTCGTCGCCCGGCGTTCTCGCGCTGAGTTGCCCCATGAGGTCTTCGATGTTTTGAATTTTGGCGCCGGCGAATTCAACGATTACATCGCCCTCGCGCAAGCCCGCGCGCGCCGCCGGACTTCCGGGAGAGACGCCGGAGAGCTTCACGCCGCCTTCGTCGCCGTCGTAATCAGGGATGCTGCCCAGATAGGTTCTAATGGCCGGTGCATCGGCTGCTTCGGTGCCGGGTGGGCGCGACGGCAATGCCACAAACTGCAGTGGAGCAGTGCCATTGGCGATGCGCCAAATTGTCCCCAGCACCAGATTGCCGACTCGATACATGCCGTCGTAATTTAGCTTGTCCCAGGTGTCGCTGGGGCGGTGATAGTCGGCATGAGAGCCGGTGAAAAAATGCAGTACTGGGATTTTTTTGTTGTAGAACGTTAAATTGTCGCTGCGGCCAATGCCGTCAGACTCGCGTATTTTCAGCCCCACCCTACGCGCTTCCGTGGCGACGATGCCGCTGAGCGCCTGCGCCGAACGCGCGCCGAAGACGGTCACGCTGTCATCTCGGAGCCGCCCCACCATATCGAGATTAATCATTGCCTTTGCGGTTGAGAGCGCCAGGGACGGATCGTTGACGTAGCGCCGGGAGCCGAATAGGCCGAGTTCCTCTCCGGAAAAAGCGACGAAGACGGTGGTGCGCGCCGGTTTAGGGTTGGCGCTTGCCAGCTGTTCGGCCAGATGCAAGAGCACGGCAGTGCCGGAAGCGTTGTCATCCGCGCCGTGGTGAATCTCCCCTTCGGTACTTGAATCGCGCGTCCCATAATGCCCCAAGCCCAGGTGGTCGTAATGGGCGCCGATGACGATATGCTCGTTCTTCAGATGCGGATCCGAGCCGGGAAGAATTCCGACGATATTGTCTGCCCGTGCGCGAATCTCTTCGAGGGTTACCGTAAGTGCGACATGGGCGCCGGGCAACGCCATCGACGCTGGGCGTCCGGTGTCATCGATCTTTTCCTTCAAAGCCGCCAACGACACGCCGTGGGCTTCGAGCCACTGTGCGACCACGCGCCGCTTGGCCTGCGCTGCGATGATGCTGCCGCCGCCGCGCGAAAGGCTGCGGCGCAGCGGAATAAGCTCGCGTTGTTCGGCGCTGTCGTGACGGAGATCGACGAGAATCATTGCCGCCGCGCCATGCTCCCGAGCATTGTTAGCCTTGGCACGCAGCGCGGCGTGGTTTGAGTATTGCGGGGCTTTGCGGAACGGGCTTCTGTCGTTTTTCGGCGGCGGCTCATAGCGCAGGACGATGACGATCTTGTCCTTTACGTCGACACCTTCGTAATCGTCATAACCGTAATCCTTCGCCGTGACGCCATAGCCGACGAACACCAGCCCGCCATCGGCTTTGCCGGGGGCGGAAAAACCGAGCGGGATCCAGTCTTCATAAAGCTCGAGTGCCGCGCCGCCCGCGCGCAGCAAAGAGGGCTCAGTGACTCTTACACCGGCAACGACGTCGAAGGATTGCAGATAACCGTCGTTGTTGCCTCCCGGGAGCAATCCATATCGGCCGAACTCCCGCGCGATGTAGTCGCGGGCGAGCTTGATACCGGGCGTGTCAACGCCGCGACCCGTAAGTTTGCCCGACGCCAAATAGCGCGCGTGGGCGCGCAGTGAATCCAGCGCCGACGGAGGCGCGGCGGGAATTTCCAGCGCGGAAGCACAAAGCCAGGTCAATAGAATCAGACAACACGCGAGCGCCGCGGCTTGGTTGCGCTGAAAAATTCTCTTAACTACTTGGCTCATCGGCATTGATGCGCTTAGCGCTGGCCTGTAGAGAAAATTAGCAGACCCGAAAATCCAGATCAATGCTAAATTAAAAAGAGACCACAACGCTTCAGCAAATCGTTTTCAGGGCGACGCGTTCCCTTTGGCACCGGGACTGGACGTGGTATTATGATGGCGGTTCAATTTTTAAGAGTGGAGGTCTTTGAAACATGGCGAGATCGGTTGTCGTTTACACGCAACCCGGCTGAGGGCCCTGCCATAAGGAGGTAGAGTTTCTATCTCAGATGGGCGTCAGCTTCGTGGAAAAAAACGTACGCGCCGACAAAGCGGCGTTGCAGGAACTGCTCGAAAAAGGATTTCAAAGCACGCCGGTCACGATCATCGACGGCGAGTCAGTAGTCGGCTTCGACCAGCAAAAAATCTCCAAGCTTTTGGGTCTATAACGCTAGGGAGCGAGAAGTGAAATTCTGCGGTGATCTCGAATTCGCGAATTGACAAGACAATAGGGTCTTCCACGAATGGGACAAAGGGTTTGGATGGTTGTGCAAAAAGGATTCGGATATCTAACCGCAGAGCCGCAGGTCGTATTAAAAAATAGCCATTCGCCCTTCGACGTGCTCAGGACGAACGGCTAGTACTTGAATTATCAATTACGCCATCCCGTTCGTGCTGAGGCCCTCGAAGCATGAACGGATTTTTTCTCACGACCGCATAGGACGGGGAATTGGAAAATTTCGAATTGCGAAATTCGAATTTCCGAGTTTTACTCTGCGACCTGGGCGTCTCTGTGGTGAAATCACTTTTTGTTGCGGCTTTACAACGTTGCGTTCCCGTCTGGTTTCCTGGTCCCGATCGTGAGCTTTGCTCGCTCATGCCCGCTCGCTCGTAGAGCATTTCCGATGGTGTGGGCGCGTCGTCCTGGAAGAGTACCTCGCCCGTCGGCGGGCTCTCGTGCGCAAAGCAGTTTTTGTTCGGCGTATGAACCCGGATTCCGCAGTTGCGCTCAGCAGGAAGCGCGAGGCGGGAACCCTCACCGTAGCAAAGTCTCAGCCGAAGGCTGATCCGCCTGTGGCGGAGATGCCGTCTGCCTCTAAGCAAAGATCGATCAGTGGTGCGGTGAAAGCCAGTTCAGCCTGATAACGAGGAAACGCCAAAGTCCAAAATGACTTTGAAATTTCACAGTTGGACGCCTTCGCTACTCCAGGGTTCTAACTCGCTTCCGGGCTACTCAGTGTAACTGCGGGATGAATCGCAGACAATTTCTACGCGCGCTGTCGGCGGGAGCCGTCGGGCTTACAGGCGGATGTGGTCTGTCCTTCGAAGACGGCATCTTCAATCCCTGCCTGCCGGGGCCTTTGCCTGAGCGTTTGAAAAACCACGCGGCCGTGCGCGCGGCGTGGGCGGGAATCGACGCCGCCAAACTTTGGGATTGTCACGTGCACGTCGCCGGTGTCGGCGATGGTGGCACGGGCGTGTGGCACGCCCCGGAAATGAAAAGCTGGTTCCATCCGTGGCAGACCTTGCAACGGCGCGTCTATCTCAACGCCGCTTGCACCGAGCGTGAGGGTAGTGTTGATCAGGATTTTCTGCGGCGGCTGACGGAGTGCCTCGGCGCTTTTCCGCCCGGCGCCAAGGCGATGCTGCTCGCATTCGATTTCAATTATGACGAGCGCGGGACGCGGCGCGAGGACCTGAGCGCCTTTCATGTGCCCAATCGCTACGCCGCGGCGACCGCTCACCGTTTCGCTGCGCTTTTCGAGTGGATCTGTTCAGTGCATCCCTACCGGGCCGATGCGCTCGAAGAACTTGAATGGTGCGTTGCTAACGGTGCCCGCGCGGTCAAATGGCTGCCCTCCGCGATGGGTATGGACCCGGCGTCGCCCCGCTGCGACCGCTTTTACGCGGCGCTGGCGCGCCATCGCTTGCCGCTTCTTAGTCACGGCGGCGAAGAGATGGCTGTGTACGGCGGTAAATTTCATGATTTTAACAATCCCTTGCGGTTGCGCCGGCCACTTCATCATGGTGTGCGAGTCATTGTCGCACACTGTGCGTCGCTTGGAGGCCATGTCGATATCGACAAATCGATCGTCGGGCCGGCGCTGCCTGCCTTTGAGCTTTTCGCACGCCTCATGGGCGAGTCCAGATACGAAGGGCAGTTGTTCGGTGAAATCTCCGCCGTAACCCAAGCAAACCGCGCCGGCCCGCAGTTAGAGATCTTGCTAAAACGTGCTGAGTGGCATCATCGTTTGATCAACGGCTCGGATTACCCGTTGCCGGGCGTGTTTCCGCTTTTTGCCCCGCGTCGCTTTGTCGAACGAGGCTACTTGAACGAGGACGAGGCAAGGGTTCTCTTGGAAATCCGCAGGTATAATCCACTGCTTTTCGATTTCGTCCTTAAACGCAGCCTGGCCAAAGACGGCAAAAGATTCGCGCCGGCGGTGTTCGAGTCGCGCCGGGCATTTGAGATTCAAGCACAAAAACCATGAAAACTCTGGTTCAGGTCGTTAAAATCGATATCCGGAATCTTCACCGGCTTGAACGAATTGAACTTTTTGAACGGCCGTGAATGGGCGGACGGTCATTTCGATTTGTAACCCGAAGCGCTGAGCATCTTGCCGGTGACGCCCTTGGACTCGTCGCTGGCGAGATAGACAAATATGTCGGTCACCGACTCCGGTTTACTGCCTGCATAGCCCGTCAGTTTCGTCGCGACGTAGCCCGGCTCCACGGAGTTTACTCGAATGTTGCTAGAACGAGTTTCAGCGGCCATTGTTACGGTAAATCCTTCCAATCCCCATTTGGATGCAGCATAGGCGATAAAGTTGGCATAGGCGCCGCGGCCGATCATCGATGAGACGTTGATGATCGCGCCGCTCTTTTGCTTAATCATGATCGGCAACACAGCTCGGCTAACGAGAAATGGCCCGCGCAAATTGACCGCGATGGTGTAGTCCCATTTTTTTACATCCAGCTCGGTTACGGGCGCCGGTCGGGTCATGACGCCGGCGTTGTTGACGAGGACGTCGATGCGGCTAAACTTCATTTGCACTTTGCCAATGAAATCCTTGACTGAATCCTCGAGCGAAACATCGCAAGTCCAGCCGTGGCAGTCTGCGCCGAGCTTGCGAATCTCCGCGGCGGTCTGCTCGAGTTCGCTGCCCGTGCGCGCGCACAGCGCCAGTTTGGCGCCTTCGCGGGCGTATGCCATGGCGATGGCTTTGCCGATGCCTCTGCCGCCGCCGGTGATGACGCAAACCTGGTCTTTGAGCTTCATTCTGGTCGCCTGGGAGTAATGGAGTATTGTGTTAACGCAATTGTTACATTGATTTGACCGAGCTGCCAACGGGCGCTTGAGGCGCGCCGCGCGAGGCGATAGAAGGGAGCTGACCGGGAAAGGGGAATTTCGATGGATATTCTAAACGTGACTGGGTATCAACGGCGGACACCCCAAGTTGTGGCGGAATTTAAAGGCTTTTTCGAGAAAGAAGGGCTCAAGATCAATTTTCACGAGACCACGTACGCGCCCGATCACAACAAAGGCATGGCGGAAGGACGCTGGGACTTTACCCTGAGCAGCGCTGATACGATGATCGCTCGCACCACCACCGACGGAACGGACTATATGCTTTTCATGCAGGCTGAAGAGGGACTGAGCGCATACTTGATCGGCCAAGACGGGATCGATTCGCTGGAGCAGCTGCGTGGCAAAGTATTGGCCGGCGACCCGGGCGATTCGAATCTGGATCTCATTCGCAAAAAGATTCTGCGCGCCCACGGTATGGACGATTCCGAATATGAAATTGAAATCATCGGCAGCTCGCCGGTGCGTCTAGAAGCTTTCTTGCAACGCCGCGTCGCAGCCGCGATGTTGACTCCTCCGGCATCGGATAAAGCGCTGGCCGCGGGTGGCGTGCTGCTCGCCAAGGCGGCAGATTATGTGCCCGGTTGGCCGCTTACCTGCGGCTGGACGCTGCGGCGCTGGCTTGAGAGTCATCGCGCATTGACGGTTCGCTTCATTCGCGCCTGGGCCAACGCCACCGATTGGCTGCTTCGGCCGGAGAACCGCACTGAGACTCTGGAGTTATTGATGACGAGAGAAAACCTCACTCTCGCATCGGCCCAAGAGGCTTATCAAAAAGTCGTGCCGAAGGCGCGGATCAATCCCGCGGCGTTGCAAACAGTCATCGCGCTTAGAAAAGAGATGGGAGTTTATAAACCGCCCTTCGATCCGCCCGAGAGGTTCTACGATGATAGTTACTGGCGCGAAGCAACGGGAAGTTAATAAAATAAGCCAAACAGTGTGACCCCTAGCGGCAAAGTATAGCTGATCACGGCTGGTTCAAGCCGTCCGAGCGAAATTGGTCCGTTGAACAACTTGAACGTATGGAACGATCTGAGCGTTTGCAACATACCTGAGCGGACGGCGCGCCTTTGAGGTGAGATCATAAAACAGCGGCGAACAGAAGCCCCGTTCAAAACTTACTAAACAAGGAACGGAGAATCATGCTCACGATGCTGAGCACGATGGCGCCAAAAAAGGCGGACCAAAAGCCGGCAACGTAGAAACCCGGCACCAGGAACGAGGCTAGCTGCAGCATCAATGCATTGATCACCAAGAGGAATAACCCGAAAGTCAGTAATGCCAGCGGAAAGGTCAGGATTTTCAGCACAAGGCCGATCGTCGCGTTGACTAAACCGATGGCTATGGCGGCGAGGAGCGCTGCGCCCAATCCGGCCACTTTGATGCCAGGAAAAAGATAAGCCACGATTATCAAGGCGGCGGCGCTGATCAACCAATGAAGCAACAGGGCAATCATTATTAAGTCTTGCTAATTAACAGAAGGTTGCGCCGGGCTCAACCCCATGACGCCGCAACCCTTGCGGGCGAAGTGACAGAATGTATTATGTGGCCATGATCAGGGAAAAGGAGGGAAGTCGCCATGTCCAAACAGGAACTTGAAGCCGTTGCCCAGGCGATGGTGGCCAAGGGAAAGGGAATTCTTGCGGCCGATGAAAGCATGGGCACGATCAAACGGCGCTTTGACAGCATTAAAGTTGAATCAAACGAAAACAACCGCCGCGCTTACCGGGAAATGCTTTTTACGACGCCGGGGTTGGAGGAAGCGATCAGCGGGGTGATCCTGTTCGATGAAACGATTCGCACGGCGGCCAGCGACGGCGCGCCGTTTCCCCAGGTGCTGTCAAAGAAAGGCATCATACCGGGCATTAAAGTCGATAAAGGCCCGGTTGATATACCCGGCTTTTCTGGCGAAGTCGTGACCGAGGGCCTCGATGGCTTACGCGCGCGGGTGAAAGAATACAAAGAATTTGGCGCCAAGTTCGCTAAGTGGCGCGCGGTCATCACCATCGGCGATGGCATCCCAACCTACACTTGCCTGGAAGCCAACGCCCATGCGCTGGCGCGTTACGCCGCGCTGTGCCAGGAAGGCGGCCTGGTGCCGATTGTCGAACCTGAAGTGTTATTAGATGGCAATCACACCATCGAGCGGTGCGAGGAGGTGACGGAATCGACGCTACGGATCACGTTTTCAACCCTCATGAGGCATCGGGTTCACCTCGAAGGCATGATTCTTAAGCCGAGCATGGTGGTTTCCGGCAAAGAGAACTCCCGGCAGGCCGGGGTAGAGGAAGTCGCCGAGCGCACCATTCGCTGCCTGAAACGAACCGTCCCCGCCGCCGTGCCCGGCATCGCATTTTTGTCCGGCGGGCAAAGCGCGGTGAGCGCCACCGAGCACTTGAACGCCATGAACAGGCTTGGGTCCCACCCGTGGCAGGTAAGTTTTTCGTACGCGCGCGCGCTGCAGGACCCGGCGATCAAGGCCTGGAAGGGCGAGGCGGCTAATGTCGCGACGGCGCAAAAAATCTTTTACCACCGCGCGAAAATGAACGGTGCGGCGCGCAGCGGCAGCTACAGCAAGGAGATGGAAGCCGCGGCATAGCAGAATCTGCGACCTTGTTACCAAAGCGGAGGTTACTTGGCCAAGCATACCGGCGGGTGCCACTGCGGACGGGTCAAGTTTGAAGTCGAAGCGCCCGCCGCAATCGAGGCGTTGGAGTGCAACTGTTCCATGTGCGCCAAGAGCGGCTTTCTTCATCTCATCGTGCCAAAAGACAAGTTCACGCTTATCCGGGGTGCCGAGTTTCTCAGCGCCTATACGTTCAACACCGGCGTCGCCAAACATCTCTTCTGCAGCATCTGCGGCATCAAATCTTTCTATGTGCCTCGTTCACATCCGGACGGATACAGCGTTAATGTGAAGTGTCTCGAGCCGGACACGATTGGCAAGATTGTCATTACGCCGTTTAACGGCAAGCATTGGGAACAATCCGCCGCTGAGTTAGCACCTTTATCGAAGGAGTAGCATCCCGATGGATATCGAAACGGTGGGCTTTGTTGTCGGCATCGTCGGCGCGGTACTGGTGAAAGCTTCCATGGGCGACATGAGGAACCGGTCCGCGCGCTCGGAGCTGGAAAAGTCTCTGGGACGCGAGCCGGAAAATCCTGCGCTCAAAACCTTCGTGCGTGGTCTAGGTTTGGTGTTGGCCGGTCTTGGGCTTGAAACCTATGCCCGCCTATTCATGAATTAACGAGTTCCAGCCGTTATGATTGCGAGAGCGATTTTTGCACCGTGTTTGCTGTCTCATGGACAGCCGATTTGGATAGTCAAGCTTCCATTCGAGTGGTTGACGGACCGCCTGTCATTTCGTAAGGTGCCAAGATAAGGATCGTCGGAAAAACGCTCGCAGTAGAAAAGTTACCGGCTGTAGGTAAAAGGAGGACTGGCAATGGATTATGATCTGCTCATTCGCGGTGGCCGCGTGGTTGACGGCTCGGGATTGCCTTCTTATATCGCCGACGTCGGCGTAAAGGACGGCAAGATTGCCGAAGTCGGGCGCTTGCGCGGCGGCGCGGCGCGCGCCATCGATGCCGGCGGATTGGCAGTGTCGCCCGGTTTCATCGATCATCACACCCATCTCGACGCGCAGATGCTCTGGGACCCCTACGGAACCTGCGAGCCGCAGCATGGCATTACGACGGTCGTCATGGGCAACTGCGGTTTGGCGCTGGCGCCGGTCCGGCAAGGCATCGAGGAAGCCATTGTAAAGAGCTTTGTTCGCGTCGAAGCGATTCCGCGATCCGCCTTGGAGCAGGGGGTGAAATGGAACTGGCATAGCTACGGTGAGTATCTCGACAACTTCGAGGGCAAAGTCGGCATCAACGTCAGCGGGCTGGTGGGCCATATTGCGGTGCGCCACAACGTCATGGGCGAAGAAGCGGTGGAGCGCAAAGCCACCGGAGCGGAAGTGCAAAAAATGCGCGGCCTGGTGCTGGAGGCGATGGAAGGCGGAGCTCTGGGTATTTCGACCAACCGCAACGAGCGCCATATGCGCGAGGACGGTAAACCGGTGGCGAGCCGCTTGGCCGATGACGAAGAATTCTTCGCGCTGTGCGACGTCTTGGCGGAGCGCAATGGCGGCGTGATCGAAACGATCCTCGGCCGCAACAAGATCGAGCACTTTAAGTGGTACCACGAGCTCGCCAAGCGGACGCAACGGCCGGTTCTGTGGCAGAGTTTGCAACACCGCTGGGCGGAGCCCAATCTCTGGCGCGAGCAATTAAACGCCGTGGAGCCGATCTTCAAGGCCGGCTACCAAGCCTACGGCCTGTCTCACACCGTCCCCCTGGTGCGCCATTTTACTTTGAGGGATTGCCAGATCTTTGACGAGTTTCCAACTTGGAAAAATCTCATGTTCCTGCCCGTTGAGGTGCGCAAACAAGCTTTTGCCGATGCGGATACGCGGCGCAAACTGCTGGCCGAACTGAATGATGATTCACGGCCGACGAACTATCACAAACGATGGGACGTGCCGAAGGTCGAAAGGGTCGTCAAGCCGGAAAACCAAATATACGTCGGTAAGACTCTCGCCGAGCTAGGCGCGATGCGCAATCAGACGCCGCTGGACGCATTCTTGGATCTCTCGCTCGACGAAGATCTCGATACGATCTTTTGGAACGCCAATAACGGTGGCGATTGGAACGCCATGGGGGAAATCTTGCGTAGCCCCTACGTCCTCATCGGTACTTCGGACGCGGGAGCTCATGTACTATTCGGCGCGGACTTCGGTTACGGCACGATTCTGCTCGGTCTTTGGGTGCGCGAACGCCAGGTCATGACGTTGGAACAAGCGGTCAATAAATTGACGTTTCACGTGGCGTCCATCTTCGGTTTGCAGGGCCGCGGCCTGTTGCGCCCTGGATATGCCGCGGATATTGCTATTTTCGATCCCAAGACGGTTCGGGCGGAGGAGCCGGAATGGGCCAACGACTATCCAGCCGGGAGCAAGCGGATGGTGCAGCGCTCGGTGGGAGTTCATTACACGATCGTCAACGGCACCGTGATCAATCATCAAGGTCGCATGACCGGTGATTTGCCGGGCCAGGTTATCCGCGGACCGCTCTTCCACGTCCGCAAAGCCGCGGCGTAACGATGGGAGTGAGTTATATTCCCGTGGCGCGCGCCGGCGAATTGAGCGCCGGCGCGATGAAGGAAGTCGACCTCGGCGGGCGCGCCGTGCTCGTGACGTTGGTTGAAGGGTGCTACTTCGCGTTCACCAAGGAATGCCCTCACGAAGGCGCCGACTTGAGCGCCGGCGGACAATTGCTCGCGGGCGCTAAAATCCGCTGCAACAACCATAGTTACTGTTTCGATCTGCGGTCGGGCGCTTGTTTGGTCCCCCAGGGGGGCGCGCCGCTCACGGTTTTGCCGGTGGAAGAACGCGGGGATGAGGTCTGCATCAAGCTTGTGTGGTAGGCGGGTCGTGTTATGGATGCGCGCCTGCCCGCTTAAGCGAACTTAGTTACTGATGAGTTCGTTATTTAGAGACTATGTCGCTAGTGTGCGACCGAGAGGCGAGCCCTTCCGATCGCGGTCAATGGTTCTCTGCCTTGCCGGCCACCACCCCGTCCTCTCCATGGGTGGAAATGCCCGCCGGCAGGGCCTGAAAACAACCTTTGCGCTCCTGTGCCCGCGCTCTCCAGGTCTCACCCCTCGGTCGCTGTTTGGTTACTCAATTGTGGACTCCTTAATAAGGCCAAAGCTTTTTTCCGCGACCGCAACCGAGGTTTGCCTCCCGAGGACGCATTTCCCGCAAACGGAGAATTGAGAATTCCGGTGCCTCCGAAATGGCGGTTTATGTTCCCGCTTCCATGATCGCAGGAAATATAGGGCCCTCGGAGCAACGTAAGCGGCTGATCTTCGGCATTTTGGCTTTTGGCGCGGCTTGCGGTTGGGCGATTGCGGGTCGGGCGAGCTCCTTCGCAGGTGCGATAGTTCTTTTCGCGCTTTTCTGGTTCGGCGTTCTCGGGATCTATCAAGCCAGGGAAAAGACTTGAGTGCTGCTGGCCGCGCGAGGAATGCGCGATTCGGAATCGGGAGTTGAAATGATTACCGATGAAAGCACAAAGTCGGGGTTGCGCCGCGCCGCTCGAAGGATTCAGTTTACGGCGCCATGGGCTGCCCTAATTCTTACCGTGATCGCGCTCTGGGTGATGCGACGTTAGACCACGCATGCGGCTCGTCGCAATAGATCGCCGGCATTGAATTGTCGGCGCGACGCGGTTATACGGTGAAACAGTCCATATGCCTGGCAAAAAGAGATCCAAAACCATACGAGTCGCGGACTGGATGACGGAGGGCGTGCTCGCCGTCGAAACTTACGATAGCATTGCCATCGCCCGCGAGTTGATGGCGAAGCATCGCGTCAATCAGTTGCCAGTGCTGGAAAATGACGTGATCGTAGGTATAGTCACCGACCGCGACCTGCGCGATGCTTACCCGACAAGCATGGACATCGGTGATACCAAAAAAATCGATGAATTCGCGGCGCGCTACACGGTGGAAGAGGTCATGAGTCACGATGTCTTCACGGTGGAGCCGAATACGCCTTTGCACGCGGCCGTGACTCTGCTGCGCCGCCATCGCATCGGGGCATTGCCGGTGGTCAAAGATAAGGAGTTGGTTGGTATCATCACGCGCAGCGATATTCTCGACTTTGTGCTAAGCGGCGGAGTGCTCGAGCCGGCGGCGGCGCCGCGGAAATCGGCAAAACCGGTCAAGCGAGTTGTGAAACGACCGGTTGGCGGGCGCTCGTAGGCGGGACTCGGAAACCAGCGTCTAACGCAGGAGTCGCGTGATGGCCTCGTTCGATATCGTCAGTCGCATCGATCTCCAGGAGGTCGATAACGCGGTTAATATTTCCCGAAAAGCCATTCTTGCGCGTTACGATTTTCGCGGCTCCAAAACCGAGATCCGCCTCGACAAAAAAAACAAACAGATCCACGTCAGCACCGAGGACGACATGAAGATGCGCGCCGTGCAGGATACCTTGATCGAGAACCTGGTCAAGCGCAAAGTAGACCGGCGGTGCTTGGAGCCCAAGGCCGATGAAATGGCGGCGCAGGGAATGATCAAGCGCGAAATCGCGATAAAAGAGGGCGTGGACAGCGACCAGGCGCGCAACATCGTCAAAATGATCAAGGACAAGAAACTCAAGGTGCAGGCAGCAATCCAGGATCAGCAGGTGCGCGTCACCGGCAAGAGCATCGACGATCTCCAATCCGTCATCCAGATGCTGCGGGCGGCCAATCTGCCGATCCCGCTTCAATTCGTCAACATGCAGCGCTGAACTCAGTTGCAGATCGAATAATCGAGAGGTCGACATGGAGAAAATCAAGAAGTCAGACGACGAGTGGAAAAAAGAGTTGACAGACGAGCAATTCCAAGTCACGCGCAAGAAGGGCACAGAGCGGGCGTTTACGGGCGAGTACTGGGACAACCACGAAAAGGGCATCTATCGTTGCCGCTGCTGCGGCAACGAACTCTTCAGTTCCGACACCAAGTTTGACTCCGGCACGGGTTGGCCGAGCTTTTGGGCGCCGCTCAATGAGGAAAACGTCGCGTCTGAAGAAGACGATAGCTTCTTCATGCGCCGCACCGAGGTGCTTTGCAATCGCTGCGATGCCCACCTGGGCCATGTGTTCGACGACGGTCCGCAGCCGACGAATCTCCGCTATTGCATCAACTCTGCGTCGCTCAAGTTCGACAAACATAAATAATCCAGAGCCGCGGTTTATGAGTGAGTTGTCTTTTCAGGATCAGGGATCGGTCCAGTATTGCCACGGCTGCGGCGCCGGCAATGCCAAAGGATTGCGAATCAAAAGCTACTGGGAGGGCGAGGCGGCGGTGGCGACGTGGCACGGCGAGCCGCACCATTGCGGTGGTTCGCAGGATATACTCAACGGCGGCATCATCGCCTCACTGATCGATTGCCATAGTATCAATCTTGCCATTGCCCATGCCTACCGCGCGGAAAAACGCGCCATCGGCAGCAGCCCGCGCATCGGCTATGTGACGGCGAATTTGAATGTCACTTATCTGAAACCGACGCCCATAAATGAACCCATAGAATTGCGCGCGCGCATTGCCAAGCTCGAAGGCCGTAAGACCTGGCTGAGTTGCACGGTAAGCGCAGCGGGAGAGATCCGTGCTACGGGCGAGGTATTGGGGATCAGGGTCGAGCGGGACTGACCGGGATAGGAGTGTTGGAGTATTGGAGTACTGGAGTGTTGAGTAACGGAGGAATGGAGAATCGAATTTTCCAGTACTCCATCACTCCAAAACTCCATTACTCCAGTTTCCATTGAACCTACGTATGGATTATACGACGCTTGGTCGCACAGGTCTTAAAGTTAGCATTGCCGGTCTTGGCTGCGGTGGGCCCAGCCGTCTCGGTCTGCGCGACCGCTCGGATTCCACGGACCATGCCGTCGCCTTGATCAAGCAGGCCTTCGATCTCGGCGTCAATTTTCTCGATACAGCAGAGACCTATGGCACGGAATCGGTAATCGGCAAAGCGATCACGGGTATGCCGCGCGAAAAGCTCGTTATTTCGACCAAAAAAACGCTTCCGCCACCGGATCATCCCAATCCAGAGGACGAAATGCGCCGGGGTCTCGAGCAAAGCCTTAAGCAAATGAATACCGATTACATCGATATTTATCACCTGCACGGCGTCGAACCAAAGGACTATGACCACGCTGAGAAACGGTTGATGCCGGTGATGCGGCGGCTCAAAGAGCAAGGCAAGATTCGATTCATTGGTGTTACCGAAGGCTTCGTTCAGGACCCGCGGCACCAGATGCTTCAGGATAGTCTCAATGAAGATATCTGGGACGTGGTGATGGTGGGGTTCAGTCTGCTCAATCCGTCCGCGCGCAGGACGGTTTTTCCACTGACGCGGCAAAAGCGTGTAGGGGTGCTTAATATGTTCGCTGTGCGCCGTAGTTTGAGCCAGCCGCAGCGGCTCAAGGAAATGGTCGCCGAATTGATGGAGAATGGCGCGATTGCGCTCGGCGCGGTGAACCCCCATGACCCGCTGGACTTTGTCCTTAGTGAGAGTGACGCGGCGACGCTGCCGGAAGCGGCCTATCGTTACTGCCGCCATGAGCCCGGCGTCGACGTTGTTCTCACCGGCACGGGCAATGCGGCGCATCTGCGGGAAAATGTCGCGGCGATTCTAAAACCGGCGTTGCCGCGGCCCGTTCTCGATAAACTCGAAGAGCTTTTCGGCAAGCTCGACCATCTGACGGGCAATTAGCTTGACCAATGACGCGACCATTGCTCGACCCGGGAGGAAATCATGGATGTAAAATCAACCAAGCAAGTGCACACGGAGCTGACGATGCACAGCGTGCGCTTCGCGAAAGATGAACAGGGACGGCGCAAGGGACAGGATGTATTGTTCAAATGGCCGGATATAGAAAAGCAATTGGGCGAGCATAAGCATATCTACGTCGTCGATGCTCGCTTGGGTTCGAACAATCACACGCACCGATTGTGGTACGACGTCATTCCGCCGCACACGGAGGAAGGGCAAGACTGGCGCACCCTTGGCCACCGCCATACTGTCGAAGCGATCATTTATTTTCTTAAAGGCAGAGGCCACAGCATCATTGACGGCGTGCGCTACGACTGGGGACCCGGCGACCTGCTCAGCGTGCCGATGTTCTCCTGGCACCGCCATATTAATGATAGCGACGAGCCGGTGCTGCGGATCGCGTCCACTACGGGCCCGCTTTCTTTGGCGCTGGGCCAGGCGGTGTACGAAGATGAACGTTATCCCGAGTTTTGGATTTACGCGCAAGAAGGCGAAGACATGCGCAAAACACTCATTCCCGGCGGCGGCGGGCGGAACGAGAGCGCCAAAGCAGCGAACAACCGGGTCGCGGAACTCTACACCGAGCAGGTGGCATTCGCGATGCACGAAGAACAGTTGCGCCGCAAGAGTAAGGTTCTGGTGAAACAAAAGGACCTGGTGTTTGAATCGACGGCGATGGGGACGATGGCGTTCGTGGTCGATCCGCGCATTGGTTTTCACAGCAAGGCGCTGGGCGTCGTTATGGCGGAGATTCCCCCGGGGAGGCGCTCGGGCGCCCATCGCCACTTATACGATGAAATCGATCTCATCGTCGGCGGCAAAGGCAAGATCATCGTTGAAGACAGGGAATACGATTTCGATACCCTCGACGTCCTTTCGATTCCCGTGTTTCACTGGCACCAATACTTTAACACGGGCCGGGAGCCGTTGCGGATTCTCGGCATAAACACGCGCATCGCCATGGACAATTTGGGTTTGTCATTGACTCATCAAGGCGAGCACGCCGATTACCCGTAAGGAGGACTCCAGCCCATGCTGGTGCTCGAAAGGAGACTGGCAAAATGGAGATAGGAGCGACCCGGCCGAAGTTTCTGCCGATCTTGGCGATCCTGCTTGGCTTCTCTCCGGCGTTTATCGCAGGTTTGCCGTGAGTTAAGGAGGACGGACCCAGATGCCCCGCCATTACCGCTATTTTTCGGCCGATAGCCATTTCGAGTCGCTGCCCGAAACGTGGACGCACCGAGTCCCGGCAAAATACCGGGAGCGGGCGCCGCGGCGCATAAAGCTTGCCGACGGCCGGGACGCCATCGTCGAAGAAGGCCAGCCACTGGAGTATCGCGGCACCAATCTTTTCGCCGGGAAATCCGTTGAAGAATTCAATCCGACGCGTCTCGATTTCGAACGTTCCGCGGGTGCGGGCTCGCCCGAGCAGCGCTTGAAGGAGCAGGACGCCGACGGCATCGACGGCGAATTGCTGTTCGCTTCAGAGGCGCGCAACACCAAAATAAAGGACAAGGACGCGTTTCTCGCCATCGTTAAAGCCTTCAACGATTACTTCATCGAAGAATTCTGCGCCGTTGCCCCCGATCGTTTGATCGGTGTCGCGGTGATGCCGGACATGGGCGCCGAGGAAAACGTCGCCGAGCTGAAACGCTGTAAAGTAAAGGGCTTCAAGGCCGCGCGGCTGCACACTTTCCCCAGCGGCAAAAGCTTCCCGACTCCGGAAGACGACCAGTTCTGGGCCGCGGCCATCGATCTCGACATGCCAATCACGATTCACACTTCGTTTCCCCGCCGTACCGACGAGCGCGATGTTTACTTGATGCAATATCCCAAAGACCCGAAGGGCGAAGACCGGCCTTTCGATTTTCTCCAGCGGGTGGCGCGCCAGGGCATCTATCATTGCGGCGCGGTGGAGGCGACGCAACTGATTTTCGCCGGTGTCTTCGACCGCTTCCCCAAGTTGCAGATTTTCTGGGCGGAGAACAACATCGGCTGGATTCCGTACTTTTACCAGCAGATGGACCAGACCTACAAAGTCAATTGCGGGTGGGCGGAGCGCCTTCTAGGGTTGCCGCGCTTAAAGAAGCTTCCTAGCGAATACCTGCGCGAGCACGCGCATTGGGGAGTGTTCGACGATCCCATCGGCATTCAACTGCGCCACATGGTCGGTGTCGACAAGATCATGTGGTCAACGGACTTTCCACACATCGTGACTCGCTGGCCCAATTCTCTCAAGCTGGTCGAAGAACAATTCGCCAACGTACCAGAAGATGAAAAACGCGCGATGCTGGCCGGGAACGCGGCGAAGTTTTTTCATTTGGCTGCCGCATAGCCGCTACCAAAGCGAAGCGCAATCAACCCGGATTCCGCAGTTAAACTGAGGAGCCCGGAAGCGAGGTGGAACTCTGGAGTAACGAAGGCGTCCAACTGTGAAATTTCAAAATCATTTCGCGCTTACGCACTTCGCTGTCACGAGCTTTAACGTTCCATCCAAGCAGCGCTGATCGATGGCTGCTCAGAGGCAGACGGCATCTCCGCCACAGGCGGATCAGCCTTCGGCTGAGACTTTGCTACGGAAGGTTCCGCCTCACGCTTCCTGCTGAGCGCAACTGCGGAATCCGGGTTCAATCCAAAGGATTGTACTTGACGGTTCGTGATGAGGTATGTTTTGTTGGAATTACGCTTGATAGGAGATTGCACAATTCTATTGGAGGCGGCCAATGACCAGCTCATGGGAAAGCGTAAGAATTGACGAAAGCAACATGCCCCTCTATGCCAGCGTGCCGGAAAGCGGCGGGCCGGTCCCGGGTATCGTGGTCGTGCACGGCCAGTCGGGATTGGAGAATTTCATCAAAGACACAACGCACATGATGGCCCTGCAAGGCTATGTCGCCGTGGCCCCGAACCTCTATCACCGCGACGGGCCCGACTGCAAAGACGACAACCCGACGCGGAAAGCCAGACTGCGCGATCCGTCGATCATCAGAGATATTGAAGGCGCCATTGGGTTTTTGAAAACTCACCCTCGGGTCAATGGCGCGCGATTGGGTATCGTCGGCTTTTGCATGGGCGGGCGGCTCGTCTATCTGATGTCGGCGGCAAACAAAGATTTAAAGGCAGGAGTAATGTTCTACGGCAGCAGCACGATGGAACCCTATGGCGAGGGTCCGTCACCTTTCGACCGCACGCGCGAAATCCATTGCCCGATCCAGGGTCACTTCGGCGCAGACGATAAAAATCCATCGCCAGATGACATGCACAAACTCGACGCCGAGCTGTCAAAGTTCGGCAAGCCTCACGAGTTTCACAGCTATGCCGGCGCGGCGCACGCTTTCTGCAATACGACTTCAAACAATTACCGGCCGCACGCCGCGGCATTGTCTTGGCCGAAGGCGATGGAGTTTTTCAGCAGGCATTTGGTGGGAGCGCGCGCGGGGCTCTGACACTGAATCCCAAAGCTATCGATTGATCTGAAAGTTTCCTTCTCGCGGTCAAACCGCCCTTGCGTTTCGCGCGCGACCCTGCGCAAAGATCCGTTGAGTGAACCCGAACCCATGCCGACCGCCGAGCCTGGTTCGATGAAAAAGGAGGGACCATGATCATCGACACGCATTTTCACGCTTTTCCGAAAAAATACCTCGACCTCGTTCCCGAGCAGTCCCGCAGCGACGTGCGGGGCGTCGGGTTCCATGCCTTCGATCACCAGGAATACTTAGACGTGATGGATCGGTACGGTATCGACGTAGGCGTGTTGTCCAATACCGGGGGCCGCATTGAGCAGGGCGGCGACCGTCCGCGGGCGCTCGAGCATTGCCGGATCATCAACGATTCTTTTGCCGATGCTCACGCCAAGCATCCAACGCGCTTCAAAGCCTTTGCCCGGCTGCCGATGGTTGACATGGACGACTGTAGCCGGGAGCTTGAGCGGTGCATGAAAGAGCTGGGCCTGCACGGCGTGATCTTGTCGACGAACCTGGCGGGCAAGTATCTGGACGAGCCGGAGTTCAAGCCTTTTTGGGAGGCGATGGTGGCGAGCGGCAAGCCGCTTTTTCTGCATCCCGCCAATGCGCCCTGCCAGCCCAACTGGAACAAGTATTCCCTGCACCAAAAGATTCTCTGGCCGACGGACAGTACGCTGGCGATTTCGCGCATCGTCTACAATGGGGTCTTCGATCGCCATCCCGATCTAAAGCTGATCGCATCGCATTTAGGCGGAATGATTCTCCTTTATCCCGACCGGCTCAATTGGCGCGAAGGCAATATCGAGTGCCAAGAAGAGCCGGAAGTGTATTTTAAAAAGATTTACTACGACACCGCGGGACCGATTCGCGCGCCGTTCATCAAGCTGGTCTACGACATGGTGGGTCCGGAGCAGATTTTGTTCGGCGCCGACTATCCCCATGGCAGGGGCGGGAGAGACGATCAGTTTTATCCGATGACGCTTGAGGCGATGAATGAACTGAATATTCCGGCAGCAGACAAGGAAAAGATCTATTATAAGAATGCCCAGAGGTTGGGCTTTTGACTGTCTGGCGATCAAACGATGCGCCTGGAACTTTGGCACTCAAATATAAAAGACGTCAACTTCGGCCCGCGCACGGTGATTGACGGCGGACTTTTGCTCGTGGGGCGCGATGCCCTTGTTCAGTTACTCGAACAGGAGCCCCTCTTCGAGCGCGTCGAAATCGAGATCGCCCATCCGGGGGATTCCTGCCGCATCATCCAGGTGCTCGACGTGCTGGAGCCGCGCTACAAAATCAGTGGCGCTAACTTTCCCGGGGCGCTCGATGATTTTGCGCCGGTGGGCGAAGGGCACACGCGGGCGCTCAAAAACGTCGCCGTGGTGGAGACGACTCGGCTTCTCGAGAGATCGCGCAGCGTCATCGACATGCAAGGTCCGGCGGCGGAGCTATCGCCCTTTGGCAGGACGCACAATCTCATTCTGACGCCGTTTCCGAGGCGCGGCGCAGACCCCGACGAATACCGCCTCGCGGTGAAAAGAGCCGGGCTGCGCACCGCGACCTTTGTCGCCGCCGCAGCCAAGGACATCATGCCGGATGAAACTCGGGTCTACGAGCTACCGCCACTGGCTTTGAACCAGGGGCCCGCGAATTTACCGCGCATCGCCTACATTTTCCCCATCCACTCGCACCAACACCCGACACATCAAAAGGAGACGGTTTTTTACGGCAGCAACATTCAGGGCTTCATGCCGACGGTGGTGCATCCGAACGAGATTCTCGACGGCGCTCTCATGTTTTCGTACTCGGCGCTCACGTACTTTGCCCAGAACCACCCGGTGATTCACGAACTCTACCGTCGCCACGGTCGCGACCTTTGGTTCGCCGGCGTGGTGGCGACGGTGGCGGCGGTAACGATCGCCGAGAAGGAGCGCAATTCCGCGCTGGCGGCTCGTTTGGCGAAAGAGGTTTTAGGCGCGGATGGTGTCATCGCCACTAAAATCGGCGGCGGCGCGGTAGACACCGACCTCATGATGATCTACGCGCGCGCGGAGGAGCTGGGAATGAAAGCGACTCTGATCATTATGGAGCGCTATCCCGATACGGGGATAACGTTTGCCCCGGCCGGTGTGGACGCTTTGGTTACGCCTGGTTTGACTCGCGACCCGGTCACGCTCCCGGCTGTCGAGCGGGTTATCGGTGGCGAAACGTTGCATCTTGATAATTCCAATCCAGACAATACCAGCCCGGCGCTTCCTCCCATATCGGCTGCGCGCGAGCTAAAACTTTGGGTGGGCGATATCGCCGGCGCTATCAGCCAGGTCGGGGCGTCGCGTCTGGTCACCTATATGGGTTAGTGGTGCCCTGAGTGAAACCGATTTTCGTCAGTGTAGATCGAATTGCTATATTTTTCGTTCAAAGTTCAAGGTTCAAAGTTCAAGGTTAAGAGAACACCGGTCCGAGATTTGTCTTTTGACTTCCAACGTTGAATTTTGAACATCGAACCGGTAGCGCCGGAGGCGCAGCCATGGGTGAGAAAATTCGCGTCGTACATTACCTCAATCAGTTTTTTGCGCAGCTTGGCGGCGAAGAAAAAGGCGACATGGCTCCAGGCTACAAACCGGAAGCGGTCGGGCCAGGGCGTGCGCTGGCGCAGGCGTTGGGCACAAACGGCGAAGTCGTCGCGACGATTTGCTGTGGCGACAACTACTTCGCCGAACACGAGGAAGCCGCGCTGGAAGTATTGCTTCGTCGGTTAGCCGAATGCCAAGCCGATCTGCTCATCGCCGGACCGGCATTCGAAAGCGGGCGCTACGGTGTCGCCTGCGGCGCCATCTGTCAGGCGGCTCAAGCGCGGCTAGGCATCGTTGCCGTCGCCGGCATGGCTGAGAGCAACGCCGGCGCGGCGCTCTATCGAAAGAGCGTTTATATCGTCAATTCGGGTCCGTCATTGGCGCGCATGACCGCCGCGCTTCAGCGCATGGCCGAACTTGGCTTGAAACTCGCGCGCGGCGAGCCGCTGGGCAAACCGCAAGCTGAGGGTTATCTTGCGCGCGGCATCAAGCGCAATGAGTTTGCCGCCAAGCCGCCGGCTGAGCGCGCGGTCGACATGCTGTTGGCGAAATTGCGCGGCGCGTCCGTACAATCGGAAATCATGCCACCGCAATTCACTTCCGCCAAACCGGCGCTGCCGCTAAGCGATCTTTCATCGGCGGTGATTGCGCTCGTCACCGACGGTGGATTAGTTGCCGAGGGCAACCCGGAAAAAATGGCGCCGGGACGCCCGACGCGCTTCACAGCGATTTCAATCGCAGACTTAGACGGCCTGGATCCCGCCGCGTTCGACGTCGTGCATTCGGGTTACGACACGATGCTCGCAAATCAAGACCCCAACCGGCTGGTGCCGCTGGATAGCCTGCGCGAGTTGGAAAAGGAAGGAACGATCGGCAAGGTTCATGATGTCATCCATGCCACAGGCGGCGCGCACGCCGCGGTGGAGAACGCTACTAGCATCGGCCGCCAGATTGCCGCGCGCTTGAAAGGCGCCGGCGTGCAAGGCGTCATCCTGACGTCAACCTGAGGTTCCAGTACTCGCTGCGGCGCGGCGATCAGCAAAGAAATCGAACGGCTGGAAATTCCGGTGGCGCAGATCTGCACTATGATCCCGGTGGCGAAGGAAGTGGGCTCGCTGCGCGCCATCGCGTCTGGCGGTATCGTGAGTCCGACAGGAAATCCCGAGTTGGCTCCGGATAAAGAAAAAACCTTCCGCCGCGAGCTAGTCCTGCGGGCGCTCAAAATCCTACAGGAAGAGATTTGACGGTTCTGGCAGCCGCTTAAATAGCTTCGTATGCGCTATTGCGGTCTAGAGAGTCTTGGGTCTTGGGTTCAGGCCGGATTCCGTAGTTGCGCTCATCAGGAAGCGAGGCGGAACCCTTCCGTAGCAAAGTCTCAGCCGAAGGCTGATCCGCCTGTGGCGGAGATGCCGTCTGCCTCTGAGCAGCCATCGATCAGCGCTGCTTGGATGGAACGTTAAAGCTCGTGACAACGAAGTGCGTAAGCGAAAAATGACTTTGACATTTCACAGTTAGACGCCTTCGCTCCTCCAGGGTTCCACCTCGCTTCCAGGCTCCAGTTTAAATGCGGAATCGCGGTTAAGACCGGTCTCGAACGCCAGAGGCGGGATCCGAGACAGTAAAACTATTCCGACTCTGCCGAGAGAAACTTCCGTTCGATACTTTGCCATTCGTCGAGAGCGACGACCTGGTCGCGCTCTTTGAACGTCGTCAACTCGGCGTCCATCGCTTCGGTTGTCCCATCGCGCTTGAGCAGACTCAACACCCGTCTCATGGCATGGATTGCCGCCCGCTGCGTCTCCGACGGATAGATTGCGATACGGTAGCCCATCTTTTCCAAGCGTTTAATGGGGAGCATCGGTGTCTTACCGCCTTTGAAAACATTAACCAGCAGGGGCACGTTGGTAATGGCGCGCGGAATTTCAGCCAATTCCGCTTCGGATTGTGGCGCCTCAACGAATACAGCATCGACGCCGAGCTTGGCGAATGCGCGGCCTCTGTTGATGGCGTCGTCGAAGCCGTGCACGCCGCGGGCGTCGGTGCGGGCGATGACGCAGAAATCGGGATCGGTGCGGGTGGCCAGCGCGGCGCGCAGTTTTTGCTCCATTTCCGCCAGGGAGATGACTTCCTTGCCATCCAGATGGCCGCAGCGTTTGGGCGTGATCTGATCTTCGACATGGATCGCCGCCACGCCGGCGCGCTCGTATTCGCGCACGGTGCGCACGAGGTTGACGGCGTTGCCATAACCGGTGTCGGCGTCAGCGATGACTGGAATATTCACGACCGAGGTCACCTGCGCGGCGCGCTCCATCACTTCCGACATCGTAACCAGACCGATGTCGGGAATGCCCATGCTGCGGGCCAAAGCGCCACCGCTCAAGTAGGCCGCTTCGAAGCCCCCCTCTTCCACGAGGCGCGCAGAGAGACCATCGAAACAGCCGGGGGCGACGAGTAGCTTGTCGCGTTTGAGTAACTGTCGGAGCACTTGTCGAGGGGTCATGGTTTACCTCTGTTGATCTAACGCCTGGCTCTCTATTTCCGTTGTCTAGTGCGTCCAGAGTCTGGAGTTTGGATTTCCGACCAAACTCTGGACGTCCACCCTAGACTCTAGACTGCGCCACTGACTTGGCGACGAACATATCCATAAACTTGTCGACCGGCGTGGCCAGCAGTTTATCTGCGTTCACGCAAAGCTCGATGATCTCTTTGCACTGTTCAGGGGTAAAGCGCGAGGCGAGATTGGCCTCGAACTTTTTCATCAGCAGGGGCATGCCTTCGCCCCGGCGGCGGCGGTGGCCGATGGGATATTCCACGGTGATTTTTTCGGTGCACGAATGGTCCTTAAAGAAAACCTGGACGGAGTTCGCTATCGAGCGCTTCTCCGGGTCGAGGTAGTCGCGCGAATAGCGCGCGTCTTCGATGACCACGATCTTGTCGCGCAGCATGTCGATGCGCGGGTCGCGGGCAATCCTATCTTCATAGTGGTCGGCACCGAGTGCGCCGAAGATCAAGCCAACGGCGGTCATATATTGGATGCAGTGATCCCGGTCCGCCGGATTATGCAGCGGTCCGGTCTTGTCGATGATGCGCACCGCCGACTCCTGCGTGGTAATGACGACCCGCTCTATTTCTTCGAGCCGCTCATGCACGTCCGGATAAAGCCGGATCGCGCATTCCACCGCGGTCTGGCCGTGAAACTCGGCGGGATAGGATATTTTAAATAGCACGTTCTCCATCACGTAAGAGCCCAGCGTCCGGCGAAGTGCAAATGGCTTGCCTTTGAAGAACACGTCGTAGAAGCCCCAGCCTTTGGCCGAAAGCGCCGTCGGGTAATCCATCTCTCCCAGCATCGCCATGAGCGCGAGACGCACGCCGCGGCTGGTGGCATCGCCTGCGGCCCAGGACTTGCGCGGGCCGGTGTTGGGCGCATGGCGATATTCACGTAAAGTTCCGCCATCGGTCCACGCGTTGGTCAACGCGCTGACGATTTGCCGGCGATGTCCGCCGAGCATGGCCGTGGCGACGGCGGTGGTTGCCACTTTGACGAGTATGACATGGTCGATACCGACGCGGTTGAAGCTGTTTTCCAGAGCGAGTATCCCTTGAATCTCGTGCGCCTTGATCATTGCGTGGAGCAAGTCGCGGACAATCAGGGACCGTTGTTTGATCCGGCAGAGATAATCGGCGAGGGCGAGTATGCCCCCCAGATTATCCGAAGGATGCCCCCACTCAGCGGCTAGCCAGGTGTCATTGTAATCGAGCCACCGGATCATCGCGCCGATGTTGAACGCTGCGTGAACCGGCTCCAATTGCCAGTCCGTTCCCGGAATCCGCGCGCCGTTTACTAGAGTCGCGCCGGGGACGATGGGACCCAAACGGTTTACGCACTCTGGATAATGCAGCGCGAGCAAGCCGCAACCGAGGGTGTCGATGAAATCGTAGCGCGCGGTTTCGAGGGCTTCGTTGCCCTCGGGAACATAGTTGGCCGCATAATCGGCGAGCCGGACGATGATCTCGTCGGGTTCTGGCCTAATGTTGGAAATCGTCGTGCTCATAAGAGTCGTTTCGGTCAAGGTTCAAAGTTCAAGGTGGGGGAGAGAACGTTGAACTTTGAACCTTAACAAAAAGTTTATCTGCTATCGATCGGCGTGAAAGGCCGCGGCTCCGGGCCGATGTAGTCAGCGTTGGGACGGATGAGCCGGTTGTCGGCGCGCTGTTCGATGATATGGGCGGCCCAACCGGTGATGCGCGAGACGACGAACAGCGGCGTGAACATCACCGTGGGTATGCCGCAGAAGTGATAGGCGCTGGCGCTGTAGAAGTCCAAATTCGGAAAGAGCTTCTTCTCGCGGCGCATGACCTGCTCAATGCGCTCCGATACCGGGAATAACCGCTCGTCGCCGGACGCCGCGCCGAGCCTTTTCGACCAGGCTTTGATGACGTCGGAGCGGGGATCGGAGATCTTGTAAACGCGATGGCCGAAACCCATGATGAGTTTTTTGGCGGCCATCATTTCGAGCAGCCCTTTTTCGGCATCATCGGGCGTCTTAAATTGCTCGATCAGCTCCATGGCCGCCTCGTTGGCGCCGCCGTGCAGCGGACCGCGCAGCGCGCCGATGGCGCCGGTGACCGCGGAATAAAAATCCGGCAGCGTCGACGCTATGGTGCGGGCGGTGAAAGTGGACGCGTTAAATTCATGCTCTGCGTAAAGAATCAGCGACACGTCGACGGCGCGGCGATGGAGCTCATCGGGCTTTTTCTGGTGCAGCAAGTGCAGGAAGTGTCCGGCGGTGCTGTCGTCGTCGGTTTCGGTTTCGATGCGTTTTCCTTCAGTTGCGAAGTGATGCCAATAGAGCAGCATAGCGCTGAAGCAGCCGGTCAGCCGATTGGCTATGGCGATTTGATTGCGCCCAGGCTCCTCCGGTTCTAGCGCGCCGAGCATTGAACAGCCGGTGCGCATAACGTCCATCGGATGAGCACCCTTGGGGATCTGTTCCAGGACCGTCTTGACCTGCGCCGGCAGCGCTCTTAGACTTACCAGCCGTGCCTTATAGTCGTTGAGTTCGCCCCGGGTTGGGAGCCGTCCACAAATCAATAGATAAGCGACTTCTTCAAAGGTGGAGTGCTCGGCGAGGTCGTAGATTGAATAGCCGCGGTAGGTGAGGCCTTTACCTTCTTTGCCAACGGTCGCGATGGCGGTGTTGCCGGCGATGATGCCGGCGAGCCCGCCGGTTTTCTCCTGTGCCATTGGTTTATCCTCCCTTTCCACTCTGCAACGAGCGCGCCACCGATTGCAAGCCGCTTAGCGCCACTGCGGCCGAATTCTCAGACGTCTTGAATGACTGAAAGGAAAGGAAACCTTGAACTTTGAGCCTTGACTTTCGAACCGCTCATGTTGCCGTAGGTCTTGCAGTTAGGCCGCAGATTATCTAAGTGGAAGATTAAACGACGCAGGAGCAATTAGCATGGCTTTACCGCAAAGTTTCAAAGCGCTGGTGGTCTCGGAGACCGCGGAAAAAACATTTGTCCGGGAAATCAAACAACGGCCGTTGAGCGAACTGCCCGCCGGGGAATTGATCATCGAAGTCAAGTATTCATCGCTCAACTATAAGGACGCGTTGTCGGCGACGGGCAACAAAGGGGTGACGCGAAAATATCCGCATACACCCGGCATCGATGCCGCCGGCACCGTAGTCGACAGTACGACCACTTCCTTCAGCGTCGGCGAGCCTGTGGTCGTGACCGGGTTCGATCTCGGTATGAACACAGCCGGCGGCTTCGGCCAGTATATCAGTATTCCCGCGGCTTGGGCCGTTAAGCCACCTCAAGGTTTGTCGCTGCGGGATAGTATGGCCTATGGCACCGCGGGACTCACCGCCGCCTTGTGCGTGCTGCGGCTCCTCGCCGGGGGACTTAGCAAAGATCAGGGAGAAGTTCTCGTCACTGGTGCCACCGGTGGCGTCGGTAGCGTCGCGGTGGGTATTCTCGCGAATCTCGGTTTCAACGTTGTTGCCGCCACCGGCAAGACTAACGAAGAGGCATTTCTCAAACGGCTCGGCGCCAAGGGGATCATTTCGCGGGAAGAAGCCAATGATACGTCGGGCCGGCCGCTACAAAAAGCGCGCTGGGCCGGCGTGGTCGACACCGTGGGCGGCAATATCCTCGCCACCGCGCTCAAAACGGCGAAATACGGTGGACTAGTGGCCGCCTGTGGCAACGCCATGTCCGTCGACCTCAACGTCAATGTGTTTCCGTTTATTCTACGCGGCGTCAGCCTGCTGGGCGTGGATTCGGTGGAAGTGCCGATGCGCGCGCGTAACATGGCCTGGCAAAAATTGGCCAGTGAATGGCGGCTCGACCTCGGCGGCGAGTTGGTCTCGGAGTGTTCGTTGGCAGAGTTGGAGGGGAAATTTGGTCAGATACTGAAAGGCGGAATTCGCGGCCGGGTGGTCGTCGATCTAAATAGATAAACTAAGAAGAGAGATTTAACCGCAAAGAGCGCAAAGGATACAAAATCGAAAGAAGATACATAGTCCAAAAGGAGCTGGTATCGTGTCCCGCTGGTTCGGTGCCCCTCCCACCGTCATGCCCGCGAAAGCGGGCATCCAGAGCCGTTGATTTTTCGCGCAAACGATCGCCAGCTTGCCCGGAGTGGCATTCATACTTTTGCGTTCTTTGCGGTTAAGTTCTTCGTCAGGAGATAGAGAGTTGCCAGGAGACGAGAACACTAGAGAGGATTCGGCGCTCGGCCACCTCCGGGTGATCGAGATGGGTGATATCCCCGCGTCTTATGCGACCCGCTGGCTCGCCGACCTCGGCGCCGATGTAATCAAGGTCGAGCCACCGGGCGGCGATCCCAACCGGCTGCTGCCGCCATTCGCTGGCAATATCAAGCATCCCGAGCGCAGTCTCGCCTTCATCCACGCAAACACCAATAAGCGGAGTATCGCTCTCGATCTTCAAAACAGCTCGGACCGGGAGATATTTTCCAGGCTTTTGGCATCGGCGAATCTTCTGGTCGAAGCGACCGTACTAGGTTGTCTCGAAAGATGGGGTTTTACGGATGACCGATTCAAGCAAGACTTCGCACATCTGGTCACCGTCTCGCTGACGCCCTTTGGGCGCACCGGCCCGTATCGCAATTACAAAGGCAGCGACGCCATCGCCAACGCGACGGGCGGGTTTCTTTTCGGCCAGGGCGACGATAAAAAAGGCCAATGCACCGCGCCAAGCCATCTTGCCTATCAGATGGCGGGTGCCGTGGCAGCGGCGCTTGCCCTCGCTGGGGCGCGCCACGCACGTGAGACCGGTGCGGGACAGCGTATCGATATGTCGCTGCAAGAGGCGCTGACGTTTACCAATAGCAGTTCCATCGCCCGCTACAGCCGCGAGAATCGCCTGGAACGACGGCCCGGCGGCAAAGCCTACGGCGGCGCGGGGACAAACATCTACCGCTGCAAAGACGGGCGCTACGTTCATTTCACGACGAACATGCCGCATATGTGGCGCGAGTTCGCGCAGAACTGGATGACGGATAAATCGCTGGCGGGGTCCGAGTGGGAAAATCCGCGCTATCGCGATGCCCACGCCGATGAAGTCGCAGAAGCCTTCGCCGCCTTTATCGAACAGTTCAGCGCCGATGAATTTGCCAACGAGGCGCAAGCGCGCCATCTCGCGGCGGCGCCGCTCAATACCATCGGCCAGTTCGTGAACTGCGGACAGAACCGCGCGCGCCAGTGGATGCAAGAACTCGAGCATCCGGTCATCGGACGATACACGGCACCGGGGTATCCCTTGCGACTTTCTTTGACGCCGATGCGCGTCAGACGTCCCGCGCCGCTTTTGAATCAGCACTGGCAGGAGATTGTCGCGGAGCTTGAGCGCCTTCCGAGGCGCGCTGATTCATCCAATTTCACTACCGAGCGCGCGCGTCGTCCCATGCTCGACGGCTTGCGCATGGCTGATCTCACCCAGCAATATGCCGGGCCGCTGGGCACTGAGATACTGGCGTACTACGGCATGGAGGTGGTTAAAATCGAGACGGCCATGATCCCGAGCAAGGAGCGCGAAGCTGCGGTGCATGCTTGTATGAACCGCGCCAAGCTCGGTGGCACCCTTAATCTGCGCCATTCTGAAGGCAAAGAACTTTTCAAGCGGTTGGTCGCGGTATCCGATGTTGTGGTGGACAATTTTAGCTCCGGTGTGCTGGAACGATTGGGCTTCAGTTTTGCCGCGCTGCAACAGGTCAACCCCGGGATCGTGCAAGCCGTGATGCCTGGCTGGGGACTCACCGGCCCGCTGAAGTCATGGGTTGCCTGGGGCTGGCAGTTACTCGCCTACACGGGCATCATGCGGCTGTGGGGCTATCCGGATTCACCGATGGAGACCCGCTGCAAGATCGCCTGGCCGGACCGGGTCGGCGCGATCACGATGGCGGTGGGCGTGCTCGCCGCCCTCGAATACAAACAGCGCACCGGCAAGGGCCAATTCATCGAAGCGGGGATGCTTGAAGCGCAGGGCTCCATGATGGGGCCGGCAATTCTCGACTACACCGTCAACGGCAACGAATGGAATGCGATGGGATATCGAGAAATCCTTGGCGAGATCTATATTCCCTATGGCTGTTATCCCTGCCGCGGCGACGACAACTGGATCATCATCGCCTGCGCCGGCGATACGGAATGGCAAAACATGGTGCGCGTCATTGGCCCATCGTCCTGGGCCGCCGACGCAAAATTCGCTGCCGAGGAGGGGCGCAAAGCGCATCGCGCCGAATTGGATCAATTGCTTGCGCAGTGGACGCGCAGGTGCACGGCGCGGCAAGCCTTCCGCTTGCTCCAAGAAGCGGGAATCGCCGCCGGCATCCCGTCATCAGGTGAAGATCTCTTTCATGACATCCATCTTCGTGCGCGAGGCCATATCGTCGAGACCGAGGCTGAACCCTGGGGAAAAATCACTCATCACGGGCTGCCGGGCATCCCATCGCTCTCCGCCGCCAACGCCGCTCGTCCGGCCCCCTGGATCGGCGCCCACAACGACTACATCTTCGGCGAAATATTAAGCTTAAGCCCGGAGCGCATCGAAGAGTTAAAGAAAGCCGAAGCGATCAAGTAAAGGCGCAAGTCTACCATATATATTTTGACGGGTGCTGAAGAAGGCCGTCAGTTTCGGCAAAGTCATCCGCGCGGTCGCTACACTTGTCGCAGCTGACGATTCTTTCAGCTGATTTGCACAAAGTTCCCATTTTGACCGGGGGTCTTCCGGGGAAACCGCCCAATCCACGCGACTTCGGGGTGATCAAAGCTATTAACCAAGCGCCGATCGTGCGTTATCGAGCCTCCAGGAGCGTAATATTGGTCTCTCATTCTTGGTAATTATGAGCCGTTCGGCGAGCGTCACAGTCAATGAAGGAAGTAATTGCCACTGCAATTCTTTTCCGAAAGCCGGAAAACGAATTGCCTGAGCTCCTCCCAGGGAACTCTGTCGATTGCGGTTTGATTTTGTCTACCTTCGAGAGGTACGTAGCGAACTTAGACTGACTCAACCCGGATTCTGCAGTTAAACGATAGATCCACAAGCGCGAGGTGGAACCCTGGAGTAGCGAAGGCGTCCGACTGATAAATTCCAAAGTCATTTCGCGCTTACGCACTGCGCTGTCACGAGCTTTAACGTTTCATCCAAGCACCGCTGATCGATGTTTGCTCAGAGGCAGACGGCATCTCCGCCACAGGCGGATCAGCCTTTGGCTGAGACTTTGCTACGAAAGGGTGCCGCCTCGCGCTTCCTGCTGAGCGCAACTGCGGAATCCGGGCTCAATGCGCGTTGGGGTCGAGCATTTAACGAAAAAGACCCAAGGGTTTTCGCTTACTGGGTGATTTGGTCGAGGATGATGTCGACGTTTTGCGAGCCGACTTCGACGGGATTTTTCTTGTAGTCGCCGACGAGGTTGCCCGCTTCGCGGGTCATGGCGTTGCCGTCCTTGTCGAGGCGGACAGCGATGTTGATCTTTCCGGCGAAGGGCGTCCCCTGCATCATGACGTTTTCCTGGCCGAGCGAGTACGAGAGCGGAAACGTCGGTTTGTCGATCTTCTTGACCGCGAGCGGCGGGCCGGCGGCGCCGCCCGCCGGCCGCGCGATAATGAAGAGCGCGGCTTGAGTGTCGATCTTGTCCTTCAGTTTGGCATCGACGGTAATCTTCCCGGAAAGGGTCTGACCCGGGCTCGCTGTTGCCGGCGCGACTGGCGCCTTTTGTGACGGCGCTCCCGCGGCCGGGATTTCCGCGAGTACCTTGATGACTTCGTTGCGTTCTTCACCTGGCGGCATCAATTGCAAGAGTTTTTCTAGAACTACCCTAGCGCCGGGATAATCCTTTTTGTCCTGGTACAGGACCATGCCTTTACCCCACAGGGCCATGGGAAAGTTCGGCGCCGCCGCCAATGCCTTTTCGAACGCCATCAGCGCGCCATCGCCGTGCCCGGCCTGGACTAGAATAAATCCCATGTAGGCGTGGGCTTCTGGCTGGTTCGGCTCCTGCGTCAACACTTGTTTGAAAGCCTCGATGGCCTTGGCGAATTCCTGCTTGGCGAAGGCTTGCTTTCCTTCCTGCAGCAACGCCGCCGAAGCGCCGCCGCTCGTACCGGTCATAAAATCACCGGTCATCGTGTCCTGTTCCGACATGCGCGGGCGCAATGATTGCGTCAAAAAGATTCCCAACGCTAGGCCGAAGAGCAACAAAAAGCTTCCACCCGCGGCCAGTTGCCAGCCGCGCAAGCGGCGCCGGTTCTGCTCGGTAATTTTTGCCGGTCCCTGAACCGGCTTCTTTTCCTTGGCGGAGCTCACGATGGCCGGCGACGGCAGGGCGTCAAGTTTTGCCATCACCACGGCGGCCTTATTTTCGATCTCGCTAGTGAGCGCCACGAAATCGGCTTGGGAGTGTTTGCCCGCCTGAAAATCGAACTCTAGCTCGCGCAGCTCGGCGCGCAGGCGCGCCCCTTCGCGCAGCAGTTCGGCGCGCGGGCTCGTGTCTTCGCTCTCGGCGCGCTCGAAGTCGTCGCGTAGAATCTCACTGCGGACCCGCTCCATATCTCCGGGGACCAGGTTGGGCGCCGGCTGGGCTTTTCGGCGTGTCCAGCGCCGGATAATCCACAGCGCGATGATGACGCCGGCGCCCAGAGCCAGATAAGGAAGCAGCCAGAGCAGGAGTCCAAAGCCACTGGTTTTGGGTTTTAGCAAGACCCATTCGCCGTACTTCGACACAAAAAAGTCTTTGACTTGTTCCGGCGTCTTGCCGGCCTGGAGCTGCTCGCGCACGATGGCTCGCATTTGCTGCGCCATTTCCGAAGGAGAATCGGCCACCGAGAGATTCTGGCAAACCACGCAGCGAAGCTCCGCGGCGAGGGCGCGCGTTTGGTCTTCGAGGTCGGGAGCGACAGCCGCGTGAAGGGGATTGTTAACGGTAAGGAGCAGGAATACAGCAACCGAAGCTACCGCAGTCATTCCGGCCAAGCGAGTGGAAAGCGAGCGCGAGCCGGAATCCAGGGAATTAAAAGAACGCTGGATTCCGGCTTGCGCGGGAATGACGGATAAGAGAACTTTTAGACCACGTCGGGCAATCATCATAGAATATTTAACGGCGTCAGCGTACTTGTTGATATTCGCCCTTGCCTTCTTGGGCGGTGACGATGCCTTTGACAGCCTCGGCCAACTTGGCTTCGACCAGCGCGGCGCGGATGCCGCCGGTGTGTTTGTAAGTGATGCGCCCCTCGGGGTCGATGAAAAAACTCTCGGGAATTCCCCACACGCCGTAGTCGACTGAAATTCTGCCGCTCTCGTCGCGCCCGTTGGGATAGGTAATATCGAATTCTTTTAAGAAGGCGCGCGCGTTTTCCTCCGTGTCTTGAACCGCGACGCCGACGTACACGACGTTTGCGTCTTTGACTTTCCGCCAGGCGCTTTCAAGGTCTCTGGCTTCGGCGCGGCAGGGAGGGCACCAGGAGGCCCAAAAGTTTAAAAACACTGCTTTGCCTCTGAGACTTTCCAGGCTCAACGTCGTACCGTCGAACAGCGTGACCGTAAAAGGCGCGGCCGGTTTGGCGATGAGCGGTGAGTGGATATAGCGCGCGTCGCGTATGAAGCCATAAGCGAAAAGCGCGAGCAGCGGGGCAATGATTGCCGCCGTAATAACTAGCCTTCGCCAGAGCATGCCTGCTCCTCGCTACGCTCGCAATAGCAGATCCCAAAGTTCAAATTGCCGACTCCGCCGTGCATTCCCAAGTCCGTCCCGAATCCGCATTCGCTTTGATAGTTCAAGTTTCTTGCTGCGGGGTTTTGCCCAATGGCAAAATGCAGATCAGTGTGCCCAGGGTGATGATGAAACCGCCGATCCACATCCAGACCACCAGAGGGCGCACCAGGACTTTGAGAGTTGCTTGATTACGGTCGATCTCGCTGAATCCCGACAGGATTAGATAAATATCTTCGCTCAGGCTGCTTTGATGCACCGCCCGGCCGATGGGAGATTGTTGGGCAGGAAAAAATTTGAGGGCCGGTTGGAGCAATCCTTGGTCTTGCTCTCGACGATAAACCCGAAAGCTGCCTTCGACGCGAAAATGGGTCGGCTGCTGTGTGCCGCGTAACCCCTCGAATAGCACTCGGTAATCGCCCACGCTAAGACTCTGGTTGAGGCCGAGGGTGGCCTCGCGCTCCAGGCTATAGGTCATGGAACCGGCGATGCCCAAAATGATTAAGACCACGCCCAGATGAACGACAAAGCCGCCATAGCGTCTCTGATTGCGGCGAATCAAGGTAATCAAGCCGCCGAGAACGCCTTCGCCGGCGATGCGCCGGCGCGCGCGCAATGCCAGCCCGGTATCGTAGAGCATCGAGAAAACCACGAAGGAGAGCAAAGTAAAACCGAGCAGCGGCAAAAAGTCGCGTACCTTCCAGGCGAAGAGGGCAAGCGCGAATAGAAAAGAGGCGACTGCCGGCCAGAGGAAGTTGCGTTGGATGTTATCCCAACTGGCGCGCCGCCACGCAATCATCGGCCCCACAGCCATGAGAAATACTAAAAAGAGGAAGATCGGTACGATAACAGAGTTGAAGTACGGCGCGCCGACGCTGACTTGAACCCCGGCCACCGCTTCTGAGATTAGCGGGAAGATGGTGCCGAGAAAAATCGTAAAGAGCGCCGAGACCAACACGATGTTGTTGAGCATGAAGGCGGACTCGCGGCTGACCATCGAATCGAGCTCCGGTTGGCCCTTGAGGATCTCCGAGCGATAGGCGAGAAGACCGAAAGAACCGAACAGCACGAAAGCGAGAAAGCCGAGGAAGACGGTTCCAACCGGGCCGGAAGAAAACGCATGAATCGATGACAGAATACCCGAGCGCGTAAGAAACGTGCCGAAGATGGTCAGGCTGAAGGCGATGATGATCAGGGAGAGATTCCAGACTTTCAGCATGCGCCGGCGCTCCTGCACCTGAACCGAATGCAAAAACGCCGTAGCCGGCAGCCAGGGCATGAAGGCGGCGTTTTCCACCGGGTCCCAGGCCCAGTAACCACCCCAGCCCAATACATGGTAGGACCACCAGGCGCCGACGAGATTGCCGGCGGTGAGAAAAAACCAGGCGGTGATCGTCCAGCGCCGGGTGGTGACGATCCAGGCTTCGTCTACCTTACCGAGAATGAGCGCGGCCATGGCAAAGGCGTAGGGCACCGTCAGGCCGACGAAACCGGTGTAGAGCAGCGGCGGATGGGTCATCATATTGGCGTCTTCGAGGAGCGGATTGAGGCCGCGCCCATCGGGCGGAACCGGCGTGATAATTTCAAAAGGGTTGGAGACGAAGGCAATTACGGCGAGAAAAAACGCCGAGACAATGGAGAAGATCATCAACACCCAGGGCATTAGGTCACGGTGGCGTTGGCTATAGACCCAGGTGACGATGGCGGAGAATATAATCAGAATCCACTCCCAGAGCAGCAATGAGCCCTCGAGGGCACCCCAGAGTCCGGTGATCCGGTAGTAAATCGGGGTCGCCCTCGTGGTATTGAAAGCGACGTAGCGGATTGAAAAATCGACGGTGACGAGGGCGAAGATCAACGAAGCCGCCGCCAGTGTCACCAGTAGAAATTGGCCGAGAATGGCCGCGCGGGCGGCGGCAAAATAACGCTCGTGGCCGAGCCGCGCGCTGAGTATGGGGCTTAATACACCCCACAGCGCGCAGACAAGTGCCAGGACGATACTGCTATGGCCGACGGTAGCTGTCACTTTTTCGTTGATTCTTGGGCGGGAACGAAGCTGTTCGGATAGCCTTCCTTGCCGTCGCTGTGGGGGCTATATTCCTCGGCATGCTTAGCCATGATCGTCGTCGCTTGAAAAACGCCGTCGGCGCCGATCCGGCCTTCGACCACCGCGCCCTTTCCTTCGGTAAAAAGATCGGGAGGAATACCTTTAAAAAAGACTGGAATCGACGCCGTCCCGTCGCTCAGGTCGAATCTGTAGGTCAGGTTTTTCACGTCCGCTTGCAGCGAGCCTTTAACCACCATGCCGCCCATGCGCAAAAATTTGTCCCTGGAGCTGCTCTCTTCGGCTTTGAGCTCCGAAGGCATCTTAAAGTAAACCATCGCCTCCTGCATGCCGCCGTACATTATGTAGGACAGCGCGCCGACTATGACCAGCGCGCCGATCAAAAAGCGCTTACGCCTTTGCATAGTGTCAAGTCTCCTTCCGAGCGCCGAGGCGCTGGAGCTCGTTTTCCGCTGCGCGGCAGCGCCGCTTCAACGAAAGCGTGTAGAGCAGAATCGCGCCCCACACTATCCCATAGGCCAGAATAACGTATTCCCACATAGCCATCGTCCCCTCAGTTCATGCGTCGGGATTTGATCTCTTCGCGCATTTCGGAAAGCCGCAAGCGATAGGACAACAAGTAAAAATAAAGCAGCAGAAACGCGACAAAATTGATCACCAGCGCGGTCAACAATTCCGGATGGATATTTTCCCAGGGCACCTTATCTGGGCGCAAAATCGACGGCGGCTGGTGCAGCGTGCGCCACCAATAAACCGACATATGAATCAGCGGAATATCGAGAAATCCGATTATTCCCAAAATCGCCGCCGCCGAGGCGGCCCGGGACTCGTCCTCCACCAGCGCGCGCAGCATCAAATAGCTGATGAATATCAAGAGCAAAATCGCCGTGAGCGTCAAACGCGCGTCCCAGGTCCACCAAACTCCCCAGGTGGGGCGGCCCCAGATGGAGCCTTCGATAATCGTCAGGGCAGTAAACAGAACGCCGATCTCCGCGGCAGCATGGGCCAGATTATCATCCCGCTTCTCCCTTTTCCATAAATAGAGGCAGCTGCCGATGAAGACCAAAAAAAAGGAGAGGTAGGCGGTCAAAATGCTCGGGATGTGGAGATACATGATACGCTGGGAGTCGCCCTGATAGGCATCCGGCGGCGCTTTGACCAGTCCCCAGTAGAGCCCGGCAAAGATAAATACCAGGGTTGCTGCGCCGAGAATTCCTTTGGGCTTTTTTCCGGTAACTTGGAGCATCGTCATTTGATCGTCAAACGTCCACGACCCAGTCGAAAATTAAAATTCCTACGGTCAAAAATATCACATCAAATCCGATGAGAAGACGCAACCAGGGCAGCGCGTCGCCCAATTCGCCGAGCCGAAGCAGCGCTTCCATGCAGCGGATGGTCGCAAGAATTACCGGAACCATCAGCGGAAACAACACCAGCGGCAGCAATAGCTCACGGGCACGGGCCTTGAGGGTCACGGCGGCGAGGATCGTCCCGAGCACGCAGAATCCTATGGTGCCGAGAAAGACGATCAGAAAAAGCGCCGGCAGCGGCTGCCATGAAGGCAGGCTGAATAGAATCCAGAAGAGCGGCATGACGACCAACTCCACGAGCACCATCAACACGATGTTGAAACAAGTCTTGGCCAGAAAGAGGGCGCCCCGGTCGATGGGTGACATCAGTAATGCGTCGAGGCAGTGGTTGCCGCGCTCCGCTTCGAAGAGTTGGGTCAAGCCGAGGGTGCCGGTGAAGAGAAAGGCCAACCAGAGCAGCGCCGGTGCCAGCTCGCTCACCCGCCCCGGCGAAAGCTCGAAAGAAAAATTAAAGACAAAAAGCAGCAGCGCGCCGAAGAAAAACATCGTCATGAGGCTTTCATGCCGGCGCATCTCCAATAGCAGGTCTTTACGCAGTAACAGAAGAGTCTGGCGCAAAAGGTTCATCGGTTGCTGCCCGGCATAAAAGCGCCGAAGGCGCGGGCGAAGCTGTCCCAGGGCTCGCGGCGCGTTTCGTCAAAGATGAGTTTGCCGTGCTCCAGGATCATGGCGCGGGTGCAAAGGCTGAGAACACGGGCGACGTGATGGGATGCTATGACGACTACGCTCCCTTGCTCCGATTGTGCTTTGAGGAAGTCTTCCAATAGATTGACGCCGCCGCCGTCAAGGACACCGTAGGGCTCGTCCAACAGCAGGAGTTTCGGATTGAGCAGTTTCCATTTGGCGACGGAGAGACGGCATTTCATGCCACTGGATAGCGCGCCGACGTATTCGCCGGCCCAACGCGCAAGCCCCACCGACTCGAGGGTCGCCCCGATGGTATCATCCATCGGGGTTGGGTCGGGTTGCTTGTTGTAAAGGGCGGTGAAGAACTCGAGATTTTCGCGTGCCGTGAGGTTGTCATAAAGATGCTCGCCGGGCGAGAGCAGGCCGATGGCGGCGCGCTCGCGGGCAGACTGGCGCGTTAGCGGCGCGTCATCGAAGCGGATTTCGCCGCGGGTCGGATAGATGAGGCCGGCCAGTAATCTCAACAGTGTGGTTTTGCCCGCGCCGTTGGGGCCGAGCAGGGCGATGCGTTCGCCGGCGGCGACCTGGATCTCCAGATCCCTGAGCGCCCAGAAATATCCGTAGGCTTTGGCAAGCTGATGAACGGTTATGCGCAACGTCAAGTCCTGAGGTATCGGTGATTTTCACGCGGGTGAAAAATGATTTCACCGAACTATAGAGAGCCCGGCGCGGCGATTCAAGCGTTGACAATATTAACCGCAGCGCCGCGGTGTTGACAATTAGGACACGCTACCCCATTTAGTGAATAACGGCGTTTGGCTGAGTAGCGCTGTGTGCAGGCTGCTCAAAGGATCTCGGAGGCGAGACGGGCGGCGTGTGTATTCCTAATTAATCGAAGATTGAGAATATTGAGAATGGAGGATCGAAGATCGCCATCTTCCATCCTCTAGGTTCGAAGCTAAATCACCAATGACCGGGTTATTGCGGTAGCTTGCTGACATGAAGGTGTGCGCCGTGGTGGGTATTTCAAGGAGGAAAACATGAACCCCGTCGTTACGGTCACGGGCTTTTGGGACGCTTTTATTACGAAGATAGCGGTGTTTTTGCCCAACCTCTTGATCGCTGGCGCAATCATTTTTTTGGGTTGGGTGTTTTGCAACATCATCCAGCGTATCGTCGTGCGCCTGCTCAGGCTCATGCATTTCGATGGCCTGGCCGGGCGCGCCGGCATCAACCAGGTCCTGGAGCGTGGCGGCATCAAACAAACACCCTCCGAGCTGCTGGGGCTGTTGGTGTTCTGGTTTCTCTTTTTAATCGCCATCGTTACGACTTTGGAGACGCTAAATCTGAGCGGCGCCACCGATACGCTGCATACCATCTATCTATACATCCCCAAGATCGTCGCGGCTCTGGTGACATTGATTCTCGGTCTATACTTCGCGAATTTCCTCGAAAGCGTTACCCGTACCTCCTGCGCCAATGCCGGATTGGAGCAAGCCGAGTCTCTCGGGCGCGCCGCTTATATCGGCACGGCGGTTTTCGTCGTCGCCGGCATCTTTGAAATACTCGATATCGCCTCCGAGATCGTCATCTGGGCATTCATTTTGGTATTTGGCGCGGTTTGCCTGGCGTTGGCGCTGGCTTTTGGTTTGGGCGGTAGAGAGGTCGCTGGACGTTACCTTGAAAAGTGGCTGGAACAAAAGAAAAACGAGTAGTTAGGCGCCTTGACTCGATCCGGTTTATCGGATAAATTTGCTCGAACCGGTAAAACTTTACAATAAATAGCCTAAGGGTGACGAGTATCCAAACGCGCCCTTAGGCTATTTTTGCGCGTGAGGAGATTATGGCACAGTATAAAGACGTCAAAGTTCCAAGCGACGGGGCGAAAATAACCATGGGAGCCAACGGCAAGCTTCAGGTTCCCGACAATCCGATCCTTCCGTTTATCGAAGGCGACGGCACCGGGCGCGATATCTGGCGCGCGTCGGTGCGGGTTTTCGACGCCGCCGTTCAGAGGGCTTACGGCGGAAAGAAGAAAATTCGCTGGATGGAGGTTTACGCCGGCGAGAAGTCTTTTAAATTGTTCAACGACTGGTTGCCCGACGAAACCGTCGCGGCCTTTACGGAATTTCTCGTCGGCATCAAAGGCCCGCTTACGACCCCCATCGGCGGCGGCATGACTTCGTTAAACGTTGCCCTGCGCAAGTTGCTCGACTTGTACGTTTGCCAACGGCCGGTGCGCTATTTCAACGGTGTGCCGTCGCCGCTACGCCATCCGGAATACGTCAACATGGTGGTCTTCCGGGAAAATACCGAGGACATCTATACCGGGATCGAGTTCCCTAACGGTACGGAAGAAAATAAGAAATTCAAAACACTGCTGAAAGAAAACTTCCCTAAAGAGTATGCCAAGATTCGTTTTCCAAATAGCGCGGGCATCGGTGTGAAGCCGGTTTCCGTCGAGGGGACGGAGCGACTGGTGCGGGCGGCGATTCAATGGTCCCTTGCGAATCAGCGCAAGAACATCAACTTCGTCCACAAGGGCAACATCATGAAGTACACCGAGGGCGCCTTCGCCGAATGGGCTTACACCCTCGCCAAACGGGAATTTCGCAACAACGTCGTAACCGAGCGTGAATCGTGGGTCTTGGGCAACAAAGAAGCCAAGCCCGATATTACCGTAGAGGCAAACGCCAAGGCGGTGGACCCCGGTTTCGCCATGATGTCGCCGGCGCAGCAAAATGACATTAAAAAAGAAGTCGAAGAGTCGCTCAAACTCTGGCCGACCCATGGTGACGGTAAATGGAAATCCAAGCTGATGCTCAAGGATTCCATCGCCGACGTGACCTTGCAGTTCGTGCTTATCCGCCCCAAAGACTACGACGTGATCGCAACCATGAACCTGAATGGCGACTATCTTTCCGATGCGCTGGCGGCCCAGGTCGGCGGCATCGGTATCGCGCCCGGCGCGAATATCAACTACGACAGCGGCCACGCCGTTTTTGAAGCGACCCATGGCACCGCGCCCAAGTATGCCGATCTCGACAAAGTCAATCCCGGCTCGGTTATCCTGTCGGGTGAGATGATGCTGCGCTACATGGGGTGGACCGAGGCCGCCGATCTGATCATTAAAGGCATTGAGGGCGCCGTGAATAACAAAACCGTCACTTACGATTTCGAGCGGCTCATGCCGGGCGCCAAGCTGGTAAGTTGTTCGGGGTTCGGTGACGCGATCATCGCCAACATGTAATAATCAGTCTCTGGTCTCGGGCCCGGGCTCTCGAGTTGCGGGACCCAGCCGAGAGGTTACGGGTAACGAAATTATTCTATATATTAAGGAGTCCACAATTGAGTAACCAAACAGCGACCGAGGGGTGAGACCTGGAGAGCGCGGGCACAGGAGCGCAAAGGTTGTTTTCAGGCCCTGCCGGCGGGCATTTCCACCTATGGAGAGGACGGGGTGGTGGC
>DATBLC010000418.1:0-2917 GCA_036555515.1 Binatia bacterium
TATAACGAGAAATATGCCGAGCGCCTGAAGACCGAGCTTTACTGACCAGACTGCCCAGGGACGACGGTATAGCAGTGAAGTCCACTCGGGGAAACGGCTGATGCCGTTTTTTGACGCGCCGGCCCTTAGTTGCGTCAGCAACTAAACTCAAAATCCGGTGGGGTTAACCCCGGTGACGGTTCAAGTCCCTCCTCCGGCACCACTTGATCCATAGGAGTCACTGGAAAAGACCGAAGGCGATTGATCTCTCATCTGGCTGAATCGGCAAGGTTAAGCCGAAGGAGAATTCAATCGTGACACGCGCGGCCGAAGCGGTTTGCACAGGCAACTAACGTGGCCGACAAGAGCTTTCGGTAATTCTGTTAAGCCATAAGCGGATTCTGACCCGGTTCAAGACAGTCGAATTTTCCGCGATTGTTAGGCTATTTGTAAGCCACCGCCGCGCTTGATGGGCCGGCAAGATGGATGACTTCAAAGCGTTTGAAACCGACTTCGCGACACCATTTGCGGAAGTCGGCACCGGAATAATCAAAGGCGTCTCCAAATTCAATGAGCATGTTGAGCGACATCAACAGCCCCTGCACGTTCTCCCGGCGGGCGTCGTCAATCAGCGCTTCAATGGCTACTAGCGCCCCGCCAGGCGGCAAAGCGTCGTAGGCCGATCGGAGGAGGTGCATCTTTTTCTCCAAATTCCAATCGTGCAGAATCATGCCCATCGTGATGACATCCGCCTTTGGCAGCGAGTCTTTGAAGAAATCACCGGATGCAGTGCCGACACGATGCTCCAACCCGGCGGTGGCAATGTGCTTCTTGGCAATCGGTTCGACGGCCGGCAGGTCGAAGCTGACGCACTTGAGATGCGCGTGTTTCTTCGCGACTTCAATGCTCAGCAGACCGGTCGCACCACCCACGTCGCAGAGCGTCTGGTATGTCGAGAAGTTAAATTTATCCGCGAACACCTCGAAGTTGATGCGCGAGAGGCCGGTCATCGCACCCACGAATTGCTCCAATCTGGGCAAATCCGAATAGAGTTCTTCAAACAGGCCCTTCTGACCGTGCTTGATCTCGTTCTGTGCTCGGCCCGTCCGCAACGCCTCGGGGAGATCGTTCCAGAATTTGAAGAGCCGCACGTTGAGCATAATCAGGATGCCTCCGATGTAACGCGGGCTGGCTTCATCGAGGAACAATGAGCATTCGGGTGTGTTAAAATACCGCGCCTGCGGGCCATCTCCTTCGCGATCGAGAAACTTCATGGCGACCAGAGCGTCAAAAAAATCCGCGATGGAGCGCGGGTGGAGTTGCAACTCAGCGCCCAGCTCCGCGCCCGTGAGACGGCGACCTGCGAGTTTGGTGAAAACGCCGAACTCGACGGCCGTGAGCAGGACCTTAGACTGCCAAAAACCGAAAGCGGTTTGTAGAATTGGTGAGGGGTCAAGGGCGGCGTTCATCTGTGCGAGATTTTGGTTGCTCGTCATAGGTCCTAATGTGGCGCATCTGAACGAATTTGACAACTTCAAGATGGCGGGTGCGCGGTAGCCGAACCTGTGAGTCTACCAACCAGCGTATTTATTACCAATCGTCTGTCCAGAGCTGCATAAGCCAAACTACAAACCGCGTTGCTACCACTTTTGAATCACAGAATTGACCTGAACGGTTTAGTCCAACGACGCAACGGTTTGAACTGGGTTGTTTAAAACGTTGGACAAATTAAGGCAATTTCAAAAGCAACCAGACAGCTCACGGCCCTTTCGCCGGGTGTAAAGCCGCCATCGATTTGGAACCGCAGAAAGCATCTACGGTAGAAACGGCGGCCGTCCTCGCGAACCAGAGCGTCGAGCCAACACTAGCAGAGTCATACGTTCATCACTCTCCCTCCATTCCGGATGGTCGGGCGCGATTTTCTGCGCAGAGCACCTCAGCCGCGGATCGGCCAGATGTTCAAGCTAATCCCAATCTAATTGTGCGCTCCGCGAACGACGCTAGGTTGAGCAAAAAGCTGGTCGGTGCAGATTTCCGCGGAGCCTGCAAAGGGTAATGCCGATGGCTTAGTACAGCAGTTAAGGGCCCATGGGTTACGATGGCTACGTCGTTCATGCCCGGGTGAAAGGACAAACTTATGATCGCGTACGGTCGGACCTTACGGCGCGCGATCAGGCGGAGTCAGTACGCAAGTTGTTAGCACGCCGCAAGGGCTATCGGGACGCCTATCTCACGTTGAGTTCGGGTCCAGAGCCATATGTCGCTTTTGTCGCCGCGGATCGTCGCGCTTCCAGACTACGACAAGGGCCGCAATTAACTTACCGGATCAGCGTAGACTCGCCGGCCTCACCACACGAAGCGTTACCGAACCGCCCTAGTCGCCTGCTCTTGCTGTGGGACGTAGATGTCAGAGAAGTTTATGTTGGGCACCTGTCATGCGCTTAAAACTCCAGATGTTTAGATACCTCCAAATGGAGCTAAGAGACTCCCAGCAAGGTCATGGCCAGAATGAAATAAATTAGTGGGATCGGACCAAACAGTGAAAAATGAGAAACTACTTCTTGCGTGCGTTCTTCTGCACTCAATAGGCCTTCATTTTGCCGAAGGGCCTTTTCACCCGCCTGCTCATCGCTTCTTTCTTGCTACAGGCGTTGGCTGACCGACCTTGTTGCCGAGTTAGCTCGCTTTAGCTTAGCCCACCGCGCTCCTTGAGCAGCGGCGATCTTCTTCTGCGCTGCAGCGCTCATACGTCGGCTTTTCTTTGGCGTGAGCCCGAAATAGGAGAAGATAGACCGAAGATAACACTTAGCCTTGCGCTTAGGCGTTTTTCTTGACATGGCGACGAAATGGTCGACGTGAGCGTGCGCCTCCACCGCGGACAACAATCCAAGCGAATCGGTAACAACAGCGCACACACTGGCCATTCACAGTCTGGAGT
>DATBLC010000419.1:0-13206 GCA_036555515.1 Binatia bacterium
GCCACCACCCCGTCCTCTCCATAGGTGGAAATGCCCGCCGGCAGGGCCTGAAAACAACCTTTGCGCTCCTGTGCCCGCGCTCTCCAGGTCTCACCCCTCGGTCGCTGTTTGGTTACTCAATTGTGGACTCCTTAATAAGTCTTCGCGCTTGCGCGAGTTGAGACGACTAAAATTTGTAGCCTACCGACACTGCAACGAAGTTACTAAACGTTTCATACTTATCTTTTCCCGGCGCGCCATTGAATGGGATGCCGGTTGCCGGTGTTCCCTCAAGTTCATTGTTAGTTACTCGGCGCGTCTTGAAGAATACCGCTTGATAGCCCAAGTCAAAAGAAAACTTCTCCCACTTATAACCAAATCCCGCATTCAGAGTCAGTTTGTCCGCGTCCGGGATCGCGGGGTTTAGCGTGCGGTTCGGGATAGGAGTCTCCTCGACCGCTATGCCGCCGCGCAGCTCTAAATTTCGGTTCAGCGCGTAGTAACTCCCGAATCGCAGCGTGGTGGTATTCTTCCAGTCCTGCGGCAGGTTGAAGCCGCGAAGCGGGCCGCTCAAAAACGTTGCCTTGAAGCTTTTGAACGCGCTCCAGCGCGCATGTTCATAGACGAACTCCGCTCCCCAAGCATCGTTTATTTGCCAGGAGACACCGGCATTAAAAACTGCCGGAAGCGCCAGCGGGCGAACCTCTGCCCTGATTTTCGGAGTTCCGGCCAAGACCCCACCAAGCTTCACGTCCGCGCTATCAAAGTGCAAATTAGTTCGCCCCCGATAGTGAAAGCCAAATTTCCAATTGTCCACGGGTTTGATCAATACCCCGACATTGTAAGCGAATGTATTGTCCGTGTCGGTTAAACGCAGGGTCGCTTCACCGGTCCCCGGCGCAAATGTGCACGCGAGCGAGTTGAAACAGAGAGACCTGGAGAAGAGGCCAGAGGCGTGCACGAAACTGAAGCCGGTGCCGAGTGAGAGATAACGCATTGGATGCCAGGATATCGCGGGCGTCACATACATGGTCCTCAATTCCGTCCGCTGGGCAGCAAACCTTGTGAAATCTCGTTCGTAGGTCGTGGCGAGTCCAAACGGCGCGTAGGTGCCGATACCGATGGTAAGATCCGAATTTGGGATGTGGTAGTTGGCAAAGAGACTGGCAAGAAAATTGTCATCGTGCTTATTGACCGCGTTACGTCCACTATTTTCGACGTTGTTGTACAAACCAACATACGTACCGCTCACGAGTATGGCGTTCCCCTCAACCTCGCCGAGGGCGGCGGGATTGTGATAGACCGCCGAGGGGTCATCGACTCCGGCAGTGACAGCGTTACCGAGGGATAAAGCGCGAGCGGTCTGGGGCGGTATCATAAATCCGCCGGCGAATGAAAGCGCAGTGCCAAAAATTAACGTGCAACAAAATTGCCCCAACCAAAACAACAGGGCCTTTTTAACCATTCAGATCTCCTTTTGATCCTGCACGACGCCGTCGTCAGCTTCCCTTCACCGCTCTCGACCTGCTCGCGATGAGCAGGTTCACTTACCGCGTCTCTTGCCAAACGAGCCATAGAAGAGGAACTCTTCAAAAGCATTCCTGCTTCGGCAAACCTCGGCCCTGAATGACTGCGACGATCTCTACTTGATCGAACGCCGGTTGCGAAAAGTCAAGCGATCAATATGGCGAAGGTGTAGAAAAAAATCGCAACAAGCAAGAGTAGCACACTGCGCGTGCGGCTCAGAGTTCAGGGTTCAAAGTGCGGCATCGTGCTAATGCGGTAGACGGAATTAACATTGCAAATTAGCCGGTGGTCCCGTACACTATTCCAATGTCGTTGAGGGGTTAGACGGTCCGACGGACCGAGCGCCTCGGGTAAAACGGCACGCAGGATTTTCCCGATGTCGTCCTATTCTGTGGTTTAGTTCGACCCTGAAATCGTCAGCAGTCATGCGAACGATCCGTCCGGATCCTTCGCTTCTCGGGCTCACTCGCATCTAATGACACGTGAAAACAAGCTTTTAGGACGGGTAAACGGCGAGAGAGACAGCGTAATCGTCGGGCGTACCAGCCAGGGCTATGAGATCCGGGCTACGCCGTTGCGCATCACGCGCCATGCGGTGGCCTTTGAGGTCTACAATCCTTACAGCATACTGCAGCTCTCCGAGGTTCTGCTGGAATTCAAAATCATCGTCAATGACCGCCTGATCTATTCCGGCCGGGCCACCGTGAGCAATCTCGTCAATACCGGCATCGTGGTAGTTTGTGAGGCCACTCTCGACGAGGCCTGGCTCGACGTGGATCTTTTCACTCTGGTCACCCAGCCGAAAAAGCTCCGGGCGGACTTCGCCGATTTTTTCAAGGAATGGGAAAGAATCCATACTATCTTGCCTGAATACAAGGTCGTCCTGGCGGATATGCAGAACTATTTTGTCGACCTCAGGCATTGGCTCGAGCAAGTGGAGCTGGGTGTTCGCTCTTCGCCTTCGCGAGACCGATTACAGCTTGAACGGGATGTTCTTCAGGAGTTGGTGCCAAGTGTCTTGCCATCCATTGACTCGCTGTTTGGCAGATTTGAAGAGGTGGCGGATCGAGTGCTTCCAGAGCTGTTGCCGTTCCACCGGACCTACGCCAAGCGCCAGCTCCACCCGCTGGTTCTGTGTTCTCCCTTTGCGTACCGCACCTATCACAAACCTTTGGGCTACGCCGGGGATTACGAAATGGTCAATATGATACTGCGAGACCCGTTGGAAGGGAGCTCTCTCTTCGCCAAATGCGTCAATTTATGGTTTTGGACTCAAGCCCCGGCGGCGGCGCACCGCAACCGTATTCAGCATCTGACCAAGCGGCTTATCGCGGAGACCCGACAGCGGCAATGTCGCGGACAACCGATGCGAATCTTCGATCTCGGCTGCGGTCCGGCGGCGGAAATCCAGCAATTTTTATCGCAGGACGCGATCAGTGATTACGCCAGTATTACCTTGCTCGACTTCAATGACGAGACCCTTGAGTACACGCGCAAAGTTTTGGCAGATGTGAGCTCCAAATTTGACCGCAGAACCAAAATTGAATTGATTAAGAAATCGGTCCATCAGGTTCTAAAAGAAGAGGGCAAGCCCAGGCTCAATCAGCCGCGCTACGACCTCATTTATTGCGCCGGGATTTTTGACTACCTCTCCGACCGCATCTGCAAGCGCTTGATGAACATTTTTTATGCCATGCTGGAGCCGGGAGGCCTGCTGATCAGCACCAACGTCGATGTCTCCAACCCCTCGCGCAACGGCATGGAATATCTTTTGGAATGGCATCTGATCTATCGCAACAAGGAACAACTGAAAGCCTTGATCCCGGACGACGTGCCGGTGCAAAACGCGCACATCAAGTCGGACGAGACCGGCGTTAACCATTTTATCGAGATCAGAAAGTGCGATGAGCGCTGATAAAGCCATTTGGCGACAGGCAGGTTTCGCCGAGGCGTATTCGACACGGGAGCGCCAAGAGCGTCTTAGCAGCGGAAAAGTGGCGTGCGCCCTGGTGGTTTTTCTGATGCCGGCGGGAATCTCGTTAGACCTGTTTGTCTATCCAGACCGCTGGCTCTATTTCCTCATACTTAGGCTGCTTTGTGCCGCGCTGGCCGGCGTCCTGTGGTTTGTCCACACCCGGCCGCTTGGGCAGCGCTATTATCGATTTCTGGGAATCCCCATAGCGATCCTGCCCGCGTTCTTCATTGCCTGGATGATCGCCGTAACCGAGGGGCCCTTATCTCCCTATTACGCAGGCTTGATTCTCATACTTCTCGCGGTAAACGCGGTGGTGCACTGGAGCACAACCGAGTCGGTGATTGCCATCGCTATCCTGCTGCTGCTTTACTTTGCGGCCTGCTTGCCCTGGAAGCTCGACGGCGGGCCCGGGATCTTTTTCAACAATATCTACTTTCTGGTTTTGACCGGTATTATCGTCGTCGTGGGCAACCACCTCTACAACCAGCTCCGCTTTCGCGAGTTCGCGCTCCGCTTTGAATTGGACCAAAACCGCAGGACGTTGGAAGAGACCAACCGGAAACTAGTCGAACTGGATCAAACCAAAAGCCGCTTTTTCGCCAACATCAGCCACGAGCTGCGCACCCCGCTGACCCTGCTATTGGCGCCCCTGGAAAGCCTGATACAGAGACGCGGCTCGAGCTTCGATCCCCAAACCCGCGAGCTGCTGACGATCATGCAGAGCAATGGCCTGCGGCTCTTGAAGCTGATCAATGATCTGTTGGACCTGGTGCGATTGGAGTCCGGTAAGATGGAGGTCAAGCTCGAGCCGGTGGCGCTGGAACCATTCTTGCGCGGCCTCAGTAACGCCATCAGCAAAACCGCCGAAGACCGCGGCGTCCGGCTCGAAACCAGCGTGGATCCGAGCCTGCGCACCGCAAACGCCGACAGCGACAAGCTTGAAAAAATATTGCTCAATCTGTTATTCAACGCGCTCAAGTTCACACCGGCCGGCGGAGTCGTGGGACTCACAGCTTCGAGGCAAGACGGCAAGATGCTTCTCACGGTGTCCGACACCGGAGTCGGCATCAGTGACGAGAAGGTGCCGTACATATTCGACCGCTTCTGGCAGGCCGATAGTTCCTCCCAAAGAAAATATCGGGGGGTGGGCATCGGCTTGGCGTTGGTCAAGGAGCTTGTCGAGGTCCAAGGAGGCACCGTCGAAGTGAGTAGTCAGGTAGACCGAGGCAGCGTATTCACCGTGCGTTTGCCTTACCGCGAATCGGAACAAAGCGACATATCTCTGTTAGCGGCGGGCCAGAGAAACGGCGAGCCGCAGGTTTCGAAGAGCCCGAACGACCGTGCCGATGCCGACGGCGCTGAGCACAAAAACCTCCATCGGCACGCAGAGCTCGTTTCTCCAGTGATTCCGCTTCGAGAATTGCTCCGGCCGATGGAGTTATTAACCAGCAGCGGCCCGGCTCGTGTGCTTGTTGCCGATGATGAGCCCGACATGCTGAGGTATCTAAAATCGCAGCTTGCCCACAATTTCCAAGTCATCGAAGCCGGGGACGGGCAGCAGGCCGTCGATAAAGCCCGCCAGTTTTTGCCGGACGTGATCCTGTGCGATATGATGATGCCCGACAAAGACGGGCTGGAGGTTTGCCGTGAACTCAGACAAAAAACTTCCACCCAGGCGCTGCCCATCTTGATTCTCACCGCGCGCGCGGACGAGGAAACTAAGTTGGCCGTCTTGTCGGCAGGCGCAAACGATTTCGTCACCAAACCTTTCTCCACGACCGAGCTAATCGTGCGTCTCAAGAACCTGGCCGATGCGCATCACCTGCAACAGGAGCTGGCCCGCAAAAACCAAATCCTCGAGGCTACCCTCGAACAGCTGAAGGAAACCGAGGGTCAGCTGGTGCATTCAGAAAAGCTCGCTTCGCTGGGTCGAATGAGCGCTGGAATCATTCACGAAATCAACAACCCTTTGAACTTTGCCAAGACCGGACTTTTTACTCTGACGCGCATGGCTGGATCTCTCGCCGAAGCGGAGAAAGCTGAATTCCTCGATGTCCTGCGGGACATGGAAGGGGGCATCAATCGGATCATCCATATCGTGTCAGACCTGCGCACTTTCACGCGTCCCGACGTTGTCGCGCTCGAAACAGTTCCGGTTTTGAAAATTGTCGAATCCGCGCTGCGGTTTCTGAGCCACGAATGGCGGGACAAAGTGCATATCGAAAAGGACATCCCGGAAAGCCTAACGATCTGGGCCAATCGTAACCAGGCGACCCAGGTGCTGGTGAATCTGCTGCAAAACGCTCTCGATACTCTCAAGAGCAAGATTTTTGTCGATTCAGGGCCCATGATCCGGCTCAGCGGCATCGAGGAATGCGGCAATATCGCTATAAGGGTATGGGACAACGGCGAGGGGATCCCGCCTGAAAACTTGCCTAAAATCTTCGATCCGTTCTTCACTACCAAGGACGTCGGTGCCGGCATGGGACTCGGGCTCAGCATTTGTTATCGTATCATGCAGCAACATGGCGGGAGAATCGACGTGCATAGCGAACCCGGAAAATATTCCGAGTTTAAATTATCCTTCCCACGCAGGGAGAATAATGCGCTCGAATACACGCGGGCGTGAGGAGAGCCGATGGAGAACCTTTATGATTACAAGAAATTTGCGGTGCTCTACGTCGATGACGAGGAAATGTCGCTCAAATATTTCACCCGCGCGTTTCAGAACCAGTTCCAGATTTTGACCGCTGCCAACGCGCAGGAAGGCTACCAGACTTTAGAACAGCATGGCGATAAAATCGCCCTCATCATGACCGACCAGCGCATGCCGGGAGAACAGGGAGTGCAATTTCTCGGGCGCGCCCGCCAACTGCATCCGCGCGCCATTCGTATTTTAACCACAGCATACTCCGACGTCGAAGTCGCTATTGACGCCGTCAATTCAGGAGCCATCTACAAGTATATAAGCAAGCCCTGGGAAGTGCCCGAACTCGAAATTACTCTTAAACGCGCCCTGGAGTTCTTTATGGTGCAGCGGGAGCGCGATTTTCTTCTGAGGGAAAAACTATCGGCGTTGCACAGGATGATGGTCACGGACCGAGTGCTGAGTCTAGGAATAGTGGCCGCCCGGCTGGGCCGCCATGTGCGCAATTCCTTGGTTGCCGCGCGCAGTTTTTTGGATCTCCTGCCGGAGGGACTGCTGGAGGAGAAGGACGATATGGAGGCGGCGCGAAACCCGAATTATTGGAAGGAGTTATACGCGCACGCCCGCGGCCAACTCCGACGCATTACGGATTTATTGACCGATCGCGCCAGCGCGACCCCTATGAACAATGGCTCTCGTTTGGAACCGGTCGACCTCAAAGAAGCGGTGGCGAGAGCGCTGGACAAACTAAACGGCATGCTGGCGCAAAATGGCATCACCATCGTGAACCAGATCCCGTCTGGACTGCCCCCGGTTGTGATAGAGGGGGGCAGGTTTCAACGGCTCCTGGAGCTGTTGCTGAAGGACGAGGTCATCAGCTTGTCGTCTGGAAATCATATCGTTTTCAGCGCCCGTCATCGTTTCGGCGAAGAGGAGGCCGTGGAAATCGAAGTCAAGGACGACGGTCCAGGGTTGCCGCGCGATGCGCTTCGCGCAGTATTCGATCCGTTTTCCACGTGCGAAGACAAATACCAGGAGTTCGGTGTCAACCTCATGGCATGCTACTTAATTGTCTACCACCATGGAGGAAAAATCGACGTCCATAGCGGTAAAGATCAAGGCGTCACGTTCACGCTCAACTTCCCGGTGCGGCCGAAAGCGGACTCACCCGCAGAAGAGGAAGAGGCGTTTCTTACCCACGTGTTGGTCAACGATGCGTTCTGGGAAAGGGTCATCGCGGCACAGGATTGAGATCGCCGGACACGGCCGGCCAAAAAGCCGCGGGTTAGAAGGCGCGCCTAGGCCTGAGGTCGTTGCAAGACCTGATAAGGTCAATACAGGTTTTGTCGGCGCGAGGTGACAGAGAGAGGAAAATGTCCATGCGCTCGCGAAACGGGTTTAATATTTTTATTGCGTTGTGGGTTTGTGCTGGAGCGAGCTCGATTGCGAGCCCGGGTTGGGCTGACCTGCAAAAATACCTCCGCAAGCCAGAGGCCGAGTTCGAGTGGAAAGTGAAACGCGACAGCGAGCAGTCCGGAGACCGGACTTACGATCTGCACTTCGTTTCACAGGTTTGGCAGGAGAATAAATGGCAGCACCAATTGCAGGTTTACCGGCCTCGACAAGCCGCCCCGAGTTCGACGATGTTCTTGTGGGTCACGGGTGGCTCGGCGAGACCCGACAATGCTTCGTTGGGAATGGAACTGGCGCGAAAGTCCGGCGCTCCGGTTGCCTTTCTCTATCATATTCCGAATCAACCGTTGCTCGAGGGTAACCTGAATGAAGATGATCTGATCGCCGAGACATTTGTCCGCTATCTCAATACCAAGGATGAAAACTGGCCGCTGCTCTTTCCGATGGTGAAGAGCGTCGTCAAAGCTATGGACGTTTTGCAAGCGTTCGGCAAGCAAGAGTGGGGAGAGCCGATCAATAAATTCACCGTCGCCGGCGCGTCGAAGCGCGGTTGGACGGCATGGCTCACAGCGGCCGTTGACCAGCGCGTCGGAGCGATTGCCCCGGTCGTCATCGATATGCTCAACATGCGAGCGCAAATGCCGCGGCAGCTGCAAGCGTTTGGCGCCTACAGCTCACGGCTTGCGCCCTACAGCAGCCGAGGACTGCTGCCGATACCGGAAACCCCGGAAGGCCAGCGCCTCTTGAGCATGGTCGACCCCTGGGCGTATCGCGACAGGTTGACCATGCCTAAGTTGATCATCAATGGAACCAATGATTTTTACTGGGCCACGGACGCGCTCAATCTCTATTGGAACGGCATACCCCCCGACAAATGGGTGCGTTATGTTCCCAACGCAGGCCATAACCTCAGACGGCAGGACCGATCTCCGCCCGATCAATTAAACGATCTGATCAATGGCCTTGCCGCTTTCTCACGTCATCAAATCAGCGGCACCCCTATGCCCAAATTGAGCTGGAAGCATGACAGGGTAAACGGCAAGTTGCGCCTGTCGATCGCTGCGACGCCCGCGCCGGCGGGTGCAAGGCTCTGGACTGCGCAGGCGCCGACGGCGGATTTCCGCACTGTGAAATGGAGCCAGCAGACGGTGACCTCGTCGAACGGCAGGGTCGTCGGCGAGGTGACTCCGCCGGAAAAAGGTCTGCTGGCGTTTTTCGGCGAGCTGGATTACGAGATCGACGGCCTGCGCTACAACCTCTCTACTCAAGTGCGGATGACAGACTGAGGCGCCGTCGATTGCCGGCAGTTTTGGACAGTAGCAAAGACCTGACTTCGGCAGCCGAGCGTTTATTAAGGAGTCCACAATTGAGTAACCAAACAGCGACCGAGGGGTGAGACCTGGAGAGCGCGGGCACAGGAGCGCAAAGGTTGTTTTCAGGCCCTGCCGGCGGGCATTTCCACCTATGGAGAGGACAGGGTGGTGGCCGGCAAGGCAGAGAACCATTGACCGCGATCGGAAGGGCTCGCCTCTCGGTCGCACACTAGCGACATAGTCTCTAAATAACGAACTCATTAGTGAGAGAGCGACGCGGATACAACTCTCTGCGCTCCCTGGCCGACGCTATCTCCCGCCGGTTTTTAGATAATTCAAGTCAATCCAGCGCTGAATGTCGGGGTCGCGCTTGAGCAGTTCCAGCTCTTTCAGCTTTTCGGCATAGATCCGCAACCCTTCCATATCGACTTCGGCGCCGCGGGTGACGATCCGGCCGCTGCCCTCCTCGAAGTATATCGAATAAATCTTCTCCATCGTCGCACGCTCGCCCTTTCTGAGCGCTTTGAGCAAGATATCGATGGCCGCCGTCTTGTTCGCCGGATTATACAGCCAATCGACGGCTCGGCGGATCGTAGCGAGATAACGAACGACCGGGTCGCGGTGGTTGGCCGCCCAGGACTTATTGATCCCGATCATGACGAAGGAATAATTCTTCAGGACGGCATCAGACCGCCCCAACACGCGAAACCCCTCGTTGGCGGCCAGAAAATCCTGCGGCTGGCCCATGATCGCCACGTCGACGGCTTTGCTTTTGAGGGCGGCATAGCGGTTGGGAGTGGTGCCCACCGATATAAATGTATAGTCGCTCTCCTTGAGCCCGTTGGGCTGAGCCATGAGGCGAAAGATGATCGCAGCGCCGTCTTTGGGAGCGGAAACCGCAACGGTCTTGCCTTTGACTTCGCTCCAGCTTTTGATGGCGGGCTGGGTGACCACGCTGAAGGCCGGATTGCCGATGGCCTGGCCGATGATGGAGACGTTGCCGCCGGCCTCGATGGCGTTGATGAACGCGTCCGCGGATACCCAGGCAAAATTTAGCGATCCGCCGATCAGGGCTTGCACCGCTTCGCTCGGCCGGCTCAACTGGATGACCTCAACATCGAGTCGCTGGTCCTTGAACATACCGGTCTGTTGGGCCACGTAGGAAGCCCAGTAAAATGGAAAAGGCGGCAACAATCCGACGGTCACCTTCGTAGGCGAAGTCTCGGGAGTCGCCGCGGCAGTAGCATTCCGCCCCGCCGCTGAAGACAAAATAATCCCGATGACCGCACAGCCGACAAGAAATCGGCGCCGGTCCGACCCTCTGAGCTGGTTCATAAATCCTCCCTGAAAAGATCCGTTTCGCGCCACGGCCAAGAAAATCACGCAGCCCTGCGGCCCAACTCGCGTTCTTTAAAGCCAAAGAAGCGGAGCGCGTTCTCGCCCAGGATTTTTCGCTTCGCCTTCTCTGCAAGATTATTCCGATCGGCAATGAGACGGACCGAATCGGGGAAGCGGCTATCCCAGTGACAGTAGTCCGACGCGTAAATGACCACATCCTCGCCGACCAGCTCGAGCACCTGGGGCAGCATCTTTTCGTCGGGATCGCAGGACACGAAGATTCGTCCCCCACCAATATGCTCGCTGGGCAAGCGCTTGAGCTTTGGTACCTGCGGGCGGAGCATCTCAAAGTGCTCATCCATGCGCTCCGCCCAATAGGGCAGCCAGCCCGCGCCGGCCTCCATGAAGGCAAAGCGAAGGCGCGGGTAGAGGTCCATGATGCCGCCGCCCATGAGCGAAATCATCGCGATCATCTGCTCAAAAGGAAAGCTCACGGCATGGGTATAGAAATAGACATCGAAGCGCTCGGAGCCGGCATTCTGGGTGCCATAGACCCCTGGCATGCCGTTATGTCCCACGCCCGCGTGGCAGCACAGCGGCACGCCGAGTTCCTGGACCGCGTCGTAGAGCGGGTAGAAGTCGGGGTGGTCGAGATTCTTGCCATGAACGTTGGTCGGCAGCATCGCGGTGGGCATGGCCAATTTTCCGGTCGCTCGCTCGAGCTCCGCCACTGCAAGCCCAACGTCTTGAAGCGGAAGCAGAGCGACCCCTTTGAGGCGCGTCGGCTCCCGAGCGCAGAATTCGGCCAGCCAGTCGTTGTAGGCCCGGCATATGGCGTTGGCGAGACCAGGATCGGCAATGTTCGCGGCGGCCAGACCGATCAACGTGCCGAAAAGCACCGCGACGTCGATTCCTTCGAAGTCCATGTCTTCGAGGCGCGCCGTCGGATCTCTCATCCCCTTTCGGTATCGATTTTCCATCGACCAGTTCTCGCTGAAGATGCCGGGATTGCCCAGCCCGGGCCCATCGACGATGGGCCAGACTCGACCTTCCATCAAAATGCGCGGGCGGTTGCGAAAGTCACGGTAGATCTGCGGCGCGCGCTCGCGGAACGAGACGTCGAGTCGCTCTTGCCAGTTAATCCCCTCTTCGATGACGTGCCCATCAGCATCGATAACTAACTCATTCTCCATCGGTCACCTCCATCGCTCTGCATTCGTCACGGGTGCGAAATACTTCAACTCAACTGTCATGAATTTAACCCGGATTCCGCAGTTGCGCTCTACAGAAAGCGCGAGGCGGAACCCTTCCGTAGCAAAGTCTCAGCCGAAGGCTGATCCGCCTGTGGCGGAGATGCTGTCTGTCTCTAAGTAGACATCGAGCAACGGTGCTTCCACGACACGTTAAAGCTCGTAACAACGAAGTGCGAAAGCGCAAAATAACTTTGAAATTTTACAGTCGGACGCCTTCGCTACTCCAGGGGTTCCACCTCGCTTGCCGTTTCCGCAGTCTGACTGCGGAATCCGGGTTTAACACACCTTGCGAATTAGGCATAGGCCCATTGGCTGCCAACTCAGGGCGGTCAGCAGCTTGTCGAACCACGGGCGAAGGCTCGCGCTTTGGTACATTTTCGGAACAATCATCTGTGGGCCGAGACCACGTCTTCGACCTCACGGCCCAAACTTTCGCGCACCTCTTCTTCGATCAAGCGCCAGATCCGGTCCGCATGGCGGGCAAACTCCGGGGTGCGCTTGATCGTGAGTTCGCGCGGTCTTGGGAGATCGATGTGCACTTCTTCCTTGATGCGTCCGGGGCGAACAGTGAAAACCAAAACGCGGTCCGAGAGATAAACGGCCTCGTCAATCTGATGGGTGACAAACACCACGGTCTTTCTCGTCTGCTGCCAGATCCCCAACAGTTCACCCTGCATGATCTCGCGGGTCTGAGCGTCCAAGGAAGCGAACGGTTCGTCCATGAGAAGCACTTCCGGACCCACCGTGAGAGCGCGCGCCAGATTGACTCGCTGGCGCATGCCGCCGGAGAGCTCATGGGGGAAGTAGTCGTCAAATCCGCCGAGCCCGACGAGCCGAAGCATGGTCTCAGCAACCCTGTGCGCCGGGCCCGGCTCTTTGTGCTGGACCTCAGGGCCGAAGAGCGCGTTGCGCATGACCGTGCGCCACGGAAATAATCCGTCCTGTTGGAATACAAACCCCCGATTCGGGCCCGGCTTGTTGACGATCTCACCATCGATGGAAATAGTCCCCTCGGAGGGCTCGATAAGTCCGTCCAGTATGCGCAGCAACGTGGTTTTGCCGCAGCCCGACGCGCCCACGACGCTGACAAACTCGCCGTCCTTCACCCTTACACTGACCTCGCGAAGCGCTTCGATGGCGGCGCCGGCGCGGCGAAAAGTCTTGCCCAGGTTATGGGTCTCGAGTTTCACTTGAGCCATCCTACTCCCCATCACCCTGAAAGCGCCACGGCGCCAAGCGCCGTTCGACCCACTTGATGATCTCCACCGTGAAGACGCCGCTGGCCGCCAAGATGAACACCCCGGCGAACAAACCCGCCGTATCGAAGGTCTGAGCCGAAATCATGATCAACCATCCGAGGCCTTCTTTGGCGCCGAACAGCTCCGCCACCACCACGCCGACCAGTCCGCGAGCGACGCCGAGTCGCAAGCCGGCAACGACGAACGGCAACGCCGCGGGAAAACGTACTTTGGTAAAGATCTGTGCCGGCGTCGATCCGAAGGAACGCGCCACTTCGATCAGGTTCGGATCGGTGGTGGCGAGCCCGGAATAAGTGTTGATGAGGACGGGGAAGACCGCCACGATGAAGATCACGGCGACCTTCGAACTGACGCCGATGCCGAACCATAGAATGAAGAGCGGGCCGAGGGCGATTATCGGTGTGCTGTAAAGCATGGACACCCAGGGGTCGATAAAGTCCCGAACGATAGCCGAGCTGGCCATTACCACCCCGAACAGAATGCCAGCCAAGCAGGCGAGCAA
>DATBLC010000420.1:0-16134 GCA_036555515.1 Binatia bacterium
TGAAAGATACCAATGTACCGTTATTGGCGGTCGTCTCCTCAGCTTTTCCACCGCAAGTCTCAGGTAGTGCTATTCTCTTAGATAATCTTCTGTCTGGCTTTCGAGGTCGGACAATAGTCCTTGCAGGATTCGATACGTACTCACAGGTCGATAGTACTTTTGCAGGCTATTACGGCACTATACCTTTATACGTACCCCGACGCTTTCCTCGCGTTAACACTCAATTGAGAGTCAAACTTCCTTCTCTGGCTTATCGAGTTCTCGAATTCGAAGTTAGAAGAATATTGAGAAATCAACTGCCCCACGTCGTTCTCGCGGCCTACCCCTACGATACTTACTTGGTGGCCACGTTTTTGGCCGCGACAAGCCTTAACACTCCGTTTTATGCTTACATGCACGATCTATGGATTGAAAATACCACCCGCGGGACACCGCTAGGCGATTTCGCCAGAAAGTGGGAGTCGAGAATTCTTAAGGAAGCGACCCGGGTACTTTGTATGACAGAGGCGATGCAAGATCATTACCATCGCAAATATGGAATCCGTGCCGACCTGATGCCTCATGCGATCTCTCGTCAGACGCTTGTATCTGCTCCATCTGGCATTCTGCCTTCTCAAACTGCGAAGCCAACGGTCTTGTTTGTAGGCACCGTCAGTCCACCAATGAATCTAGACGCACTTAAGAAGCTCGCCGCAGCCGCGGAGCTTCTGCCTGATGAGTACGAAATAATCTTCTGTACACCATCAAGTATCGCAAGTCTCAGGGATATGGGAATCTCTACCACACGGGTCAAAGTAAAATATTTAGCCCGCCCCGAGGTACAGGCTCTACAATCTCGCGTAAATGTTCTGATCGCGCCGTTATCCCACAAAAATTGTTCGGCCGACGAGGTGCGCACGGTTTTCTCCACGAAATTGCTTGAATATCTTGTCTCGGGCCGACCGATCATAATCTTCGGCCCGGAGGGTTGCTACCATGTGGACTCTGCAAGAAATGGGCGTTGGGCGCATGTTGTTACCGAAGATAGTCCCGTAGCTCTTGCCAAAGCAATCGTAGAGGTAACAAAAAATGACCGGTTATCCTCCATGCTCGTTCAAGGAGCGCTCAAAGAAGCAAAGGCTCGTGATGCCAAATTCTTCGGTGAAAAACTTTACCAGTGGGTAATTGCCGACGCTCTAGGGGGCGCCGTCAACAATCCAAACGCACGCCGACGAGCGGCTGAGAGTCGTACTCATGAATGACCAAAAGCGTGGCAGCTTTTGTGATTGTACAACGCTAGGTTGAAATTTGTCCAATCAGCGGAAAAGGACATAGCACGGAGCATGTCACTATCCCCAAACACAATAGATCAAAAAAGGGGTTATGCGAAACCGTTTCACGCCGCTCGGTTTCCGAAGGAGGTCTCGGCAATCGGCCTGCTTCCAAAAAAGCGATTGCCTGCTACGGTACGCTGGTCTTTTCTCTTGTTTATTTTCTCTGTGCCCTTTGAGACTCTCGACTTAGGTATCACCTCGAACGCGTTGGCATTGCCTAAACTAACTGGATTAATGTTTTTCATACTCTATTTCTTCTATCATAATCCGTTAATAGGACAGTCATCTCCTCGGAACTCTTTTCCGGCTCCTGAGCCTGCCCTATGGGGCTTCGCAGGCTATATCGCCGCATTTGCCATTAACGGCCTTCTTTTTTCGAATGAATATTTCGGACCAGTCTTGAGCCGTCTCGTGACCCTTGTTCAGCTTATTCTGTTATTTTGGATCGCTGGGAACATTTTGCAGGATGAAAAACTGGTGAGGGCTACTTTGCTGACGTTTGCATCGGCAGTTAGCATCTTAGCGATTGGAATGCTGCTAACTTTTCCGGGATTCTCTGAGAGCGTGAACGTAGGAGGGGAGCAACGGGATACCGCGCTAGGGTACAATGGCAATGTCCTTGGATCCATGATGGCGCACACCGGCGTAATCTTGGTTGGGTTCGCACTTGGTGGAGTCATCAAGCGTGCTATCGCAAAGGCTTTGGTTTTAGCCTCGACTCTGCTGGTACTGATCGCAATCGTCGCCACAGGCTCACGAGGAGCGACAGCGGTTTTTCTTATTGGATCCGCTATGTATTTACTTCCCTGCTGGCGGCAAGCCAAACGGTGGATTGTTTCTGTGACTCTGACAACTTGCGGGATTGCAGCCATGATCTTCCTTGTGATTCACAGTCCGACCGCCTTGACTCGTTGGCAAACAACTCTAGAAAAAGGGGACAGCTCCGGACGCGATAAAATATTTTCTTCAGCCACCGACATGTTCTTTGAAAGGCCTCTTTTGGGCTGGGGACCTTACGAATTCCAAATGGAACTTGGACGAAGGTATGGCGTAATATTCAGCCAGAAAGACGCGCATAATTTATTCACTCATTTGTTGCTGGAGGTGGGTCTGGTTGGGGCAGGCCCCTTCATCATTGGACTTTGGTTGTGCGCAAGAAGCGCGTGGCGGGCGCGACAGGGTAGTTTTGGACTATTGCCCTTCGCGTTGCTTGTGACAGCACTCGCCAGCAACTTGACCGGAACCGACTTGGCTCTAAAACAGTTTTGGTTGGTGTTGGCAACAACCGTAAGCGCCGGCGCGATAACAATCCGTCAAAACGCGACGCCAAATAGGATTCGACAAGCGGCAAGAGGTGATCGGTGAAGTTGTTAGTGGTGGCGTCGAATTATCCGTCCTCCGTTCGTCCTATTGCGGCCTCTTTCAATGAGAGAACCGTAGCCGCGCTTCAGGATTTATGCGAGGAAACTCGAGTGTTGGCACCTCGACCCTACGCCCCGCCGGTTTTATCATCGTTTCATCCGAGGTGGAAAACCTATCGCGAAATACCGTCATACGAAGTTCGTAACAATGTAGTGGTTTACCGTCCAGCCTATCCCCAGCTACCGAAAATAACCGTTTCATTCTGCATAGATGGGGCGGCGTTCTTGTGGTGTAGGCGAATAGGGCAGCGTCTGCACAGAGCTGTCGGGTTTGATGCAATACTTTCATTCGACCTCCTTGGTGCAGGGGGAATCGCATGGAAAATTGGCCGAGACCTCGAAATTCCAGCCGTCGGCTGGGCAATTGGTAACGATGTTCGGGTCAAAGCGTCGTCAGCCCAAGGCCGTGCTGTGGCTCGAGCGCTGCAACGATTGGACCTCGTATTCTATCAAAGTCAAGAACTTTTGGATGTAGCGGCCACTTCTTTCTTTGCCGCAGCGCGGAACGGTGGCTCGCTGGACCGACACATCGTGATAGCGCGGGGCATCCCTCAACCGCCACAACTTCAAAAAAAGTCGATTCGGCACCGTGTGCGGCAACAGCTTGGGGTCTCAGAAACACATGTGCTTGTTGTCTATATAGGACGGATCGTGAAAGAGAAAGGGATTTACGAGTTATCAGAAGCAGTTTTGCAGGCAGCCGAGCACAACCCCAAAATACGCTGTGCCATCATCGGTTCAGACCCGGGCTTTGACGAAACAGAATTGCTGATGACTCGACTATACAACAGACCTGGGTTTGATAAGATCATCACGTTAGTCCCAGCTTGTGGTCCCGATCGAGTATGGCACTATCTATGTGCCGCAGACATCTTCGCATTTACAAGCTATCGAGAGGGAATGCCGAACAGTCTTCTCGAAGCCATGTCCATGGAGGTGCCAGCAGTCGCGTTCTCAATCCCTCCGGTACTGGAGATCGAATCGGATACCGGCGCTCTCGTGCTCGTGCCCCCGTTTGACTCAAAGCTTTTTTCTCAAGCTCTCCTGCGCCTGGCGGGCTCGGCGGCTGAACGCGCTCGCATCGGCGAGGCGGGCAAACGCGAAGTTTTAAATCGCTATACGATACAAAAAAACACCAGGCTTGTCTTCAATCATCTCCAAAAATTGGTTGGAAGCTGGCGTCCGTCGTATCGTTCATATTCAACGCCTACCGCGACACATAAAATACAGGTTTCTTCAGCCGAAGCTAGCCGCCAGTTTTGACACGTGCCTTAACTTTGCGTAAACGCGTTGCCCGGCCCGCTGCCGACGTCTCGCGTTCATGTCATCGAAGCTCGTTATCGTGCTCGATTCATGTGACGTTTTGCGCTCCTCGGGAATGAGCCATCTCGCCCTGAGCGATTCTCTGCGAGCGTACTGTTTGGAACTGTTGAAGAAACACCATGGTAACGCCTGATGTTGCAACTCAGCCCTTCCTGCAACTGCGGGATGTAGTGCTGCCACCGCCGCTCCCTTTGTTGATCTCTCTGCTGCTCGTTCTCGGGCTGCTCCATCTTAGTTGGCGCGGCGCGCGTTGGCTCATGCGGGATAATCTCCGGCCAGTGGACCACGCAGCAGCCTTCGTCTGCACTATAGGGCTCGTTGCAGCGCTTTTGCATGCCCTGGCTTGGGCTGGTTATGCTTCGATCCCACTGTTGCGGAGCGTGGGCTGGGGGCTGATCGCTTTAGCACCTATTGAACTCTGGCGATGGCGAGGCGTTTCTCCCACACGATTAATACAGGGCCACTTGCAAGGCGCTTCCTGGAGCGAACGCCTCGGGTTTAGCGTTTCGCTGATAATCACCGTGGCGCTTTTTGGTGCTGGTTTCGGTCCTGCTACAGATGCAGATTCGCTTGAATATCACCTTGGAGTGCCACTGGATTGGCTACGTCACGGAGGAGCATACGCGCGCCCTGACTGGTTCCACGCCCGACTGGCAGGGCTGGGTGAGGCGATAAACATGCTCGGGTTGGCCATGGGCAGCGATAATCTCGGGGCGGTATTTCAAGCGTCCGGCTTGGTGGTCGCGATGATCGGGGTTACCGCGTTTGCGACGACGCGCTCGGAGCGCCTCTTTGGCATCCTCTGTGTGGCAGCTTGTCCAGTAATCCTGACTTTGACCACTGCTCAGAAGTGGCAGATGTTGCCGGCGGCCGGGCTGACAGTCGGTCTGGTACTATTGGTGGCGCGGGGGTGGCAGTTTGATCCCCGCACAGCCCTATTGGTATTTGGCTGCGCCGCCTTTGCGGCTGGCAGCAAATATTCGTTTCTGCTGTCCGCAGGTGTGGTCGGGCTCCTAGGGCTATACGTGGCGCACCGCGCCGGGCGAATGCGGCCTGCGCTATTCATCCTCGTTGCATGTGGCACCTTTTTCGCGGCGCCGGTGTTCGCCCGTAATCTGGTCTTTTATGGGGACCCGTTGTCACCGCTGTTGGAGGGATGGAAACCTGCCGGAGACCCGGCGGTGATCGCCTTCGCCAAGCATCTGCGGCAATGCGGCTGGGAAGTGAGTTGGCAGACGTTGTTGCTTCTCCCATGGCATCTTATGGTCAGTCTAACGCCCAGCACCTTTCAGGACGTGCTCGGCGTAGGCGTCTTTATTTTTTTTCTGTTTGTGCGGCGTGATAAAGACGGCCTGCGACGCCTGGTTGCCCTGGCAGCCCTCGCCGTATTCCTGCTCGACCTGGCCTTTGCTCAGCTGACACCCCGCTTTTTCTTCGAGCCGTACCTGTGGTGTGCCGCGGTTGCTGTTCCTGTACCTTTTAGTCGCCTCAAGGCCATTTTTGTACGGGTGCTCACGGCGCAGGGTGTGCTCGTTGCCGCTGTCGCAGTCTATCTCGGTCTTGTGCTCTTTGCTGGTGCCTTAACCCCGGGATGGCGCGACTGGGCCATGACCGTTATGACTCCTGGCTATGCGGAAGCTAAGTGGCTGGATGCCGTCCTCCCGCGAGATGCCCTCGTACTCGAAAATTTTCGCTATCGCGCCTTGATGCCACGGCGCTTTGTGGCTGCAGACCGGTATCTGCCTGCCAGCGCTGGCGGTGGGTGGTCGTGGCCTGCAATGCCAATTGGAGAACGCTATCTTTGGGGGAAGGAGCCGACGCTGGAAGACGCGTTAGTAGCATTCATCAAGGAGCAACGAGCAACGGTACTCGTCACGCGTTACCCCATCTCCGGATCTGTCTACCAACGATTGGTATCTCGCTATGGGACGCCATTGGCGGGTCCAAAGCAATTTCGAATGGCTGCCCGGAGCGTATTTAATCGACAAAAGGATACTGGATTGATCGTCTTCGGCCTCAACCAGGCAGGTTGGTCTGCAAGTCAGCCCTTAGACGGATGCCAGATAACGATCGTAACAGCATTGACTTTCGAGGTCTCACGGCTCAAATGGAACTGCGCGGCGACCTGTCCCATGAGGAACCTGGTAGTGCCCGCGACTTGGCGCATTGCGTTCGATTGCGGCTGACAGCACTTGCACATCGTGAAGCCATGGCAGTGCCACGGGCAGCAAGTTTACGAGAGTGGAATGACGGCATCCAAACTGCTGATCTGCTGAGTTCCTATGAACAACTCCGCAAAAGATAACATAAAACCTGCTGATGGTTACTGGTACAGCCATCTTGGGTCAGATAAGGTCGGGCTAAGGAGCAAATCTTTCTACGGCAGCCTCCGAGTTGGCGGACATGGGCAGCGACTCCATGATGTCTCCAAGCGGCTAAAAGGTCAAACTGATGGACCGCATAAAGCGGCGAGCGGAGACCGAAGGATATACACAGGCGCCCATCTTAGGATACAATGTGGGCACACGTACTTCATTGCCCACAGATGCGAGATAGAACGACACACGAGAGGCTGATATGAGACGTCTGCCACTGACGATCCTTTTCGCACTACTCCCAGCTATTGCGCATGCTGCGACATATACAGTTGCTACAAACGGCAATGACAATAACCCTGGGACGGCTCAAAGACCTTGGAGGACTATACAGAAAGCCGCCAATACCGCTGTGGCCGGAGATAAAGTTCAGGTACAGGCAGGTACCTATACGGAACGCGTGACGTTCCCCAAGTCAGGCACCACTAGCAATCCGATCATCTTTACCGGGGTCCGAGGCAGCGGTGGGAGCTGGGATACCGTCATTAACGGCAGCACTGCGACGAGTGGATGGGTAACCGCCCCAGAAGTGGGCTCAGGGGTCTGGAAAACAACACTTGGTTATAGCCCGCAAGCGATTATGGCCGATGAAAAAACCATCTGGAAGATTAGCGACCGTGCCATGAAGCACGAAGTCCTTCATGGTACAGATGGCAATGGCTTTGTCTATCTCGCGCGATCTGCAACAGCACAGATTAGAACTGCCCTTGGAACAGTCAATTACTGGGACGGCATTGAAGCGCTGTATGGCAATTTGGGCAGCACAACCTATCTGCGTTTTCGCCATGGCGATAACCCTGCGAGTCGCAATGTCCGTGCGGCACCCGCCGGTGGGACGGTGACATTCAAGGGCGTTAACAACATCATTTTGCGGAATTTCAGAATTATAGGAGGACAGTGGCAAATCTACGTGGCAGGAGGGGCCCAAAATATTACGATTGATCAAAATTTTCTCGCCACTGGCCAACGTCGAATTTCGGTGAACGGTGGCATCAATACCACCATCAGTGGGAACAAGCTGACCATGCAAGGCCTTGGCACCGAGGCCTTCAGGCCTGGCGATAGGAATACGACCTCATATCCACGCATCGTTAATCGTCATCAGTATGACCAAAGCAAGTTCATTGTTGGCGAGACAGATACTAATGATGCCAGCATCATGATTGCCACTAACGCGGCGAATACCACGGTGACTGGCAATGAGATTTACGATGGGATGATTGGTATACAGATCAGCGAAACCACAACGAATACCAAAATCACGAAGAATACCTTCCACAACTTCTCCGATATCGGTGTCTATATCTATCCTGACTCTGCGTCTCTCTTCATCGATAACAATCTATTTTATGACGCTGAGCACCACATCCGCATGAACGCTATGCATCGCTCTTGGGAGGCGCATATTTACGCCAATCGTTTTCATCAGCCCACGTACAACGGGCAGGGCTTTGGCGCGAAGCACGTGCACTTCAGTCCAAATCCGAACATGCCAGTAATGGCGCGGGTTTGGGTCTATCAGAATAGCTTTGCAGGGGGTGGATGGGCCTGTGATGCCGGCTATGAGGGGACAGCATATAGTATGCCCTATGTCCACATCATCAACAACCTCATCTCCACGACTGGGATGACATCGGGCCCAAGCCCAGGCGGATGGGAGGTGACTTCGAACCTTTTGGACAAGTTGTGGTATAGCGACACCATTCCTGATTTTGTGCTTCCGACCGGTCACAAAGCTCGTAATAGCGGTGTCGATCTTATTTCTCGGGGGTTGCCTGGCGTGACGACCACGTACTACCAGGATGGCCGGCCGGATATAGGGGCCATACAGGGAACACCGCAGAGCGCCACCATACCTACGCCGCCTACAAACGCACGGGCAACATCCAGCTAAAGCATCTTTGAGATTGGCCATTTCCCTGCGTACCGCAGGATTGGGAGCATACTCCAGCGGCGCTCCAAGCCCATGTGCACCACTGCAAGGAGGACTCACACTTTACTCGTTCGGCATCGAATCATCAATTTTCAGGCAATGAAAAAACATCCAACAAATCGTTAAATTACAGTCCATGATCCACCACTGGAAAATGCAACTCTACTGGCTCTCGCCAAGCTTCTTCCAGGAAATGGCAGTAAGTATGTCCAGGCTCTTTAGCAGCGCGGTGCTCAAGGCATGGCGCAGAGAGCACAAAATCACGCCTGCAAACCTAGGGCACTTGCATACTTTGAGCAAAGCAAACGCACTTTTTTAGTTTTGCACTTCGAGGCTTTCCTTAATTTGTCCCTCTGTCAAGTCCAGTAACGTTTGCACGTTCATGAAACGTATTTTTGATTGGCGTTTTGAGATTTTACGAATGCTCCTTAATGTACCACAGTTGGACACTGAAGATGACTTATGACTGGAAAATGCAGCTCTACTGGCGTTTGCCGATTGTTCTACAAGAGCTTGCCGTCAGCATGCGAGCGAAGCAGCTCGAGCGACTATACTTCGGACCGGGATACAAGGAATGGCGACAAAGGTTTCACTGTTGGCAAAGCTGGTCTCGCGCAGAGTGCGTGAGTTGGCAGACCAGCCGGTTGAAATATCTCCTCGAATTAGCTGCAACTCGGGTGCCGTATTATCGAGAACGATGGAGCGAGGTTCGATGGAATTCGATCGAATCTGCAGCCGATATTCACTTGCTTCCTTGCATAGAGAAGCACGCGATTCGCCAAAACGAATGCCGGTTCATCGTCGAGGGCTTGGATCTTAAGTCGTTGCTGCCGGAATGGACTAGCGGCAGTACGGGCACGGCTCTCTGCATCTACCGCTCCCCTTCAATGTATCCTAAATGGTGGGCCATGTACGAAATGTGCCGCAACGCAGCAGGGGTGGGGCGCGAAATTCCCTACGCAACGCTACAGGGCCGTCCTGTAGTACCAGGATACGCTAAACAGCCGCCCTATTGGCGCTACAATCACCGGTGGCGCCAGCTTTACCTTTCCAGTTATCACGTTTCGCGAGAGACAGCGCCCGGTTACGTCGAGGCGATGCAAAAGTATGGGTCGCAATGGATCGAGGGGTACGGCTCCGCGATTGCGACTTTGGCGGATTCTGCCACAGCCGCGGGCGTGCCGCCGATACGTTTGCGAGCTGCCATTGTAAGTGGCGATACTCTTTTACCTGGGATGCGTGCCAGCATCGAGAGCTATTTTCAATGCCCCGTATACGATCACTACGGACAAAGCGAAGCCGTCTGTATGGCAATGCAATGTTCCCGTGGTCGCATGCATATTCTTCCCGCGGCGGGCATAGTCGAGATACTGCGCGATGATGGAACCGCATGTGGACCTGGCGAGGTGGGCGAAATCGTTGCGACGAGCCTGCTAAATGACGCAATGCCGCTTATCCGTTATCGTATGGGCGATTACGCTGCTTGGGCGGAGGACCGAGGTTGTCCCTGCGGCAACGTCCATCCTATCATCGCCAATCTGGAGGGACGCGTAGACGACTACCTCGTTACCGCCAATGGGAGAAAAATTGGCCGGCTCTCCACAGCAATGAAACGCAGTCCGACGATCCACTCGGCCCAACTCGTTCAACAGCGGCCTGGTCATGCTTTTCTCTTGGTTCGCCCTGGAAACGGTTACACGCGCAGGGACGCGATTGCCGTTTGTCATGACATAATGGAACGTATCGGCGCTTTCGAGATAGATGTTAGTGAGGTGCGAGAAATTCCAAAAACTCCACAAGGAAAGACCGCTCTTGTGGTTCGTTTCGCTGACCGACCGGCCATGAGAGAAGCTTACCGAGAAATCATTCCCAATTAAGACGCTTCATCACGAGCTAGCAACGAAGGTCACGAGGGCACAGGTAAAATTTCGAAAGTCTACTTTTTCAATTCAGCGAATTTGCGGTGAGCCGCAAGAAGAACCGAAGAGCTAAAAGGAGAGACCTTTGCCGAATGTATATTCTAGGCATTCACGACGGCCATAACGGATCGGCGATCCTATTGAGAGACGGCCGCGTTGTAGCCGGCGTGCAAGAGGAGAGACCCAGGGGAGTGAAGAACGCCATGGGAATGCCGAAGGCCGCCATTCACGATGTTTTGGAACAGGCCGCGATCACTCCCGCCGACGTAGATCTAGTGGCGCTTTCCGGTCTTCATAGCGGTGAATACATTGACGTCGATCAATGCCCTAACCCATCGGAACAAATCGTCAAATGGTACCAGGCTAAATACGATCAAACGCCGTTCAATCTCCGCCGTTTGATCCGACCACTGGTCCCACAGAGCATCTACGAGCTCGTCAAAGGCAATGGGATCCGGGAAAAACGGATGGCTGCTGTGACATCGATGGGCTTTCCGCGCGAGCGTATCCGCTTGGTGGAACATCACACCGCCCATGCATCTTCGGCTTACTACGGCTGGGGAAAGTTGGACGAACCGGTCTTAGTCTTGACCAACGACGGTATGGGTGACGATATCTGCGCTACCGTCAGCATCGGCAAGGATGACCGACTCGACCGAATCGCCGCGGTTCCTTGCGATGAATCCGTCGCCGAGATCTACGCTCTGACGACTTTTTTGATGGGCATGGTTCCCCTGGAGCATGAATACAAATTGATGGGAATTGCCCCTTACGCGTCTACATCCCGTAGCGAAAAGCTTTCCCAGGAGCTCAGCGGGCTCATTACCTTCGATCGGAACGGCGGCCTTACATGGATGCGCACCAATGGCTTTCCCCCTCTTTCTCTGGCGTATCATCAACTCGAGAAAATGTTCCGGCGCCAACGCTTCGATCATATCTGCGGTGGCGTGCAGTTGTTTGTGGAGAGGTTTCTAACGAGATGGGTGACAAATGCTGTCGCGCAAACCGGGATTCGAAAGATAGCGTGCTCCGGCGGGATCTTCATGAACGTGAAGGCGAATAAACTGCTGTTGGAGCTCGAAGCGGTTGAGGATATGTTCGTGTTTCCGTCGTGTGGGGACGAGACCAATGCCGTGGGTGCCGCCTACTGGGTCTACGCTCAAGAGTGCCACCGCAATGGACGAGCGGTCGATATCGAACCCCTTTCAGACCTATACTGGGGAAGGTCGTACTCCGACGACTTCATTGAACAAACCATAAGCGAGTACCTGTTCACCAGCAAGGTAAAAATTGAAACACCTCAGGATATCGAACTTCGGGTCGCAGAACTGCTCGCTTCGGGTCGCGTGGTTGCCCGCTGCTCAGGTCGCATGGAGTTTGGCGCCAGAGCGCTAGGAAATCGTTCTATCCTTGCTAATCCGGCGGACTCCAATGTGGTCAAGATTATCAACGAGATGATCAAACAGCGCGACTTCTGGATGCCCTTCGCGCCATCGGTCGCCGCGGAGCGCGCGCGCGACTACATCCGTAAACCCAAAGATATCCCTGCGCCCTATATGACCCTTTGTTTTGATAGCGTGCCCAAAAAAGTGTCCGTCTTCGCTGCGGCCGTCCATCCCTATGATGGGACGGCACGACCGCAAGAGGTGACGGAAGAGCACAACCCAGGTTACCATCGACTGATCAAGTATTTCGGCGAGCTCACGGGTGAGCAAATTATCCTCAACACGAGTTTCAATCTTCATGGCTTTCCCGTCGTCTACACGCCGCAGCAAGCCCTAAAAACTCTAGACGAGTCCGGTTTGGAACACTTGGCAATCGGAAATTTTTTAATCACCAAGAAAGATTATGGCTGCCGAACGAAAAATCCTCAACTTGGGGTATCGCGCTCTTTTTGAGGAGCGGCGCATATGAATGTTGACAGGGTACAGAAGGAATTCAGTTATTTTTGTCAATCTGTTGAATACCATCTGTCTTCCCGGTGCGATAAGCCGGACACAAGAAAGCCCCTTAAAGTCAATTATCATATAGTCGAGCGTAACGACGACGTGGGATCTTGAACTGCGCAACGCCGCCCCAACCTCAGCGACGCTAATTTAGCGCCGCACCGCCCGAATTTCGCGGCACTGTCGTGGGCGGGCAGACATCCGCGACACTTCGGCTCTGGTCGTAACACCCGTTCGACCCAAGCAAGCGTCAACGCCTTTTGATTTATCGGCACCGTGGTAGGTTCACTACTTTCCAGTCTTTCAATGCGCATCCCTTGAATAAGGAACTTACTTTCGAGGTGAAAAGGTTGGGTCTTATGAACCAGAGAATTATCGTCACGGCCGATGACTATGGCATGTGTGACTCCGTTAATCAGGCCATTGAAGAATGTATGGCTGCGGGCGTCGTCCGAGCAGCCTGTGTAATGATGAACATGCCTTCTCATCGGCATACTTCATCTCTGCGCCGCCGATTTCCAAACTGTTCCATTGGCATTCACTGGACATTGACTGAGGGACAGCCTGTGCTTCCATCAACGCAGGTACCCAGTCTCGTGCACCCGAAAGGTACATTTTACAGCGCGTCGGAGCTGCGGCGAAGGTGGTTGGCCGGGCGCGTCAATCTTGCTGAAATTAGAATGGAATTACGCGCGCAGCACGAGAGGTTTTGTGAGGTGGCTGGCACACCGGATTTTTGGAATACCCATGAAAACTTTCATGTGTGGCCCGGATTATTCAGCGCTTGCGTGGTGGTGGGCCGAGAGCTTTTGATTCCTGCGATGCGTAGCCATCGTCGGTTCACGGTACCGCGCTCTCAGACCGAAGTAGAATATTACTGGTGTCACCCTTCATATTGGCTAAAGGGGTGGGCGATTAACCAATGGTCGCGCCGAGCTGAAGCCAGAGGAATGATGATGCCAGACGGAAGAGTGTACGCACCTGGCTACGATACGGACAGGGAATCCCTCAAAGAGGTCTTGCGTCGCCTAAAGTGGCCGTTGGTTAAAAAGGCCTTGGAGTTCATCATCCATCCTGCGACACAAGTCGAAAAAACATTCGGGAACCTCACAGAGTCGAGGCTGCGCGAGTACGAGTGTTATAAAGATCCTGAGCTAGCGGCATTCTTTAACCAGCAAGGGATTCAACTCGTCAGTTTCCAGGAATTGCGATCCAATTGAAAAGTAAGGCATGACTTCCTTACGCGTCTGCGCGCTTACCATCGGGCATCCAGCAAAAGATGCTCGGGTCTTTTATCGTATATTACAACCACTTGCAAAAAAAGGGTGCACTGTCATTTTGATCGCGCCCGAACCCTTCACTGACGATTTGATAGAAATGTCGCCGTGGAATTCAGTCATGGCACAATCGAATCGCACGAAACGCCTGGTATGCGCTTTCCGGGCTGCTTTAGCAGAGCGCGCTGATGTGTATAGTTTTCACGATCCTGATCTGATCCCGGTGGGACTCGCCCTGAAACTTCTGCGGCCAGCGGCAGCGGTGGTGTATGATGCCCTAGAAGATTATCCGTCGATGATGCTGGTGAAATACTGGGTACCGCAATCGCTCAGACCAATACTTGCTAGGGCAACACACTTACTCAACCTTGTTGCCGGTCGCTACCTGGATGGGATCGTGACCGCGGATCCCGGAGTGCAGCGAGATTTCAAACGAACCGCGGGGCAGAAAAGCATCGTTCATTACAACTTTCCACCGCTTGGCCAGTTACAAGAATCAAAAGACGAGCCACCAGCCGTAAGAGCCGACCTGGTATACTTAGGTGGGATGAGCGAGCGCACGGGCATGTTTGTTTTGCTGGATGCGTTAGCCATAATGGCGAAGCGAGGCATTAAACCGACGCTGAGGCTGGCAGGGTACACGGACGGAGAAAAAGGTTTGGCTGCCATAAAAGAAGGCATTTCTAGCCGCAATTTAAATATGCAGGTCGAACTTCATGGGAAAGTTCCTTATACACAAGTTGCAGCGTGGATTCGTTCTGGTCGCATTGGCGTGGTTCCTCTTCAGCCCATTGCAAAATTCATGAAAAATATCCCGACAAAGATGTTTGAGTATTGGGCTTTGGGTTTGCCCGTAATAGCTAGTAATTTACCGCCCATACGATCCTTTCTCATCGATGGCAAGAATGGATTACTTTTTAATGCTTCCGATCCAAAAGACCTGGCTCGCGCCATCGAATGGCTCCTAAGCCACACGTCTGCGGGCAAGAAGATGGGAGAAATGGGGCGAGAACAAGTGTACACATACTGGAACATTGACCGACATATTGGAGATCTCCTTAACTTCTACCAGCAAATCAGTACGAGTTATCAACAGGGCTCAATTTCCTCATAACCGCAAGCCGGTTAAACCATCGCCACCGTATTATGTTCCTGGAATACCTAAAATCGATCAATGTAGTTTGTGCATCTTTCGCGTAAAAAGGGATGCTAGCATCGAAAAGAACGTCGGCAATAATAATTGTTTTGCTAAAGTAAAGTGCTTTTGAGGCACCCCTTTCACAGCTTACGATAGATCCCGAGCATTTTGGTGACACGCTACACGCGATCTTTCCCGGGCCAATTAGGGAGCGAGTCGGACGGAATCGTGTCATTGTCTTTACGTTCCTCGGCCAGTATTCGACTTCACTGAAACTTTAGCTAACTGAAACCTCTCTATCTAACCTCGAGCGAGAATGGTCCAACGGTTTCATATATTGACAGTGGATGTAGAGGACTGGCCGCAATCCACGCTTAATCACAACCTTCCAATAAGCTATCGGGTGGTAGCTAACACCCATGCGTTGCTGGGGCTCCTGAATGAAACAAATACGCAAGCTACTTTCTTTGTCCTCGGTAAAGTAGCTGAGGCGCATCCAAGGCTGGCGGCCGAGATTGCTGCGCAGGGTCACGAAGTGGCAACTCATGGTTATAGTCACGAGTCAATACAAACGATGCCGGAAGCCGTATTCAAAGCTGAACTTCATCGCTCAGTCGACGTTCTTCGGCAGCAGAGCGGGCAGCCTGTGCTGGGCCACAGGGCAGCCGATTTTGCGATCTCTGGCCGGTTCCTTCACCTTTTAGAGCTTCTGAGCGATGAGGGATTGGCCTACGACTCAAGCATTTATCCTATTCGACACCCACGCTACGGCGTGCCCGGAGCCTTGAGATATCCCCACTCGATACGGTGTGCCTCAGGTCGAACGCTTATTGAGTTTCCGTTGGCGACGATTCGTCTCGGGCGTATGATTCTTCCCGGCGCAGGTGGTGGATACTTAAGGCTGTTTCCTTACTGTTGGACACGCCTGACTTTGCAGGCGTTGGCACAGCAAGGTTTTCCCGGAACCTGCTATTTGCACCCCTACGAACTTGACACTTGCGAGATGCACGAGATCCCCTACAAGGTTCCGACTATCTTACGCTGGAGCCAAAGCATAAATCGTCGATCAGTGCGGTCCAAGCTTCGAAAGCTACTTACGACATTCAGGTTCGTTTCGATGGGTAAAGCCTTCGAAGCATTGCGCCTCGAGCACTTAGAAATAGGTCTGGACCTTCGTACTTCTCCCCCCGTGTATGCTTTATGGCCTGACGGCGTTTCCGCAACGCTCTGATAAACCGTTAGCCGCGCCACTAGGAACCTTTATGCCAGCGCTTATACTGATGTACCATGACATTGCTGAAACCCTGCAGAGCATTGCACCGGGGCACAGACCGTACGTGCTCGACCCAAAAGTCTTCCGCCGCCAGATGCGGGCCATAGTTGATTCAGACCTTCCCAATTTCATCGTTGGTGATTGGTGTGCTTCATCTCGCCAAGTACGCGCCGTTGTGCTCACGTTTGACGATGGGCATACCAGCAACTACGACAC
>DATBLC010000421.1:0-4495 GCA_036555515.1 Binatia bacterium
CCGACTCAGTGGCAACGCTGTTTCGGCTGTTTCCGATGTCGGTTCTCGGTGTCATCCTGTTCTTCGGCGGCATCGAACTCGCAGCATCCTTCAACGGCGACGTGCTCTCACGGCCGGACCGGATTGTGCTAGTGGTTACGGCGGGAATCGCGCTCTGGAACATGGGTGCTGCCTATCTCGCCGGACTGATCCTTTACCATGCCTCCGCGCGCGGTATCATCCGGCTCTGAAGCTGCTATTCCATGAGGCACAGTCCCATGGTAACAACGCAAAGACACTGGTCAATATTGGCAAAAATGAGAAGAACTGAGACTCTTCAGAAGATTTTCAAAGAGTGGTCAACGCTGATGCCAGTGTTTGCCCGGCATCAGTGAGCCGCGCTGATCATTCGGCATAGCGCTCGAATAACGGCTTCAAACCAGTTCAATGTCCTGTGAAATAAGGTCGTGAAGATCTCCATCTCCGGCGGGCAATAGACGGGATTCGATCAAGGTTATCGAACTCACTTCTTCGCGCCAAGAAATTTTTTCGTAAGTCTCAACAAAGGAGCGCAAGATGTATGAACTGACCAAGGGAGAAAAAAACGCGATTAAGGAACACTTGCGCGGCAAGGGGTTGCCGCTTAACGTCGACGTTACTTTTTCCAACGTGGCTTTGCCCGACGAATATTCCGGCCTCAGAACGCGTTCGGAAATCCGGGATTTCAGCTCCAAGCTTTTGCCCAACCTCACGCTCAACATTCCGTTTATCAGTGCCAATATGCGTTCGGTTACGGGAGCGGAAATGATTATTGCCATTGAGCGCGAAGGGGGTCTCGGCATTATGCCGCAGGATTTGCCCGTGGACGAGCGCCTCAAAATTTTGGAAAAGGTTTTGCGTGCCGAAAGCGCGGTAATTGATGAGCCAATTTGCGTTAGGGCGACGCAGACCTTGGATGAGGCCAAGGCGGCTATGCGCAAGTACAACGTCACCGGCCTGCTTGTAGTCGACGAAGCCAATAAGCTCGTCGGCATTTTGAGCTCGCGCGACTGGCGTTATTGGGACGGACCCGATTTGGGCAGTACGCAGATTGGGCGGCTTATGACTTCGGTAAAAGACAGAGATTTTGTCACTGCGCTTCCTGGCATTTCCCTGGAAGAAGCCAGGAAGCTGCTGAAAGAAAAGAAAATTGAGAAACTGCCCCTTGTTGACGCCGACGGCAAAGTTCGCGGCCTGATTACCGCCCGCGGCCTTTTTTACACCAGTCGTCATCCACGCGCCCTGCGCGACGAAAAAGGCAGGTTTATTAGAGTGGGCAGTATAGGCGTTATCGGCGAGTCCCGCGATTTAAGCCGACTATTGAATGAAGTTGAGCTTCAGATGCAAAAAGGCATATCGGCGCTTTTGATTGACACAGCCAGAAGCTTTTCCGTAAACGCCGAGGAAACCATAGAAGCCGTTAAGAAACATTTTGATATTCCGGTTATTGCCGGCAACACCTCAAATCCGAAAGGCGTGAAATTCCTTTGTGAGTTGGGAGCGGATTGCGTCAAAGTAGGCCAGGGGCCGGGCCTTGTTTGTACCACAAGGGAGATAGGCGTGGGCATTCCCCAGCTTTCCGCCGTGGCCATGGCTTCGGTCATCGCCCGGCGTTACGGCAAAACGATTATCGCCGACGGCGGCATCAGGGGCGAAGACGACATCGTCAAGGCTTTGATCGCCGGAGCGGACGCGGTTATGCTCGGTTATTTGCTGGCCGGCACCGAAGAATCTGCGCCCGAGGCCAACCCTGTTTACTCCAAAGAATTTGAAACAAAAATCATGGCCAAAGATTATTACGGCTCGGCTTCGCCAGATGCGCAGCTGGCCAGAATTGCCGAAGGGACTTTATCCGAGGCCAGGCGCCCCGAAGGCAGGAAAATAACTGTGCCCGTAATCGGACCTTTGTCTCGGCGCGTCAACGATTTGCTTGACGGTATGCGCTCGTTGATGTCGTACGTAGGCGCCCGAGACATAAAAGAACTGCAAGAAAAAGGTTATTTCCACCGACAATCCGAGGCCGGCTATTCCGAAGGAGTTAAAGAAAAGATGATCCTACCTCATCAGAAAAGTCTATGAGAGGGATCCGCTTACCTGCCCCAAGTGTCAGGGAGAGATGCAAATCAGCCTCGATCGGTCGGAGCGGCCTCCGGCACCGAGGTGTGGTAGCCGCGATAGGCGAGAGAAGCGAGCTAACAAACCTATCCGCGCCGGCGGAAAGTTGGCGCACTTCAGCCAGTGAGTTTCGATTTAAGCAGAAATCAAAACACACCCGGAATCCAACGCCTCACATGCAACTGATACTCAAAATACTGTTCGTCGAAAACGGCGGCCAGCCGTTTCTCGTCCTTTAAAATCCGCCTGTGGAACGTAACTGCGATCACAACAGTAAGGAGTCCCGCAAAAAGAGAGCGCAGCGCTAGGGCCAGCCCGATCAAGAAGATGATATGTCCTACATAAACCGGATTCCGCGTAAAGCGGTAAGGCCCAGTCGTAATCAATCTTTCCGGCGGTGCGTCCCATTTCTCTCCCGGGCCTCCACCGCCATGCTTAACCCTATAAAGGGTCGAGAATTTGTAAAGAAAGTATCCGACCACCATCAAACTTATATAGACGGCCTCGAAATTGAGTTGCCCACGGCGAACTAAAGCTTCCCACCCGAGGATCAACACCGGGTACAAAAGAAAGCTCCGAACCGGCGTTCGGCTTACGAATTTTGTTAAAGAGCTAATCCAAGAAGGCAAAAGAAATTTCTCGCCTTGATTCAGATCGGCCATCATTTTACCTCGATCACCTTGTAGCAGTTAAAGGACGTACCGCCAAACTCCCAAGTTCGTCGGGGAGAGAGTCATCAGGATTTTCATGACCGAGACTCCTTTCAGTCCGTCAAGATTTATTCCGCAACTGCCACGCGCTGCCGATCGCGTAGGGCGACGGGGCGCCTCCGGACCGAGGGGCACCCATTCGCATCGTTTCTTTCATGCGGACCGCTACGACCAGGCCCGAAGCGAAGGTAACAGCAGCAACGAGCCAGATGGCGGCGTGGATTCCGAGGGCGTCGGCGGTGAGACCTGCCATTAGAGCACCGACTGCGTAGCCGAGATCCCTCCATAGGCGGTAAACGCCGACGGCGGAAGCGCGCCACAATGGGTGGGCCACGTCGCCAATGGCGGCGAGCAGCGTGGGGTAGACCATCGCCGTACCCACCCCTAGCAGCGTGGCGCCCATCGCGAAACCCCGGAGCTTCACCGACAGCACGATCCACGCAATGCCGATCGCCTGGAGCCACATTCCGCCGGCGATAAGCCACTTGCGTCCCACGCGGTCAGAGAGCGCTCCGGTAAGGAGTTGACCGGCGCCCCACACGGCCGGATAGATGGCCGCGAGCCAGCCGATGCGTTCGAGCGATAGTCCCATCGCCCCGTAGAAGAGAGGGAAAAGTCCCCACGCCATCCCGTCGTTCAGGTTGTTTACCAGGCCGGCTTGGCTGACCGACGAGAGGTCGCGGTCGAGGAATGACGTGCGGACAAAGACCTCCCACTGAGAGAGCATCGAAGAGTGCGCGGCTGTGTGGTTCCTGGCCTCATGACGCACGTGGCTGTGAGTTTCACGGACCAGCAGTGCCGAGAGCAGAAGACCAATCAGCGCGAATGCGACGCCGAGGTAGAACGGCTGTGGGCGCAGTCCGTAGGCCGCTGCCACGTAACCGGTCGCGAGCGCGGACAGCGCGACCGCGCCATAGCCGGCGAACTCATTTAGGCCCATCGCGAGCCCGCGACGCTCGGGCCCGGCGAGGTCGATCTTCATAATGACGGTAGTCGACCAGGTGAGGCCCTGGCTCACGCCCAGGAACACGTTGGCGACGAGCACCCAGTTCCACGATGGCGCCCACATGAGGAGGAAAGGGACCGGAATCGCGACGAACCACCCGCCCACGAGAACGGCCTTCCGGCCAATGGAGTCCGAGACGCGACCGGCAAAATAGTTCGTCAGCGCCTTGATGACACCAAACACCACGATGAATGAGAGCACTGCCACGCGCGCCGTGAGGTGAAATTCCTGCTCTGCGATGGCCGGGAGGATGGTTCGCTCAAGGCCGACCATCGCGCCGACGAAAGCGTTCACCACGACGAGCAGTGCGAACTGCGCCAGGTTTGGCCCTAGGCCGAGCTGAATTGCGGGAACAGCATCGTGGGAGGATGTGCCGGTCGTGTTGCTCATGAGGTGTGCCCCTCGTTGAAGCGCAGGAACAATACAAGAAGGCCAACGAAGGAATACACTACGGCGTTGATAATTCCGTAAAAATAGGCGGAGTTCCGCGCACCTGATTGATTGAACGCCGTTATAAGCGCTCGGCAGCAGAGCCGGCGAAAGGCAAGTTCGCGGCAGTTGCCGGCAAAGTTCAGCTCGACTTTTTTTCTGTTGATTCGGGTAGAGAGCTTGGCCCTTCACCCAGCGGGCATGGAGAGGCCGGCGT
>DATBLC010000422.1:0-3870 GCA_036555515.1 Binatia bacterium
CATCAGTTGGGTAAGTTAGACTATATTACGTGAGGTCACGGTCGGCGATGCTGTAATGGCGATGCCGTAAAAGTGTAAAATGGAGGGAAGCATGGGGAGAATTCCGAGGAGGGGGAGTTTTTCAGGTGGGTGCGGAACAAAATCTACAAAAGGACTGGCGCATGCTTGTGGCTTTGGCACGACTGGAGCTGCTGCTTGGGACGCAGCGCTTTCCGAGGCAAAGGTCATTGCATACGCAGCAGCGCAGTCATGGATCGATCAACAGCGGTGTTCGGTGAAGTGTCCTATTAAGCTTACCTCAGTGCATATTCCACCTAGGGGTACTCCAACCAAGAAAAGCCAAAAGGTTCTCTCGGAAAACACCTATAAGCTCGCAACGGGCGAGCCTGGATCGGATGGCCGGATACCACCAGTGCCGATTTTTGGCTTGTGCGTGGTAATTGCATGGGAAGCAGTTGTTCAGTGCAGCCCAGGAATTGGGCGATAATTGTGATTTAAAGGAAAGATCATTAAATGATTAGAGTTTGGGGCAGGAAGTAAACTTGTAGGCAAGAAGGAGGAAGCGAAGACTGCCCTGGCCGAAGCGCTGAAGTTCAGTCCCGATCTCACGATCAAATCGGTTAAGCGCACGAACCCGGTGCCGGTTGTGTTGGAAGGTCTGCGCTGGGCAAAGCCAGACGCGTCGCCGCCAACAAAATGAGTTGAATTGCCCGTGTAACGAAAGAAGCACCTATGGCCGTCGATCCAAATTCAATTGTCCCCGGCAAACGTTATATAACCGCGACTAGACACGTTCGCATAGTCTTGGAGGTTACCAATGAGCGCGTTCGATTTGCTTACGGTGGCCTTGAATCCGGGGGGATCAGTCAATGGCGGTGGCAGACAAGGACCAAATTCGCGAATGACGTGACGTTGGAAACCAGTGCCGGTGAGGCCAGTGCACCAGCGTCTGTTTCCGCCGAGGTCGAGAAGCAGGAAAACGATGAACCAGCAAGCCCTGATGGTGCAAAATCGTCTGGTTCGCGGAAAATACTATCGAAACGCCGATGAGCATACTTCCAGCTGCGCCTGAGTTCGTCTCGTCTTTTTTATGGCACTTCGTCCTGGAGCTCACATGTCGGTTCGTGCTACGGATTCCCGGATGCGGTAGGAAGTATGAAAAGGCTCGCTTTTCTTATCGGACTTAGCCATTAGTGTAGGAGAAACTGAAATGCCGGTTGGAAAAGTCAAATGGTTCGATAGCCGCAAGGGCTTCGGTTTCATAGAGCCAGAGGGTGGCGGCTCAGACGTTTTTGTACATATTTCTGCTGTTGAGCGTGCCGGGCTAGACGGCCTCGCCGAGGGCCAGCGAATATCTTACGATGAGCAGCGCGACCCCAAGCGCGGCAAGACTTCGGCGGCAAATATCAAGACATTATAGCTGGAACCAAATCGCGTTGGCGAAACCCGACTCACGCGATCGATCAAACCCGATAGTGCAAAAGCGAGCGCCTAACAAGGAAGTCTGGAAACTGCTCGGATGGCTTTTCCTTTTATTGAATTGGGTTACCTAATCTTAACCGGCCGACCCTAACGTGCGCTTTCGTTCTTGGGACTATTGCGATGATTTCGTCAGCACGCAAGTTGGACTTTGTTGAAAACCGTCGCTCGCGACGGCGTGTTACTGTTGAGGATGCACGGATTATCGACAAGCAAGGTGGCTGGTCGCTCGTAAACTGTGTAGTGCGGGACATAAGCGATGGTGGAGTAAAGCTCCAAATTGATCCCTCATTAGAAATCCCCACGAATTTCGACCTGCTGCTGGTCAAGGAACTGCAGATCGTTCCGGTACGAATTCGTTGGAGGCGCCGAAACTTCATGGGCGTTCAGTTCAACGGCCCAGCGCGCAAGCCGCCTCCATTCCGGCTCTGCTGACGCAGAGACTCCGGCCGGCGGTTTCGGAATCCCTTGATCAACAAGGGGTTGATGCAAACCTAGTTACTACATCGGTCTCTCCTTTGAAAGAATGAGCGGCGCCCAACGGCTCTACACTTCGCATCGAGAGGTCGTAAGCGCTGACGTCGCGCCAAGCCCGTTGTAGCTTAGGTGGGTTTGTTCGTTCCGTTTCGCGCAAGACAGAGATCGATCCGCTCGGGAGACCATGATCCGCTGCTTCTCGCAGCCCGCCAGCTGGTTCCGTTTCAGTGTCAGCGGGCGGTTTGCTTTCCGCGAGCATCGCAAGCAGCGAGATAAATTGCATGCGTATCTCGCTTAATGGCGCGTGCCCACTCCCTCAGTGCGGCGGTCATTAATCTATCTTAGCAGTGGCCATTCCTCGAACGGCAGTAACTAACCTCGCATAACCGGATCGCCGGGCCAGAAGTGAGATTTAGCACAAAAGTCCCTCATATCTCATAGCAAAGGTAAAGCTCAAGCCGTTTTGCCTCGATTGAAAAAGGAAACCCCCCGAGCGGGGAAGGGCAGGTGAACTGAGGGGGCATCCAACTGGCTAACGGTGTGGACTAAGGCAAAGCTCACGCTGCAAAAAATCTAGGCGTGCAGGAACTTTGCTGTGTTTTGAATCATTTTTGGAGTGACGGGGCACGGCGGTATCCGAGGGTGAGTTCGGGGTGAGTAGGCGTATTGAAGCTCAAGATGAGCGAGTGAGGTGAACCTCTCTTGAGCTTGCCTCGGCCTGGCCATCGAGACACTCATAGAGCTACTCAATAACCACTCACGGCGAGCCCTTCAAATTGCGATCTAGGAACGAGAGCATGTCTTTGATTGCCTGCTCGTTCTGTTTCGTATAACCGAAACGCGACATCCACATGTGCGGGGCGCCTTCATAAATCCGAAACTCGACTGGTGCGCCTTGTGCTTTCTGTACTTCTAGAAGTTCCTGGCACATTGTCTGAGCCTTTTCGGCAATCCCGACGAAAAGCGGCATGACGACCTTCTCTGGGAGAAACTGCATATCAACGGGGTACGGCCGTTGAGCCGCGCTGTAATTTTCTACCCGGCAGATTGTTGACACTCCCACCATCGCGACGAACGGAAGCGGGGCATTTCTGTCTAGGTAAGGAGAGCCGGTCAGCGCTTGGACAATCTGCCCACCCTGAGAGTATCCAACAATAGCGATGCGAGTAGGTTGAACGAAGGAAAGCGTTTCCAGAAAATGCCCGCCGTCGACTGCGTCTTTCAGGAGACGCGACAACGGCACGGGCAGTGGCGAACGGCAATTGTTATAAACATTTCGGGGTGTGAGAGGATCGACAGCCAATACCACATAGCCACTCGCTACCAGTGCCCTTATCCAGTCGTGGAGCACTATCCTGTCGCAGCCTGGCATGATTACCACCGCCGGAAAGGGGCCGGATCCTTCAGGTCGATAAAGCTCCGATCGGTAAGGCTCGCCGGCAGCTCGCGCGGCAACGGTATATTGCAGGTCCGGCCAGATTAGCTCGCGTGTCATCGGATCGTATCGTTCAGCAGCAAGCGCCGGCAGTAGAAATGCCTGCATCATTGATGCAATTGCAATCAACGCAAGGGAACGAACCATGAGGTTATCCCAATCTAAGCTCCAAATTTGAAAGGAAGGAACGGTCATTGGCCGGCGCCACCAATTATGGCCATTACGACAAAGAACACGCCCAATGGCTTTCCAATGCGACTGCGTGGCGAACTTACTCAATATCCTGCCAACAGATAAAAATCGGGTTGTGGGCCTTGGAATAAACTGCCTTATGAACAGATTCAGCGGGCTCTGCGTGTGGGCGGAGATGCGCATGTGCTGCATCGACCTGCCCACGATCGCGGAAGGACATGATGACATAGTATTTGTGGTCCCGCTCCTTATCGGTGTCCATCTTTGTGTCGTTCTGACGCTCGCCA
>DATBLC010000423.1:0-19034 GCA_036555515.1 Binatia bacterium
GGGAGTAAAGTTCCACGATGGTAAGGAGCTGACTGCAAATGATGTGGTCTGGTCCGCCAAGCATATTATGGACCCTGCCAACGGCGCGGCCGGTCAGGGACAGTTAGCCGGCAATGTCCGCGACGCTGTTGCCTTGGACAATTACACCGTGAAGTTCATTGCCCCCGGCCCCCGCGGCTTGATGCCCGAGATTCTTGCCGACACCCAGACTTTGCACATCGCGCCCAAGGAGTCGATGACGCCGGGCCAGCAGAAGATGGTCGGCAGTAGCCCGCCTCCCGGCACTGGGCCCTTCAAATTCAAGGCATGGATCCCGGGACAGGAATACGAGGTTGTCCGCAATAACGACTACTGGGGCGGCGCTCCCTATCTGGACGGTGTCCGGTTCCGCGTCATCATCGAATCGACGTCGAGAGGCGCGGCAATTCAGGCAGGAGATCTAGACATAACTGAGCGCCTGGGTCCATCTTTCGTTCAGCGCATCAAAAGCGGCCAGCTCAAGGGTATGCAATTTGTGACCATCGGCATGGCCGGCATCAAACAATTGGTGATGAACACCCAGTTGGCGCCGACGTCGGATCCGCGAATCCGCAAAGCGATCGCTCTGTCCTTGGACAAAGAAGCGATCCTGAAAGAGGCCACCTTTGGGTTCGGTACCCCGGTTCTGACCTGGGCCGCGGCCGGTACCGACTGGGAGACTTCCATCAAGTTCAAGTGGAAGCGCAACATCGAGGAGGCCAAGCGCTTGCTGAAGGAAGCCGGGTACTCAGGCAAGCCGATCACTTTGGGCTCCACGCAGGGTCAGGATGACCCCTGGGCCGAAGCTGTCGTTCGCCAGGCGGCCGAAGCGGGTATCAAATTCTCGATCCAGAACCTGGCCGGAGCCGAGCTTATTCAGAAGACGGTCGCCGGTGAGCTTCATGTTTCCGTGTACGGTGCCGGCGGTGTCGGCGAGCCGCTCGTTGCCAACGAGCAGTACATCGGCTGTAGCGGCGGTAAAGCAGGTGTCGGCAACGTCGCCAGGATTTGCACCCCGGAGTTGGGAAAATCGATTAGCCAGTACATGGAAGAGCCGAATCGCGCCAAGCGGCTGGCGATCTGGAACAAACTTGCGCAAAAATATTTCGTCGATGACGTGGCCTACTACGTGATCGGCTGGGCCAACGATCGGAACTTCGTCTGGCGCGACAAAGTGAAAAACTGGGAGCGCGGTCCGGGGCAAGAATACACTCACGCCAAGGGCGGCCTCTGGCGCACCTGGCTGGAACAGTAGCGTAGTTAGAGTCTCGGGTCTGGCGTCTAACGATCTAACGTTCCAACGCGAGACGGTAGGCGCTCTTCGTTCGTCGGAATGGGCTGGAACGGGTCGAGATGGAGATTTCGCGTTGCAGCAGTGGCACGGCCGGCGACGGCACAATTCTGTCTCTTCAATACTCGACGTAGACCCAAGCAGACCGCAAGGAGATCCTATGAAAACTCTGCAGCTCAAATATGGCGTCATCTCCGCCGACGATCACGTCCAAGAAGCGCCCGATGTTTGGACGAAGAGGATGTCCAAGGCCAAGTTTGGCGATGACATCCCTCACATTGTCGACCTGCCAGATGGCACTCAGACCTGGGCCTTGGGTGGGAACGCGAAAGGATTCGGTGGCCTGGCCCGTATCGCTGGTGTGAAAGCAAAGGTGCGAACCTGGGACGAGGTGCCCCGTTCCACGTACCTCGCTTCCGAGCGTTTGAAGATTCTGGATCAAGAGGAAGTGGATGCTTCGGTGCTCTTCCCCAACATTATTGGGATCACTAATCAGAATTTCCAGAAAGAGGGCAGTGAAGAGTTCCGTCTGGCTTGTATTCAAGCTTACAACGACTGGCTTATAGAAGAGTGGCAAGATTACTCGCCCAGGTTCATTGCTCAGTGCGTGACCCCCATGTGGGACGTGGAGTTGTGCGTTGCCGAGATCTATCGCGCCGTGAAGCGCGGCCACAAAGCGTTGACCTGGCACGGTGCCCCGCACATCCTCGGTCTGAAATATTTCAACGATCCCTATTGGTACCCGGTCTTCCAGGCGTGCTGCGACCTGGATGTCCCACTGTGCTTGCACTCGACCGCCTTGCCAGCCTTGCCGGCCTGGGAGTCCTTGCAGGGAGGCGCGAGGACCGCTCTGCAGGTTTCCATGACCTTTGTCAGCCACATGGAGATCGTCTCCAATATCCTCTATTCGGGCGTGTTTGAAAAATTTCCCAAGCTCAAGACGATCAGTGTCGAGAGCGGAGTCGGCTGGCTGCCATACCTGCTGGAAGAGCTGGACCATGAGTTTGAGGAGCGTGGGGTGGCCAAAAACACCACTCTCACCAAGAAACCCAGTGAAACCTTCCGGTCCAACATGTGGAGCACCTTCTGGCATGAGCGCCACGGGATCAGAAGCCGTGATGAGATTGGTGTCGACAAGATCATGTACTCCACCGACTACCCCCACGGCACTACCACCTGGCCCAAGTCGGTCTGGTGCAGGACTCACTCGCTACAGGACGTCGTATCCGTAGATGACCGGAAGAAGATCCTGATGGACAACGCCATCGGGCTTTACCGGCTCGATGTGGACAAATCCCAGATCAACCAACCTCTATACCAACCAGGCTCTATCACCGTTGGCCCACAGCCTGACACTGCGAAGCCTGCGAGCGCCAGCGTGTAATCTCTAAATAAGCGGCTGGATGGCCCTGATATTAGGGCGCGCGCTTATCGACATGCAGCCTATCGGAATTTTGGATCCCCGTAGGTTATCAACTCGATCAGGTTGCCATCCGGGTCACGCACGTACAGACTGGTCCCTGAACCCTGGGCGCCGGAACGGGCGGCAGGCTCGTGGAGCACGGGAACTCCGGCCTGCGCGAGAAAGTCCTGCGCCTGTTGCACCGTTCCTTCCCAGCGCAGGCAAAAGTCCGCCGACCCGATTGCGTAGCCAGGGGCGAAAGTGGGACTCTCGATCTCATATCGATCAACCACATAGAGGTTCAGCTTCTGCGTCTCGCTTATGCGGATGATGGGACGAGTCCCCCGCCCGCCGGGACGTTCTTGCCAACCCGCCTCGAGGCCTAGCTTTCGGTAGAAAGCGAAGGTCTCTTCCAAGTTCTTGACCACAAGGACCCAGTGGTCAATTGCCTCAATGCCCATGGTCTCTCCTCCTCGAAATTTATTGGAGCGTTGATGCTAAAGGTTCACGCTATGGAAGTACACCTAGCCCTTTGACGTATGCTTGGGAATCGGCCGTTTTCCTAGACCTCACTGACACTATGGACCGCTAAATGGCGTCTCGACGTAAAAAACCTCGCACCCTCGGTCTCCAAATCCCAGGCGTGATCCGCAAGACGATATCGATGCCTAAACGAGTCTCCTACTCAGGCTCCTGCGCATGCGCGGGTCCATGCGGTCCCGCAGGGCGTCACCCACTAAGGTGAATGCCAAGATAACTCCCGCCAAGGCCAGTCCAGGGAAAATCGCCAACCAAGGTGCCACCTCTAGAAAGTCTTGGGCATCCCTGATCATCGTGCCCCAACTGATGTAAGGCACCGACAATCCGAGTCCGAGGTAGCTGAGCGACGCTTCTACGCTGATGGCCCGAGCAAAGTCGAGCGTCAATTGTACCGCGATGGGTGCCATGATGTTCGGTAGGATCTGCTTTACCAAGATGCGCATCGGGCTTTGTCCCATGGCCCGTGCCGCATCCACATACTCCCGCTCTTTCTGCGTCAGCACGCCGCTTCTGACCAGGCGCGCGTAGCGGGGAATAGAGCTGAAGGCAATGGCGAACCAAAGCATAATGACACTGGGTCCGGCCAGAGCCACCAGCGCCAGCGCAAGTACCAGAGACGGGAAGGCCATAATCCCTTCCATCACACGCTGAACCAGAGCATCAATGGCTCCGCCAAGGTAGCTGCCCAAGGCGCCCAGCGGCGCGCCCAGGATCAACGCCATAACGACTGCCCCCGCCGCCACCTGAAGACTAACCTGAGACCCGGCGATGATACGGGTTAAAACGTCCCTGCCGATGCGGTCCGTTCCCAACCAGTGCGCCCAGCTTGGAGCTTGCATCCGCACGTCAAGGTCGGGCGCGTTCAAATCGTAAAGAGAGATGCCTGGCCCCACCAGGGCAACGAGAATGTAGAGAACGAGTATAATGCCGCCCACCATGCCACGCCGGTCGCTGCCAGCGAACCCGATGATGATGCGCGTGACGCTTGATGTCTGCGAAGCAGGACGTTCGAAGATTGAGGAGTTATCCGTGGCTCGGGCGTCCATTGCGATCCGTCCTCCATTAACGATAGCGGATCCGCGGGTCCAACACCGTGTAGAGAATATCGACCATCAGGTTGACTACGATCACGAGAAAGACCATGAACAAGACGACGCCTTGGACGACGACGAAGTCCCGGGTGCGTATCGAATTCAACAGCAGATAGCCTATGCCGGGATAGTTGAAAACGGACTCAACGATGGTGATCAGTCCACTGAGGTATGCCATCTGCAAACCCACCACTGTGAACGTCGTCATTAACGAGTTGCGCAGCACATGCTTCCACAGGACCAGCCTCTCGCTCAGGCCTTTCGCCCTGGCGGTCCGAACGTAATCCTGGTGCATCTGTTCAAGGAAGTCTTGCCGCTGGAATCGTAGGACCGTGGCGGCAATGTTCAAGGCCACCACACTCATCGGTAAGGCGATATGTTTCAAGAAATCTACGAAGTCTTCTTGCGGGCGCGTATAGCCAATCGATGGGAGCCAGCCCAGGTACACCGCGAAAACCAAAATGGCTACGAGAGCCAACCAAAAGGTCGGCACCGAGATGCCGGCGACGACAAAAGCAGTGGCCAGGTGGTCCCATCTGGTGTTGTTGTGAATCGCTGCCAGCACGCCCGCGGGCACGGCGATGATGACTGCCACTATCAGGCCCCCAACCATGAGGTACATGGTGGGGACCAGGCGCAGAAGAATCACTTCCAACACTGAGGTCCGGTGGGTAATCGAGGTGCCCAGGTCTCCCTGAAGCAGGTTCGACAGCCAGTTGAGATATTGGATGATGAGAGGCTGGTCCAATCCCAACCGCACGCGCATCGCGTCATAAACTTCGCGTGAAACTTGCGCGCCCTCCACCGCGCCCAGCATCACCATGACCGGGTCCCCTGGGACGATCATCATGACGAAAAACACGACCATGGTGACAACCAGGACCATCGGAATCAATTGTACGAGACGCATCGCAGCGTATCGCATGAGCATCGCCGAATCCTCCTGACCAATACCGGCTAGCAGCCGCATTGGGCGACAGAAAAAAATCACTCTCGCCCATGCGGATCCAAGCGCATCCGTTCCGGTGAAAGATTAGGGCTTTCTGAATCGGTCCACTTGAAACGGCCGGATCGTACAACGAGACCCGAAGTATGACAAGCTGCTAAATGATTAGTCGATTTGTTTCTCACTTTCTTTTCGTGATTCCACCGGGTACTTTGCGTTCCGGGTATGAAGCCCGCACGCGACAAAGGGGATGTTTAGATTCCCCAGCAATTTTGCGCCCGCTCAAAGGCTCGGATAATATTTGATTCACCGAGTCAAAGTCTTTTGTCCAAATCGTCGATGTAGCTGGGAGATAAACACACACCGAGGACGAACCTTGACACTCGTCTCGCTGCGGTGTTAACGTTCCACCGCTTCGGGGGGTGAAAATCTAAACCTATTCGCTGCGTCAGGATGGTCCTCCTGCAATGGAAGCTGCGGCCTGCCGGCGCAACGAATCTCGATCAGCCACATTGCTCGAGGTCAGCTAATAGAGTGACCGCGCGCGTACAAGATACCCGCCGGACGCATTACTAACGAACAAGGAGAACGTATCACGATGAAAGACTGGACCTGGCAAAGTATTGTTCGCCGGTCATGGATTGGCGCGGCGATTTTATTGTTGGGCCTCGTAGTTGCTTTCGAAAATGGCAACAAGCTGACCCTGCGTTCTGCGAAAGCACAGTCGACCGCCACTCCGGCGCTCCGCCTTGCGGCCGCCGCTCCGACTCGGTCGCCGCCGGCGGGTCAACCCCGGATCGGTGGAACGCTCAAGTTCGGTATCGTGAAAGACATTGGGACGCCGATCCCCTTCGTTGCCTACACCTCCATCGGCCAATACGTGAAAGACACCGTCTACGAACCCCTGGTCATGTTCGACCAGAAAGGCGAGATTCACCCCTGGCTCGCGGAAAGCTGGACGCCGAACGCAAATTCGAGCGAGTGGACGTTCAAAATTCGCCGGGGAGTAAAGTTCCACGATGGTAAGGAGCTGACTGCAAATGATGTGGTCTGGTCCGCTAAGCACATTATGAACCCCACCAATGGTGCGGCTGGTCAGGGACAGTTAGCTAGCAATGTCCGTGATGCAGTTGCCTTGGACAATTACACTGTGAAGTTCATTGCGCCCGGCGCCCGCGGCTTGCTACCGGAGATTCTTGCCGACACGTCCAGCTTGCACATTGCACCTAAAGAGTCGCTTGCGCCTGGCCAGCAGAAGATGATCGGCAGTAACCCGCCGCCCGGTACCGGTCCCTTCAAGTTCAAGGCATGGATCCCTGGGCAGGAATATGAGGTTGTCCGCAATAACGACTATTGGGGCGGATCTCCATATCTGGACGGTATACGCTTCCGCGTCGTCATCGAATCGACGTCGAGGGCCGCGGCCGTCCAGGCAGGGGACCTCGACTTGACTGAGCGCTTGGGTCCATCCTTCGTTCAGCGCATCAAAAGCGGCGGGGTGAAGGGCCTGCAATTTGTATCCATCGGCATGGCCGGCATCAAACAATTGGTGTTGAACACTCAGTTGGCCCCGACGTCCGATCCCCGGATACGTAAGGCGATCGCTTTGTCCTTGGACAAGGATGCAATCATGAAGGAAGCCACCTTTGGGTTCGGCGCACCTGTGCTAACCTGGGCTGCGCCCGGCACCGACTGGGAGACTTCCGTTGGTTTCAAGTGGAAGCGGAACATCGAAGAGGCAAAGCGCTTGCTGAAGGAAGCCGGTTACTCAGGCAAACCGATCACCTTGGGATCAACCCAGGGTCAGGATGACCCTTGGGCCGAGGCGGTCGTCCGCCAGGCGGCCGAGGCCGGCATCAAATTCTCGATCCAGAACCTGGCCGGAGCCGAGCTCATTCAGAAAACTGTCGCCGGTGAGCTTCACGTTTCCGTGTACGGCGCTGGCGGTGTCGGTGAGCCGCTCGTCGCTAACGAGCAGTACATCGCCTGCTCCGGCGGCAAAGCAGGGGTCAGCAACGTCGCCAGGATTTGCACGCCTGAGTTGGGAAAGTCGATAGCCCAGTACATGGAAGAGCCGAACCGCGCCAAGCGCTTGGCGATCTGGAACAAACTTGCTAAGAAATATTTTATCGATGATGTGGCCTACTATGTGATCGGCTGGGCCAACGACCGGAACTTCGTCTGGCGCGACAAAGTGAAGAACTGGGAGCGCGGTCCGGGGCAGGAATACTCTCATGCCAAGGGTGGTCTCTGGCGTACCTGGTTGGAGCCGTAGCGTCATAAAGGAGACCCCGCCGTCAAAGCGGGCTTTCTCGTCGGAGTTGAGGCAGTCATTAGCGACAGTCCTAGGAGTAGGGGATGGGAATCAACCGCCATCCAATCTCAGGGCTGGTCCTTTATCTGAAGACAACCTGGAATCGCAGCCTAGGAATCTCCTGACGTTTAGCAATTTCCCATGGAGTTGGCACTGAGTATAAAGTCCAGATCTACCACTCATTCATGACAAGTGCGAAGTGGCTCCGCGGAGCCACTCTGGCGAAACGTTTTTGAGCAGCCTCGTGAGCATAATATGGGACTGGGAAAATCTCAGCCGGATGTATCATTTTTCTTTTGCGCATTCCTGATTACTCTCTTCATTCCTGCTTACGCCATATCCCAAGTCCCCTTTTACGAAGGGAAGACCATCACTTTTATCAATGCTGTCGGGCCGGGCGGAACAGGAGACCTGCGGGGGAAGCCCATCGCAGCCTTTTTTGGCCGGCACATTCCTGGAAACCCAACTATCGTTACGGAGTACATGCCAGGCGGCGGAGGCCGAAAGGCGACCAATCACATTTACAGCGTTGCTCGCCCAGACGGCCTCACCATCGCCCGTATTTCCAGCAGCATGGTGCCGAACGCCGTGCTGGGCGAGGCTGGAGTCCGTTACGATCTTGCCAAGCTCAACTATCTCGGCTCGGCCGAGAGCGTTTTTCATTTCGTACTTCTTACTCGGAAAGGCGCCGGACTCAACAGTTTGGAAAAGCTGCGATTTACTCCGCACGTGCGGGTCGCCGCTGGGTCAGTGGGGCATAGCACGTATTACCTGCCCCGGGTATTCGCTTACCTAATCGATATGAAAGAACCGAAAATCGTACCAGGTTACAGCGGGGCGGAGACCGATATTGCTTTGATGCGCGGCGAAGTGGACGTTAGAGTGATCAGCACTGGTAGCGTAGAGCGCGAGTGGATCGAGAAAGGTCTTGTCGATTTTCACGTTGTGCTTGAGATTCCACAGAAAAGGAAGTTTCCTGGCTTTACTCAACTGCCCGAGCTTGAGAGCTTTGTCAAATCGGAAAAGGAGAAAAAACTCCTGGCCATCGTGCGAGCGTTCAGGCAAACCGGCGCGCCCTGGATTCTTCCCCCGAAAACGCCGAAAGAGCGGGTGAAGATCCTGCAGGAAGCAATGCGGAAGACTTTTGCAGACCCAGACTTCCACAAGGAGTATAAGAAACTCACCGGCGATGATGCGACCCCACTTCTGCCTGAGGGGCTAGAGAAGGTGATACGGGACCTTCCGCGCGATCCTGAGATCGTTGCGCTTTTCAAAAAATTTGTTGGCGGCGGACCATTGCCGTCCCGATGATCGAGCTCGGACCAAATATTACCGTCGCATCCCTGGCAAAAGCCCTGAAAAACTCATTTCGGGGCAATCAGCACACCGACTGCAAATCATGGGTTAAGCAACGGGAAATTCACGGGGAAATTTTGGTGGCGGTGGTAGGAGTCGAACCTACGACGCCGCGGATATGAGCCGCGTGCTCTGACCAACTGAGCTACACCGCCATCATGTGAAGCGCTAAATTACGATGGCTTTATTGAAAGTTCAAGGCGTTGAAGATTTCAGATGAGAAGTCCACATATGATCGATGGAAATCCGCCGTACCCGGTGAGCCCCGCGGTCGATTTGAAACAAGTTTTTTTCATCAAGTTCGATGCAACTTAGTTTTCTTCCATAGACCACACCGGTATCGATGCCGATTTTGGAAGGAAGATCGAATAGAACGTCCATCTGCGGTGTATGGCCAAAAATCACCGTGAAGGGCAGGCGATGTGGATTAGCAATGAATTCATTGCGAATCCAAAGCATGTCGATGTCACTTTGAGCTTCGAGCCCCTTGAGCGGCTGGACTCCCGCATGAACGCATAAGAAAGAATCGTGCACCTGATAATTTTTCAGTCTGAGAAAGAAATCTAAATGATCTGCAGGAATCCGCGCCATGGCTGAGTCCTGTGACGTTGCGATAAGCGGAATCCCATAACTCGCGAGCGTCGCCTGGCCGCCGTTGGCCAGAAACATCTCGCCGTAGTTTCCGGCAAAACCGAGGTACGCCAATAACATGTCTTCATGATTGCCCTTCAAGAAGACCATTTCGTTATCGATCGCTTTGGCCATGCCGATCAGATAGGAAACCACCGCTTTCGAATCAGGACCACGATCGATATAGTCGCCCAGGAACACGATTCGATCGGCGGGCTTAAGGGGAAGATTTTCCAGGAGACAGGTCAACTCACTAACGCAGCCGTGAATGTCTCCGATCACATAGCAGGCCATATTCTGGGTCATCTTAAGCCGCCGGCGGCGGGAGTGCAACCCAGTATCGAGGCGATCGGAATTGACCCACGCCCCGAATCCGCTAGAATATTGATTGTCATTAAGCCATCCTTGACAATGACAGTTCTGAGCCAAGGGGCGAGGCTGAGATCGCAGACGTAAGACCGTACAGGTCATGCCCGGCCCGGACCATTGGAATAAGCAGCCAAAGGCCGATGAGGCAGAGGGGTGTGGCCATTGAGTCAGAAGCCCATTGGTTGCGATCGGAAGTTTGCCCTGAACAGCACTTTCGGAGGAATGACTCTCAATCGTGAAGTTCCGCGACGCCTATTCAAGCTACGTGCTGGTTGCGGGAATTGTTTGCCTGTTCCTCGGCATTGGCAACTGGGTGGCGGGCTCAATGGAAACGTCTAAGTACCAGAGCTTGCTCCGCAAGACCGCCCGAACCGGTCTAGAGGAATCCTATCGAAACTTTCAGGAGTTGGATCAGCAAAAGAACGAAGAAGTGCTGCGCAGGATGAACGACAACCGCGAGAAGTTTAACGCTGCGAGAGTGAAGCTCAACTTCTATTATGTCGTTCTAATCGGTGGGAGGATACTGTTCCTGCTCGGTTTGTTGCTGGTTTTGGGCTCACTAATACGGTTGATCCGGACCGACGCGCGAAGGAACAAACAAGGCCTGTTCCAAGCCGGGTGAACAGGGTTGATTATTTCGAAGGTTTAGATTTCTGATATTTGCGATAGTCGTAACCGGTGGCCATGGCGAGCAGAATATCTTCCATGCCGCCACTCTTTTCCCGCCGAAGTATCAAAAGCCGGTCGTAAAATTCTTTGAAATCCTTATATATTCGCTGGGTGTCATCCATTTTTCTGAGAAAAAAGTCCTTGATTCGGGTTACGGTAAAACGCAACGCGGAAAATCTGAGCTCGTTGGGGAACGAATCCCACTCGGGTAGCGACAGAGGCCGCAAGCTTTCATAACCCGCGATCAGAGCATCGAATCTGTCAATTTTGTAGCTGTCCCCGTGAAAGCAAAGGGCGTTGACCGCCGTTGCGAGGTCGTAAATCAGTTTGCCACGGCACGCGGCCTCGAAATCGACGACTCCGACTAGCCGATTGCCCTTAAACTTCACGTTGTCCGGGAACAGATCTCCATGAATGATACCCTTCGGCAGATTGTTGTCCAAATAATTCTCGAGATAGGTGAACTCGTCGTCAAGAACGCGCACGATTTGTTTAAGGTGAGAAGGCATCTGGCGCCGCACATCGCGGTAGATCGCGGCTACCCGGGGGAAAGAAAATCTGTTTTCGATCCCTTTCTTGAAAGTACGGCCGCTAAGATGCAAATTCGACAGCGCATGACCCAGCGCGTTGAGCTGGGCGGTGTTTAGCGCCTCGATGGGCACTTCGACGCCATCGAGGTACTTAGTCACTGTTAGGCACTTCCCTTCGATCTCAAGAGCGACCCGGCCGCTTTTGCTCTTCACCGGTTGTAAACACGGAAACCCTTGGTTCTTTAGATGAAAGAGAAGCTCAAGCTCCTGTTTAACTTCAATTTCGCTTTTGACCTCGTCGATTTTAACGAAATACTTGCCGCGCTTGGTTTCAACAAGGTAATGGGTATTCACCGAACCATTGCGAATCCCGCTAAATGCCGTGATGTCTCCGAGTCCAAACTCATCGGCAATTTTGTGAACCTCTTTTTTTGTCAATGTTGTGTAAATGGCCATTTGTTTTTCCGAAGTAGATTCCGTGTTGCGACCGTGCAACGGAAATGATTTTGAATTAATAGCAATTCCTTCCCGCATCAAATTTTCAATCAATTTAATGTATTAAAAAAGATTTATAAAGTCAATACGAGTTATAGTTTTTATCGATATTATCGATGCTTAATCATTGAACATAAAGTATAAATTTAATAGTTAAACTGGCCGCGATGAGCTGGTTCTGCTGAATAGAAAGGCATGAATCGCTGAATTGAAGATAGCGCCGACCGTTCAAAGGCTCTTTTCGATGGTCTGATATCCGAGCCTCGGTTCTCGCCGGCCTTGTGCAGCGATGCTCGTAACGCACGCTGTCTTTTCCTGCCGCGGCGCGGGAGCCGAAGGATACGCGTGTATGAGAACGACACGCGTAAGATCAGGAGATTCTTTAGCGAGAACCTTTGCGCCGGGCCAAAGATATCTGGTCCCGCGGGTATTAAAGCCGTTGACGCTTTGAGGGAAGTTTTGGCAATTGTCGCACGAGCGCCGTCACTGGTGCGCGTGAACAGCCGGTGACTCCGTCCTGTTTAGACTAGGGAGAGTTTTTCCCAGTCTGACGGTGAGGCGTCGCGGGCAATCGCGAGTCCGCCGTCGGAACCGGCGAAGACCGGGTCTTTCACCACGGTGGCACGCCCGCCGCCCAATTCGGCGAGAGACTTTTGTACCGCTTCCGGCAAGCCGGCGATCAAAGATGTGCCGCCGGCAAGAATTACGTTGTTGCGCACGTTTTCCTGATATTCCGGAGTGACCTTGCTCAAAAGATCAATCATTGTTTCCGTGAGTGGAGGGAGGATGCTCTCACACGCGGCGCGCATTTCATCGGTGATATCCAATTCGGTCGCCTTGCCTTTGACCGGTGCGGTGACCATAACCCGTCCCTGCGACTGCCCGACGAAGCTCCATTTCTCCTTCCACGCCCGGATCATGTGAATGGTAAACTGCGCCTCCGGATAGCGCTCGGCGACGAGCTTCGTGAGGGTTTCGTCGATCGAGTCGCCCGCGTTGGGCAACGTCCGCTGGTCTTCGTCGGTGGGATACCGGCCTTGCATGACGCAAAAGTCCGCGGTGCCGGCGCCGATATCGATCACCATAGCATGGAGTAGGGCTTCCATACCATAAGCCACGGCGAAGGGCTCGGATACAAGCATGACGCTGTCGGCGATGCCTTCCATCACGCTGCGCAGGCGTTGCTTGCTCACGCGAAAGGCCTCGGCGGGGACCCCGACTACGGCGCGCACCTTGGGCCGGTTCTTGGGTTTGTGTTTCAATCCCAGAAGCGAGATCAGGTGGCGGAGGATTTCCTGCACTGCTTCTTCATCTTTCTGGGAGCCCTCTTTGATGATGCCGCGCTCCAGCGGGCGGCGCAGCTCCAGCATCGGGCGGTTGTCCAATGCTTCACGTCCCACCAGCACCTGTTTTTTAACCAGCTTGCGCGCCACCATGTCGACCGGCCAGCCGACGTAGCTATCGATGACGTAGCGCTCGCCGTTGGATGCCGAAATCGAACTGCGCGAAGTGCCGAGATCGATGCCTACGCACAGAATGTCATTGCTCTCTTCCATGAGTCATGTGCCTTTCCTCTGCAATCCGTTGATATTGTTTGCGTACGAGCGGATACCGTCGAGCAAAGCCAGGGCGATTTTTTCCCGATACTCTCCGTTTGTCAACAACTTCACTTCTTCGCTGTTGGAGAGACACGAAACCTCGACGAGGATCGCCGGCATCTGCGTACCGACCAAGACCGCAAAGGGCGCGGTTTTCACGCCCCGGTTTTCCAGCGCGGTATTCGCCTGCCTCAAAGATCCGTAGAGCTGCCCCTGGATCATTTTCGCCGCCGTGCGCGACTCATTGCGCCGCGCGTCGATGTAGATTTTCTCAAGCGCCTGACGCAAGGCGGCGAAGGAGTGTTTGGAGTCGCGGTTTTCCATGCTGACCAGCTTCATCGTCGAGGGATCGTTAGTGGGCCCTACGAAAAAAGTCTCCGGCCCTCGAATAGTGCGCGGCTCCATCCAGTTTACGTGAATCGAGAGGAACAGGTCAGCGTTATTGGAGTTCGCGAAGTCCACTCTTTTTTCAAGGCCAAGGGTTTTGTCCGAATCTCGCGTCAGCAACACCTCGAAAGATGCATCGGCCAGCAAGCGGCGCAATCGCAAAGCGACATCCAAGGTGACTTCTTTCTCTGTAAGCCCCGACTCGGCGATGGCGCCGGTCTGGACGCCGCCGTGGCCCGGATCGATGACGATTCTTTTGAGTGACAGAGGAAATATGTCGCGATTCAATGGCTGCGGCGGGTTTAGTGTAACGTCCGGTTCACTGACCGTGCCGATAGAAGCAACGCCCGTCGCCGGTATCGGCGCCGAGGGCGCCGATACCTTGCCGATGGAGCTCCCCGAAAAAGGCAAGGCAAAATACGCCATGCCGGTGATCAAGAGAAGGCCCCAAAGCCAATGGCGCTGGTGACGAGGAGTGTCCGTCATGCGTCTGGTCTTTATGCCGTGCAGTACGTCAAAGTTGTCTTGGACCGCGCCACGCAGAACTTGTAGTTTGGTTTGTTCCACTCCTGCCACTCTCTATACCCTGTTATTATAAGCGTAGTTCCCCAAAAACGGAATGCTCTCGGTGCAAAAATACGGCCATGACAGAGTGTGGGTCACGAGCTTGGGACACGCGTTGAATGTTCCAACCTGAAATTTTACTATTTTTCAGCACACGCCGGGAAGTATTTTTTGCGGCTTAACCGGGGATTAATTGTCTCGGCACGGCGGTAGTGACAAAATTTTGACACCTCAGCTGCGATCTTCGGAATCGAGCTGCGGCAGAAAATCCCCCAGGCGAATCCTTTTCATGACTTCATCAGGGACGCGCAGCTCGGGCGGAAACCCGCTCAGGGGCTTGGTTGCGTCGAGTCCCATTTTGGCGTTGACCCCGCCGGGTCCGGCGGATGGATCGAGCTCGCTGCCCTGGGCGTTGGCAATCACGACGAGTCCGCGGTCGGCTTGAAACCGGTTGGCCACCGCCCAGAGTACCCGCTCTTCGTCGAAGACGTCGATGTCGTCGTCGACGATCACGACATGCTTCAGCAACATATCGGCCGCGAAGGCGGCGCACAGCGCGTTCTTCGCTTGCGCTGGCGCGCGCTTGGCAATGGAAATGTAGGCATGGAAACGGCAAGTCCCAGAAACCGGCATGCAGACATCCTTCACCGTCGGCACTGTCTGGCGTACGGCTTTGAGCAGCGCCGCCTCGCGCGGCACCGCGCCCATCAGTTTATGTTCCGTATATCCCGCGTGAATATCTTGAAAAATGTAATTGTAACGGTGGGTGATCGCGGAGACTTCGATCACTGGCCGGTCATCCGATGGCACGGCGTGGCCGGTAAACTCACCGAAGGGCCCTTCGATGCGGCGGATGCTAGGGAGTATAATCCCTTCGATGACCATCTCCGCGTCGGCGGGGACTAAAACCGGAACGGTCTTCGCTTTGACCACGCGCAAAGGTTCGGTCATCATGCCGCCGATGACCGCGTATTCGTCCTCCGTCGATGGCGTAAAAGCCTGCGCGCCGAGGGAGAATAGGGGATGAACTCCGATGACAATCGCAATGGGAAGCGGCTCATTGCGCTGTTCGAGTCTGTTGTGCAGCGTCCACAGGTGCCGGCCGACGGCCATGAAGATTCTTAACTCCCGCGTTCCGGCCATCATAAGGCGGTTATAGCTGGTATTTCTTACACCGGTATCGGGATCGGCGGCGACGACGATGCCGGCAGTGATATAGGGCGCGGCATTGACGTCGTAATGCGTCAGCATGGGGATCCGCGCAAGATCAAGATCTTTGCCGGTCTGAATAACTTCGTGAACGGGGGCGTTGTCGATTTCGACGGGCGCCAGTGTCTTTCCTTGCCGCTCGCTGTATTTTCGCGCCAAGTCGCGGGGCTCGCACTCCAAGGCAATCGCCATCAAGCGCCGGCTGGCCTGCGCATTGATGAGCACAGGCGCGTCCCCGCCGGCAACGTTTTCGCAGTACAGCAAGGGAAATTGTTTTGCGTTTTCCAAATGAGTGAGCAACGCGGAAATTTCGTAGCGCGGCGAGATGGGTTTCGTCACTCGGGCGATGTCGGTGGGCGACTTCGCTTCGAGCTCGGTGACGAAACTGCGCAGATCCTTGGGCATGGCGGTTCGATACCTGGACTTATGAACCTGGCGCTGACTATCGAATAGGCGGCGGTTCAAGTCAAACAGTCACGGTCGAACCGAGGGGCTAGCAAGCTTTTGCCTTAGGCCGGATTCGTATTCGTGGTTCGTGTCGTCCGAGCACGAGCACGATAAACGTGCTCTATCTTCCCGAGGCGATTGAGGGTAACCTGTGGGCAAGCCGTGGACTAGGATTCGTTTTCAGCAGCCTGCTACAGATCGTAGAGGACTCTGGGATTATCGTCCAATATCTTCTTTTTGATCGGCTCGGCAACCGATTGGTTTTTCCGGAAAATCTCAATGGCGTCGACTTCACTCGAAGCGTCCGTGTGTCCGTAGTCGGTGCCGATGACGATGTTGTCTTCGCCGGCGTATTTGAACACGTAGGGAAAGTCGTCGTCGGTTTGCGCGGTGATGTAGATCTTAAATTCTTTGCAAGGGTTCTTCGGAAAGCCTTTCGTGCCGGAGCGGCGCACCGCTTCGTTCACCACCCAAGGAATCCACTGGGCCGAGGCTTCCACGAATCCCCATCTCAAAGCGGGAAAAGTTTTCGGCACTTCGCTCATCATGAGGGAGAGACATGTAATTACGGTAGGAATCCGAAACTGCGCGAATCCGCCCATGCCATCGTAGCGAGGCTTGAACTGGTCCATGAGTTGAGGGCTGGCGTTGGCAATGTGAACGGCAATGGCCATGCCAAGCCGGCTGGCCTCTTCGTAGATCGGATAGAAATAGGGTTCGACCAGATGTTTGTCATTCTCAAAGGGTCGAAGACTAACGGCCACGGCGCCATTTTCACGGGCGTAACTGATTTGTCGAAGCGCTTCATGGATGCTCATCGCCGGCACCACGCAGGACCAGCGCAGACGATTTTTGCCTTGCTTCCAGACATCGGCCATCCAACGGTTCCACGACGAGCACAGGGCGATCTCTGCGTCGGCTTTATCGGCCACGCGAGCGATCCACATGGTGTTGAAAAGTATCTGCACGTCGATGCCGAGTTTGTCCATATGCTGCAAACGTAATTGAACATCGCGCAGCTCACGCGCCTCCGTCGCCGTCTGAAGCGTACGGCCGGTTTGTTTCTGCAGCGCTTTTAACTCCATCTCGGTCAAAGTCGGATTACGAAAACCTATGGTTTTCCCGTCTAGGAACCAAAGTTTGGTATTGGGGTTTTCGTCAGATTGAAAAAGCTGCGGCCTAAACCTCTTGTCGGACCCGTCAAGATAACTCCAGGTTTGCTCCGTCTCGACTACGTGGGCGTCGGCGTCAACGATCATGGTTTGGTTCTCCCGTCCTGAGCTTGACCTCTGCGCCGGCTCAGTCAATCGATTCTTTCTTATTTCATTATCCCAGTCAACTTGCGGACGAGCGCCTTTTTCATATCGGCCGCCGTACTCTAATACGGCGGAGCGCACCATCAACGGCTTACATCCAATCGTAGCAACTCAATTCAATGAGCGAGCGGACCGCACCGCCACCATTGGGTCATTGACAGCTAAAATGGGATTCAATAGCATTGCCGGAGTCATGGCCCTTAATGAAAAGGCCCTCGTGGCCAAAGGCGGCGCAATGGGCGGCGCGGCCGTTGCACTTCCGTCCCGAACCCAGATGGATCCTGCGTGGGAGGCAACCAAGACCGTCACTTTGCGAGCGGTCTCCATCGTGGCGATGATGATTGTCTGGTGGCTCATGACGTTTTTCTTTTCGGCCTCGCTGGTTCCTCGCCCCATCGAAACGCTTTTGGAAGTGGTATCGATCGTCACCTCGGGAAGTTTTTTTTCTGAGATGGGCGCAACGCTTCGTCGCGTGGGCGTTGGCTTTGGTATTGCGATGCTAATCAGCATCCCGCTGGGAATTCTCATGGGCACGGTGAAGTGGCTGGAGAATTTTTTTGAGCCTCCGGTCATTTTGGGTCTCACGATGCCCGGATTGGTGTGGGCCGTGATGGCGATTATGTTTTTTGGACTCAACGAAACCAGTGCTTACGCGGCGGTGGCCGTCACAATACTGCCCATGCTCGCTATCAGTCTTTGGCAGGGAACGAAATCCATCGAGAAGGACTTGATCGACATGAGCACGGCGTTTCACGCCAGCGCATGGTCGAAAGTGGCCGACGTCATCCTGCCGCAGCTGATCTCCCATATTCTCGCGGCGATTCGCTACGGACTCGGCTTGGCGTGGAAAGTCGTCGTGGTCGTCGAGATGTTCGGCTTCAGCAACGGCGTCGGTTATCAAGTGGTGCGCGGATTCAATGTCTTTTCCATGAAGACAGTGCTCGCCTGGGCGATCACTTTTCTCGTCGTGATGATCTTCATCGAGTTTGGTATCATTGGCTGGCTGGAAAGCCGGGTCACCCGATGGCGGCCGCGCGCCCAGGCGTGGAGACGCTAGATGGCCTTCGTCCGAGTCGACAATGCCGTCAAATATTTTCCTCGCGAAGACGGCACCGCAATGCTGGTGCTCGATAAAGTTTCGTTCGATACCAAAGAATTCGGCATTACCTGTCTCCTGGGTCCCTCGGGATGCGGCAAATCGACCCTGTTGAACGCGATCTCCGGGCTCGAACGGTTGGATCAAGGACGGGTGGAAGTCATTGCAAACCACGGCGCGTCTAAATTGCAAACGCCGAGGCTTGGCTATGTCTTTCAAGATCCACGGTTGCTCAACTGGAAGAGGGTGGAGGAAAACCTGACTTTTGCCCTCAAGGGGATGCGGATTCCCCAGCAAGAGTGGCCCGAGCGTTTGCAAAAATATCTTAACATCGTAGGACTCATCGAGTTTCGCAACCAATTCCCCCTCTATCTCTCCGGCGGCATGCGCCAGCGAGTAGGTTTGGCGCGCGGCTTGGTGATCGAACCGGAGGTCCTCTTGATGGATGAGCCCTTCAGCAAACTCGACCAGCTCACGGCGCGCAGATTGAGGGAGGAATCGTTGCAGATCTGCGCCCGCTTGAAGCAGACGACCGTTATGGTGACGCACGACGTGGAAGAAGCCGCCTACATGGGCGATCGCATCGTCATTTTCCGGGCACGTCCGGCGCGCATCGTGGATATCGTGGAAAACCATCTACCGCCGGGGCAGAGAGACGTGGACGATCCGCAATTCGTTCGATTCAAAAAGGCGCTCCTGCAAACGGTGCTCAAACTCATGGAAAAAGACGAGGTGCCGCTATGAAAAGATTCAATGCCGCGTTGAT
>DATBLC010000424.1:0-5801 GCA_036555515.1 Binatia bacterium
GGCATAGCCCATGATCCCCGTCAAAGGACTGCGAATCTCATGACTCATATTGGCGAGGAACTCATCTTTGCGCTGGTCCAGCTCTCTCAACCGCTCCTGCGACTCGTAGATCTCCGTGATGTCCAACGAACTGCCGATAAATCCGGTCAGGTTGCCGCCGCCGTCGAGCAGCGGGTTGCCGCGCGACTCGAACCAGCGCCATTGTCCGTCATGGCGACGCAGGCGCACCCGCTGGTGAAACGTCTGCTGCTGTTGAAGAGCTGTTTGAAACGCCGCCACGTAACCTTTGCGATCGTGCGGGTGGATGATCGCCGACCAGTCGAAAACCGGCGCCTCGTCGGCAGCGATGCCGAAATATTCTCGGTAAGTGCGGTTCAAAAACGCCGTATGCCCTACTGTGTCGGTGGTCCAAATGATGACCGGCGAGCTGTCTGCCATCCTGCGAAAGCGCTCCTCGCTCTCGCGCGCGGCCTTTTCCGCCTCACGACGCACGATATGAATCTTCAGGTGAGCTTCCACACGGGCGAGGAGTTCCCTAGCGGTAAAGGGCTTGACGAGATAATCGTCCGCGCCAGCACTCAGACCTTCGATCTTTGCCTCCTCTCCGGCACGCGCGGAAAGCAGGATTACCGGAATCGTACTTGTTCGTTCATCGGCGCGAAGCTCGCGCAGCAACTCAAAGCCGTTAAGCGCCGGCATCATGACATCGGTCAGCACGAGATCAGGTTTCTGTACGCGAGCCACTTCAAGTGCCTTAGCTCCGTCTTCGACCACGGTTACGTTCCATTGGGTTTCCAAAAGCCGTTTAAGGTACTGGCGCATGTCGGCGTTATCGTCGGCCAGTAATATCCGAGAACCTGTCGCGAGTGGTGAGCGGGGAGCGCTGAGTGGGCCGTCAGTGGCGAGTGGCATCTCGCTACTCTCTTCATGCAACCATCTGAGCGCTTCTTCCACAAATGGCGCAGCGCCGAGCGCCGTGGAGCTTAGAGTTCGCGGCGCCCTGACCCGATCCCCCGGAAGATGCGCCGTCCCCTTGGGGATAAAGACCGTGAACGTTGTGCCCTGTTCCGGCGCGCTCTCCACTTCGATACTGCCGCCGTGGAGCTTGATAAGCTCCTGTACGAGGGCAAGTCCGATGCCGGATCCTTCCTGGGTGCGCGCCCGGCTTCGGCTAACCCGATGAAACCGTGTAAAGAGGTTGGGAAGCTCTTGCTCCGGAATGCCGACGCCGGTGTCACGCACTGTGAGAGCAATATGAGTGTTGAGTGCTGAGGAGGCGTCCCTTGCCACTTCTCTTACACTCACCTCAATGATGCCTTGAAGAGTGAACTTCAGCGCATTCGAGAGCAGGTTGAGGACGATCTTCTCCCACATTTCGCGGTCCACATAGACCGGCTCGCTGGTTGAGGGACAGTTCATGACGTACAAAAGTCCTGCGCGGTGGATCGCCGAGCAGAACGTGCTCGCGAGATCGCGCGTAAGGAGGCCGATATCGACCGGCTCGTAGCTCGCCTCCATGCGTCCGGCCTCCACGCGTGCAAAGTCGAGCAGCGTGTTGACGAGCTTCTGTAAACGCAGCGCGTTACCCCGCAACGTCGTGAGGTGCACGCGTTGCATCTCATTGGTATCCCCCAACGTGCCGGAGAGCAGTTCCTCCGCTGGGCCGAGAATCAACGTCAACGGCGTGCGAAACTCGTGGCTCACATTGCTGAAGAACGCCGTTTTCGCTCGATCGATCTGTGCCAGAGCTTCGACGCGTTTGCGCTCTTCTTCGTAAGCTCGCGCATTACCGATCGCACTGGCGACTTGTCCCGCCGTGAGTTCCAGAAAAAAGCGGTACTCGTCATCCAGCAACAAGCGCGGACTTACGCCCGCAACGAGAAACCCGGACGGCTGCTCCTGCCCGGGGCTGGCGATCCGCAGAACGACAGCCTCTCGAGCGGGTTCGGACCAAGCCCCGCCCGGCAGCCTCACGTCGCGCCCGAACCTGGCATCAAGGCTGATCTCGATCTGGTTTCGGCCTGACTTGATTAGCTCACGGAAAGGCCACACGCCCTCGGTCTCGCGGCTGAGTTTGATCACCGGGGGAGCAACCGGAGTCTCAGCTATGGTTGAGCCCGCCAACCGAGCGTTGGCGCCGTCGGAGTCGAGCAGATAGACCATCGCAAAGGTCAGATCATACAAATGATTGCGCATGGTCGCGGCGGCAACGGCGCAGGCTTCCTCGGCGGTTTTAGCCTGCGTCGCATGCTCGGCCAGCGCCCGCAGCAGTCGCAAGCGACGCTCGCCGATGACGCGCTTTGTGTCCTCGGTGCAGGCACAGAAGACGCCGCCGACATCACCTTTATCGTCTATCACCGGGCTATATGAAAAAGTGAAGTAGGTTTCCTCCGTGTAGCCGTAGCGCTCCATCACCAGCAAGACCGATTCGTTCCAGGTTGCCTGGCCGTCGCGCATCACGCTCTCGGTCTGCGGTCCCAATATATTCCAGATTTCCGCCCACACACGCCCTGCCGCCTGACCTAGTGCCTGTGGGTGGCGCGCGCCAAGAACCGGGATATAGGCGTCGTTGTAGAAGTTAATTAGGTCGCGACCCCACCAGACAAACATGGGATAACGTGAGTTGAGCATGAGGCGGATGGAGCTGACCAGGTTCTGCGGCCATGAATCGATCGGTCCTAGCGGTGTCTTTGACCAGTCAAACTCGCGCATCCGGCGCGCCATTTCACTGTTACCTGGGAACAATGCTGCTTTATTCACCACAGCCATACGCATTCACGGACAATCGAATGTGGTCGACTCAAGCGAAACAGCAACGTACTATCTTAATAGCAGTGGACGGTCTTCGATCAAGAGGGTTTCTGTTATTGGAGAGACGGATTATTTCGGCATTCCTTGGTAGTTCTCCAATCAGATCGGCATAGCACGCCAGCAGTCAATGATCGTTGAAGTGATTGTATTCGAGCCAGTACCATTTGAAAGCCTTTGCCAAATCGTCGAGTTGTTCCGGTGTCGGCGGCTTGACCAGATAGGAGTTGGCACCGAGCGCATAACACCGGCTGAGATCGCTCGCCTCATTCGAAGACGTGAGGACGATGACGACTACAGTCTCTAATTCGCGCTGCTGTCGAATCCACGCCAACACATCGTGCCCCGAAATCAAGGGCAGTTTGAGGTCGAGAAAGACCACGGCCGGCAGCGGGAACTGATCGCGGTCGGCGAATTTTCCGGCACCGCTTAGATAATCGAGCGCTTCCTGGCCGTCTTCCACGACATAGAGTGGATTGACCACGCGTGCTCCCTGAAGCGCACGCCTCATTAGAAAGACGTCGTCCTCGTTGTCCTCAACCAGCATGAGCGCACGATTAGTGGTTGTCATGGTTTTACCTCATTGACGGCGTTGAGAGTTAACCAGAAACGGCTGCCTTTGTCGATGTTCGATTCGACGCCCACCCGGCCATTCATGCGCTGCGCGGCTTTGCGGACTATCGCGAGCCCGATCCCAGTGCCGCCGTATTTCTTTTCAGGGTAGACCTGTCCAAAGATCTGAAAAATCCGTTCATGATGAGATGGATCGATGCCAATGCCATTGTCCTCGAACCACAAACGGACTTCACCGTCAAGCCTTTCGCCGCGGATACGGATCTCGGGGGTAACACCCTCCCGCACGAACTTGACGGCATTGCCCAGCAGGTTGCTCACACATTGGGTTAAATAGGCTTCATGTCCCATCACCGGCTCGAGCGGCTGCTCAACAAGGATGCGGCTGTGGGGCCGCTGAAACTCGGGATGGGCGGCGATAATATCGTCGATTAACCGTTCGATGTTAACCGGGCGGAGCTCAATTTCACCCTTGGCCACTCTGCTGTACGCAAGCACGTCTTGAACCAGTAAATCCAAACGGTTAGCCGCTCGAAAGATTCTATCCAGGTAATGCTTGGCTTCTGCATCGAGCCGATCACCGTAATCGGCCAGCAACGCCCTAGCGTAGCCCTGCATGGCGCGCAACGGCGCGCGCATGTCGTGGGAGACACTGTAAGAGAACGCTTCGAGTTCGCCGATGGTATCTTGCAGTACGGCGGTGCGCTGCTCCACTAACGCGTCGAGACGTTTCGCTTCAGATTTCATCAGCTCCTCGGCTTGCTTGCGCAGGGTGATATCGTTGTCGGTAACCAGCACCCTTACCGGGTTTCCGCCCGCGTCCCGATCCAACACCCAGCGGGTGCTAACGTAGATTCGATCGCCGTCACGTCTCGTTTGAATAAGGTCGCCGGCCCACCGGCCCTCGCGCTGCAATTTGGCCATGATCCGCTCCAGCGGCTCCGGAAATACAGTTTGCAGCAGCTGGTTTTTGTGCTTGCCCAACGCCTCTTGACGAGTCCAGCCGTAAATCTCCTCGGCGCCGCTATTCCAAAAGAGAACGTGGCCTTGCAAGTCCCGAACGATGATCGCGTCGGTGCTCAAATCCAACAGGCGCGCCTGCTCGGCGAGACGTTCGTGATTTTCCTGGGTTTCAGAGAGCATCCGATTGAAAGCGTCCGTAAGCGACCCCAGTTCATCTTCGGTCAACCTGATCGCGCGCACCGAATAATCGCGGCGGGCGGTGACCATTTCGGCCGCCTGCGTTAACGCTAGGATAGGTTCGGAAATACGTCTTTGGAGAAATGAGGACAAGATAAACGCCAGCACCAAAGAGCCCAGCAGGACCGCGATCACGATAACTGCATAGAGCCAAAACTGGGCGTACAAACCGCGCAAAGAAGATTGCAAGTACAACGTGCCGATCGTTTTCTGCTCTTGCACCACAGGCTTGAATATAATCAGCGCACCGTCACGGAATTCCTGGCCCTCCCGGCCCGGCCGTGCCGGTAATTGGCTGGCGGCGAGACTTTGGGGATATTTCGCAAACAGGTTTCCGCCATCGTCGTACACTGCGGCCGCGTCGATATCCGGTTCGGCCCTGACGGCAGCCAAGATTTCCTCGGCGACTTCGACATTATCGAAGGCAAGCGGCGCCGCGCTGTTGTCCGCGATCACCGTCGCCAACGTAGTCAAGCCACGCACCAGCTGTGCTCTGAAATTGATCGCTTCCAAACTAACGAAGGCGATCGCCGTGACGAGCAAGACGATGGCGGTGCTGGAAAGGATAACCGCCTGGACGCGCTTTTTGATCGACTGCTGCGGACCCGCCATTCAGTCTCCGACAATCTCGGCCGCGCGGAGCAGGCGCGGATCAAACACCAGCCGTCCGGCCGCGGCAGCCTTGGGATTGACCAGCAGCTTGATTTTATTTTGCTCGGTCATAAACCTGACCATCGCTTCGGAGGCGCTCCCATCGTCAGCGACCGTAAGAACGCTTCTGCCGGCGAGCGCCGCCATGATTTCCTTCGATTGCCGCAGGCCAGCAGCCGAAGTGAAAAGCATATGGCAACCCTTGATCTGGTCAACAGCGCGATGATAGCGGGCCACCAGCTTCCGCTCATGGGCCGTCTCGCCGCGTACCGCGGCGTCCAATGCGTCGCCGAAAGGATTTTCGCCAAGAACGCATATGACGATCGGGCTAGTGGGGTTTTCGAACGCATCGCCCGGCCATTGTGTGAATTGCGCCAAACGGAATAGGAAGACGGCCTTAAGCTGGTACTCTCTTGAAACTTGGCCGCGCGCCGGTGCGGTAAAGTACACCACCGACAGAAGCACCGCGCAAAGCGCAGTATAATAAAGTAACCGGAAAAAAGAACACGAAGCGATCGCCCGCCCCTCCGTCGTCCTCCCCCGCGTACGGGGGAGGAAAGAGGTGGGGG
>DATBLC010000425.1:0-4354 GCA_036555515.1 Binatia bacterium
TATCGTTGACAGCTTTGACCCCGGCGTTATCACCATCTTCGTAAATTTTTACTAGCGACTTAATTTCAATCACAGGGTGTGCCTTACCATTCTATCAAGTCTGTAGTCCGATCTTACCGGTAAGCTTATAAAATACCGCCACGATCGAAAGCAAGGTAGCAATCATCAACACGCCGATAGCCGCGACCACGGTCACCTGCCCCTGTTCGAACATGGTGAAAAGCAGAATCGAAAGCACTCGGCTATCACCGGTGGCGAGCAGCACCGAAGTCGAGAACTCCCTGAACGACACGATGCAGATATAGATCCAGCCCGCCGCCAAGCCTGGTCGCAACAGCGGCAACGTAACCCGTTTGAACGACTCCCACCAAGAAGCGCCGGAGGCTGCCGCGGCCTCCTCCAATTCGCTGTGAATTTGCAGAATCGACCCCGACGCCGCGCGCATCCCATATGGAATAAAACGCGTGACATAGGCGATCAGTAAAACCCAAATCGTGCCATAAATCGGAATAGGAAAGGCCACATAGAGCAGGATTAACGCCATGCCCATAACAATACCGGGAATCGTAATCGGCACGAAGGCGAGAAAATCGAGAATCCACGAACCCGGCAGCCTGCTTTTGTAAACGATCCACGCGACGAGCGAAGTCAGCACCATCGCCACCGTCGCCGTCAACGTCGAGAGGATGATGCTGTTCTGCATCGCATCCCAGAACGGCCGGAAACCGCCAAGATAGCGATAGTTGTCGAGACTGAGCTTGCTCACAGCATCCCAACTCGGCGCCGCAAAGAACGGCAGAAATGACGCCCAAAATAACACCAAAAACGGCAGCAGCACGACGAATAAGAAGTAACCGGACAAAAATCCGAAACCGGCCCAACGCCAAGTGCCGAGATCGAACTGCCGAGGTCGAAACGCCTTGCCGGTCACGGTTTGAAACTTCTTTCCTTCTTTGGTCGCGCGCGTGTACAACCACACACCCACGGCACTCAAGAGCAGTAGGCCCACCGCCAGCGCGCCGCCGCGCCCGTAATCCGGCGGATATTCGTTGAACGCGAGATAAATCTCACTGGTGTAAACATAGATGCGCGCCGGGATACCGATCAGTGCCGGGGTCTCGAAAGATTCCAAGGTGCGGACGAACAGGATGAGCATCACCGAGCCTGCCGTCGGCATCAGCAAGCGCAAAGTTACGCGGCGAAAGGTCTGCCAGGTGTTGGCACCGGACATCATCGCCGATTCTTCCAAGGAAGGGTCCATGGATTTGAACGCCGCCACCATTAGCAGAAACGCCAAAGGCACCTGGCCCACCGAATGGACCCAGATCATTCCCGGCAAGGAAAACACGTTGAACGGTGGCGACTGCAGACCGAATAGGTTCATCAACCAAACATTCAGATAACCGAACTTCGGGCTCAACAAAAAAATCCATGCGATCGATTCCAGCACGCCGGGAAGAATCAGCGGCACCACCGCGAGAGGCACGAAGATTCTGCGCAGCGGCGTATTGGTCCGCTCGGTGAGCCAGGCAAGCATGGTGCCGAGAATGAAACTGAGCCCGGCGGAGCCCGAGGCAAAGATCAATGAGTTGAGAAAAGTCGAGTAGGTGTATTCGCTGGCGTAGGCGGCATGGTAGTTTTTAAGCGTGTAGACGAACTCCCTCGGCGCCACTTCCGCCTGAAAACTGCCGACAAACAACATCAGCAGTGGCAGAACCGCTAGATAGACCAGGATGCCGGCGCCGACCACGGGGATCAGCAGCGCCGGATCCAAAGTCATGCTCACTTTCCCGGTACGGGGAATTGCCGCAGTCGCCATAATTCAGCCTCGAAAGATACACGCAGTGAGATAACGCCGCGTTATCTCAGCTTGAAGATTTCCTTCCAGATTTTATCGTACTTCGGAAATTCTTTGAGATCCGCGACCGTAATAAAATAGGTTTTATCGGTGCGGGTCTTTTCCGTCGGTTCGACCTTTGGATGAGCCGGATTGCGCCCTCCTTGGGACATCACTTTCTGCCCTTCCTGGCTGCCGATCCAGCGGGCAAACAGCAATGCCGTGTTCGGGTGCGGCGCGCCCTTGAAAATCGCCGTGGCGTTGATCGACGCCACACCTTCGCTGAGCATGTAGTTCACCGGCGCGCCCTTCTTGATGCGGCTCGGATAGTGGTGCGAGTAACAGGTCAAACAAACCGCCGCCTGCCCGGCGACGAGCAACTCGGCCAATTGTGAGTGGCCTTTGTGAAACTCGACGTTGTTCGCGGCGACTTTTTTCCAATAGTCGATGGCCTTTTCGTCGCTCTTGAACTTGTATTTGGCGAAAGCAAGCAACATCTCCAAGTCGCGCGGCTCGGCGATCAAGCGGCCTTTCCAGCGCGGATGGATAAAGTCATCGTAGGTTTTCGGTTCTTCCTCTTTCTTCACCAGGTTGGTATTCCACGATGCTATGAAATATTGCAGGTCCGAGGAGATCCAAAAAGTGCCCTTCAACCCCGCCGGATAGTCCGCCGCTTCGGGCAAGTTGGTGTCGAGCAGCAAGCCCTGATCATGGGCCTGCGTGACATTTTCCAACGGCACCTGTAAAACATCTCCTAAAGTCTTGCCGCCGCGCGCCTCGGTGACGGCTCTGGCAACCAACTTATCCGAGGTCGCATCGACATGGTTGATCTTGATGCCGGGAAAGCGTTTCTCGAACACCGGCAGGATCTTTTCGGCATTGACCTGTGCCAGCGTCCCGTAGAAGTTGAGCGCCCCCCCTTCCTTCAAAGCCGCCTTGTGCAGCTCGTCGAGGCTCTGGGCAACAACAAAACCAGGCAGACTCAGCGCCGCGATAAGCGCAAGGGCGCTGACTTTGTAGCTTTCACGAATTCGTCGAATCAACTCCATTGATAAAACCTCCAAAGTGAATATTTAGCGAATCTAAGCATTTTTAAGAGCAGCGTTACCTAATACTACAATTTTTTCTTGAGTCAAGAATCCCCGCGCATAAACCCGTGTCGTCCAGCGGGCAAAACCTCCTATGGGAGACCCCTGAGTCGCCCCACCGGTACGATCCGCCAGCGCACTGAACTTGCGCCACTACTCTGGACCGTCGCTTCAGCGCAGCTTGAATGCTTCCTTCCAAACTTTTTCGTAGCGGCGCCATTCCTTTATTTCATCTGTACCGATCGGATAGAGCACCGCCGGACGGATCTTCTCCCTAGGCTCGACCTTGGGATGCGGCGGCAAACGGCCTCCCGCCGCATAAGCCTTTTGCCCTTCTTCACTGGAGGACCAGCGGTAAAACAACCGGGCCGCGTTGGGATGGGGAGCATCTTTCGCCAAGGCATTCGCCGTGATCGTGGCGATCCCTTCCGTAAGCATATATCCAAGCGGAGCGCCTTTTTTGATTCGCAGCGGATAGTGGTGCGCATAACAGGTCACGCAGGCGGCAGCTTGGCCGGCTACGAGGAATTCGGCGAGCTCGGAATGACCCTTGTGGAATTCTACATTATTGACCGCGAGCCGGCGCAGAAAGTCATAGGCTTTTTCGTCGTTCTTATACTTGTGCCGGGCCAAGCCGATCAACAATTCGACGTCCCGTGCTTCGGCGATCAATTTCCCTTTCCATTTGGGATCGGCAAAGTCGTCGAACTGCTTGGGCTCGTCCTGTTTCTTCACCAAGCTGGTATTCCACGAGGCGGTAATGATTACCATGTCCGCGGCCAACCAATTTGCTCCCTTGAAATTGTCCGGATAAGCCGCCGCTTCAGGCGGGAGCCAGTCAAGCGTCAGCTTCTGATCGATCACCTGCAGGACGTTTTCAAGCGCCATTTGAAAAACATCGGAAAAGACCCGGCCGCCTCTCGCTTCGGTGATCGCTCTGGCGGCGAGCTTATCCGCGGTGGCATCGACGTGATTAACTTTCATCCCCGGAAAGCGCTTCTCGAATACCGGCAGAATTCTTTCCGCATTGATTTGCGCGAGGGTGCCGTAGAAATTAATCGTCCCTCCCTCTTTAAGCGCTGCCTTGTGCAGTTCTTCCCACGTCTGGGCGCCCGCCGTCGAGAATGACGCAAAAAGCAAATAGCCCAAGACGAAAGTCGAAATTTTTAAGCAAGCAAACCGGCCAATTCTCAGCATAATTCCTCCTGTAATTTTGTCACGGCCTATGGAATCCAATCGTTAAACGACAATCATCTAAGCATGAATACTTCCTTCCAAACCTTCTCGTACTTGGTGTATTGCTTGAGTTCCTCCACGCCGACGGCGTAAATGTTTTTCGGCCGGATCTTTTCCGTGGGTTCGACTTTGGGATGAGCCGGCGTCCTTCCGCCTTTGGAATAAACCGTCTGTCCTTCCTCGGAGGCCGCCC
>DATBLC010000426.1:0-13627 GCA_036555515.1 Binatia bacterium
GTCGTTTTTCCTCGGACGAAAATGAAGTTCTGCGTCTGTCACCACCATTTCATAGCCGATGCGCCGCGCGCGCTCCTGCAAAAATTCGAAATCTGACTGATTATTCTGGAGGACATAATCCAAGCTCACCTGGGTATCGTCGATTTTCGGCGTGAGGCTCCAGTCACCGGCGACCTGGCTGGCAATTTCGCTGTCCTTCATATTCAGGAACGTTCGGGTCTTTCGCTTGCCCATCAAGCGATGCCGCCGGTCATAGCCAGTCACCGTTAACTTGGGCGAAGCGTCAGTGGAAAATTCCGGTTCTAGACCGGTTATTTCACCCTTGAAAAGGGTCTTCATGTTGTCGCGGTAACCCATGTCTATTTCAACGGTGTTCCCCTCCTTGAACTGATCGTCGTCGATCCAAATGACCCGCATCTCCCTATTGTCCCAGCACAATAAGGTAAAGGTGAACATGCCGGCGGCGTTAACGTCTTCCAAAACGTTGACAGATACCAGATCCGATGTCGCCGCCTCGGAAATCTCTTTCCCATTGATGCGCAGCTTGACCTCTGGCGCCAAAGTGTCGAACTTACGTTTCTCGGCCACCTTCACGACCTTCCGGTTCGACGCAGCGTTACTCTTGGGACCAACAACATCGTGCCTGGAGTTAGATTAAACGGATCATCGAGGCCGTTCTGTTCCGCGATGGGGCGCCACAATCCGGGATCGAGATACTCCTGGGCGGCGATGCTACTTAAGGTATCACCCCGTTTGACTATCCACTGTTTGACGACGTCTGGGGATTGGCGATTCTGCTTCCGTTGGTCTGTTAGATGATCGTGATATTCCTTAAACACGCATTTGGAGGTCGCGCGCACCGGCGTCCCGTCTTCCATGAAAAGCGTATATTCGTGATCCAGTTTCTCCACCACGCAGCTGTCGAAGAACACCCATCTACCCCAAGACAATTCACAAATCGGCGGTCTATCCTGGGGCCCCGTAACAAGCGTGAGGCTGTCTAATTGATCCGTGTAGATCGTTACTTTTTGCTTCGGTACTGTGGCGGTGTCGTAGGTATCGAACAACAAGTCTAGATTGAAAGTTCGCGGCTCGCCGGTGCCAAACTGCTGCTCCGGGACATCCCGTCCTTTGGCTTTCTGGTCCTGCAGCTTGACGATTTTGCTCAGAACGATCTTATTCGGATTGAAATGCGCCTCGATTTGCGTCACTCCGCCCTTCGCTTTCTCACCTTTCTTGACAGTAATCTTAAGCTTCTCTAAGCCCACCGCGTATACCCCCGTCGTTCTCGTTCTATCGTTAGTTTGCGCAGGAGTTTTTGCCAAGTCTTTTCAACCAGCGTGTCGAGGTCGACTTGTGGTTTAGCCGCGTCGGTTTGGCTATTAGGACTGCGGGTAGTCCCGCCTTCACTGATCGCCACCGCATTGGGTACGGTCGCCACCGGCAGCTGCGGAGCGGTTTGAATGGCCGTTCCATTGACGCGCTGGCCGACCGTTCTCCCGCGTTCCTCCCCCCCAATGGTCAGCGCGGCGAGCGGCATAGCGTACGACGTCTCGCCCGTCGCCGGAGCTGTAGCGCGCCAATCTTGACTAATCCGAAAGTCGGACCGGCGTAGAATGGTCGGTGCCGCCATCGCCAAATGCCGCGCTAGCAGGAGCGCCGCTACGGCGCCGGCCGTCTGTGAATGAAATTCCGAAACCGCTGATACCGCCGACCCCGGAATCCAGCCGGAGGAAAAAACGTCGGCTGACCGCATCGGCTGTTCCGGCGTCGTAACGCCCAGCGGTTGATCACCCACAGCCGCACGACTGTCCGCCGTCCGCGCGATGAATAATGGCGCTGCCGGCGCTCGAGCGGCGCGCTGAATCAAGCTCCTGTTCCAGGGAATGCCCGCCGAGGACATGAATCCTTGATGCAGGGTTGACCAGCCTTGCGGGTTGCCGCCGGCGCGGGGAACGTAAATCGCACCAAAATCCGCCGCCGCCCGAAAGATACCGCCGTCGATGCCCAAAGAAGGAGGATGGGCATTGACGACGGCAAAACTGTCCGCCTGAAGCTGCGCCGGCGGCGTTCCGCCATGCATGCTTGTGGCGTTACCGTCGCCCGAGGCGGCCTCCGCAAAACCGCGGCTTGGGAACAAACCCAGAGTGCTATCCGGTGCTTCGCGAGTTCGAAGGGCTTCCAAGCCGCCGCCGGGCACAGTACTGATTCCTGCTGCCGATTCACCGCCAAAATCAGCGCCATCGGCTCTCGCCGACGCTCGATACGCGGCGCGCGTAATCTTGCGCGACGGCGCAGCGGATATTCGGGTAAAAACTGCCGGGACTCCGGTTCTCGCCACCCCGCCTTTGAGAACCGGCGCAATTGAAAGCGGCATGGCGGCCAATCGTGACACGAGCGGTGTCATTGGGGACGCAAAACCTGGCATGGTACGCGCCGCCGTGAAATCGTTTACTCCGCCAAGGGGCCAAGCGCGGACTGTCTGGACTTCTTTTTCGCCGCCGGCGCCTCGGGCGTCGGCCGTCGGCCGTCGATCGTCAGACGCTTCTACGGTTCGAAGCTGCTGGCTGCCGAAAGTTTCCCGACCGATTAGATTCTGAGCCGCAACGGCAGCGGCGCCGGCGGTCAGAACGATTTCTCGAGCCGGCGCGGAGGCGACTAACGTCGCAGCACTGCTTTCCCGGTTCGGTTCTGGTTTCGCCGTGGGAGGAGTCACTGGCCGGGGTTGCGGTTCGGTAAAAATCTCGCGCTCGACTAAACCTGTCGGGCTGGCCGAAGAGGCGCCGCCGCCAACGCCGATTTCCTGAGCCCGAGCAGTGGCAATACGCAACGTCGCTCTGCTCTGAGTGGCAAGAATTCCGCGCGCACCGAACGAACGAGCGATACCTGAACCGAGGCGAGTGAAAATCTGGGCGCTTGTCAGTTTGGCGGCCGGCAGGCCCAGCGGCGCTCCTCCCGCCGGGCGCCGCCAAAGCGAGCGTAAGATCATTCCCGCTATGGCGCCGCCGGGCAGCCATGGGTTCGGATGCGTCATTCCCGACCTCGCCCCGGCTGTTCGCGAGACTGTCGCTCCCGCGCCATGCGCGGGCGGCACCGTATCCGGCTCTTCCCGCATCGGGTGCGGGACGGTAATCGGCTCCTGCCCCATCCCAACCGGCGAGCCGGTTGCCGGCGATCGCGAGATTATATCCGTCACGGCGCCAGGGCCCGGTGGAACGATGCCTGGGATTTCATCGTATCCTTGCGCACTGGTTTCTCCCCCGGCGGTATCGGGCGTAGAACCGCTGCCCGCGCTTGACGGCGCGCGTTCGACCGCTCGAACGACGGCGATCGGCATCGCCGGGCTGGAGGGTGAAGTATTTTTTTCGCCTGGTCCGCCTGGCGGGGTCGCCGCCGGCAACTCTGCGCGCGATACTCGAACGGTCCGGTATTCCTGCGCCGTTGCCGCCGTGGCGCGTGAGCCTTGCTCGCTTGTGCGCATGCCGCCCCTTGCAGCGGTAACCAGCGGTGCGGATCCCTCATACATGCGCTGCATGAGCGCTGAGCGGATCCGGCTTTCGGTCCGCAAAGAATTGACGTCGCTGCGCCGCAAAGATGGCGATAACGGAATGTGCCGCTCGGCAATTGCGCGAAATAGAATCGCGGTTCCACGACTCACGGGAATGGTGCGAACCGTCGTCATGGGCACAGGCGGTGCGAGGCTGTGCCGGGCCGTATTGGCAGAATCGGCGCGTGAGTCGATCCCGCTGTGCGTTGCCACCGTCGCCTGAGCCGGCGCCGGATCCACACGTCTTGCGACCGGGCTAGCCTGGAAACTGTCAGAGTCCCCCGCGTTTTGTCGCGCCGCGACCATCGCGTGAGCGGCGTCACCCGCGCCCGCAGCGGTATGCAATGTCCCTGCAGCTGCTTCCGGCGATCGCGCAATAGCAAAATCCGAGGAGACCGGCGACGCGTTCACGAAGCGCCGCGCCGCGGTGAGTCTCGGCATTGAAAGATGTTCTGAACGCTCGCGGGGAAAGGAAAAACGTCCCAAGAAGAAAGGCAGGTCACCTAAGGACCAAGCGGCTCGGCTGTTTTCACCCGTTGCCCAGCGCCTGCGAATCGCCGTGGCGAGCGGAACCAGGTCCCTCAGAAAAACCGCGCGAGACCGCGCCAGCTGCCTCTGAATAGGTTGGGTGAGGAGACCCGTGGTCTGCGCCCGTCGCCACAATTGCCAGCCCAAGCCGTCGGGCTGCTCCCAGTTGGCCGCGCCGATCGCCATACCGCCGGAATCTTCCGATGATTCGTTTGCCATTTACCAAACCCGTTCCAAAAACAAACCGTTCAAATTCTTCCGCGGAACTCACCAACGATCTCTGCCTCCGTACCGCGGCGATGCGCCGTCCGTCATCCGCTTCTTTGTCCTCAAGCTCATCCTGCGGTCGACAAAGAAGTCAAGCAAGACGTCATGCGCAACACACCGTCTCTGTTAACTCACTTCGGACCACTACCTTGGCCCTCGGATTGGAGACCTTTGTGAACCAGCTCGATCGCCTCAAACGCAACATCAGCCGTGCCCGCGCGGAACTCGGGCCCGGTCCACTTTACGGGACAAGCCTGGCTAAAAATCCACTGCCATTTTTCTTCGCCGCCGTAATTCTGCAGTATGATCGTCACCGTCTTGCGTTGAATTTTTCCTTTCATGATATCCAGGTACCAGGACCACAGGTGTTTCTCGGCGAGCCCGCGTTTGAGAACCAGTTTAGATGGGAACTTCGACGGGCCCGGCAACTGTATTTCATGAGTATTCAGGCCACCTTCGCGAAAAGTCTCAACATCGGTCTCAATGGCCAAGCCAGACGCCTCACTGAAGCCGCACACTGTTTCATCCGGTTTTGCTTCGCCGATTTTGACCGCGAACCGAAACGAGGCATACGGATCCTTAATGATTTTGCGCGAGGGCGGTCTCTCTTCTGCCGTGGCCATGATCAAAAGGCCTCCTGTTTTACCGCATCATTAAGACGCTTATTGATCTTGGCGATCTCCTCCACCCATCGCCGACGTTCGCGGTGCTCCAGGTTCATGATCTGTCCGTAGGGCCAATGGAAGTGATAAGCGATGTAGGCTACCTCCTCAAACAACCGGTCTGAGGGGTAGCCTATTGTTCCCCCGGCGGATTGACCTCTACTTCGAATTTGGCTTCACACTCCGGACAGGTCACACCCACGCGGGCATGGCCGTTCTCGTTGATCCGGCGATAAAAATCTTGCAGAAAGGCAAAATCACCCGCGAAAAGGCTTTCTACTACTTTCGGATTCATGTGCTCGACATCGCCCAATTTTGTAATCACCCGCGACAAAAGGATAACGACTAGATAACCGGGGTTGGTTTGCACCCGCGGGTCTTTCATCGGAGCGATCTCATCGAAGGCGGTCGCGAGCCGCATTACACCTTCCTTGTGAACGTTGCCTTCCGGGTCAACGTAGCCGTGCGGAAGAGTGAATTTAAACTCGGTCTGCAGCGTCATGCTTTCTCCACTCCTTCGTGGGCGATCTCTAGGGTCTCGATCGCGACTTCATTGCCGGTGGCGTTAAAGGTTGGCCCCGTCCATTTCGTCGGCCATCCGTCGCGGAAATTCCAGCGCGTTTTCTCCTCACCGGCGTCATTAATAAGGATGATCGATCCGTTCTTGCGTTCCATCTTGCCGTCGATCGCTTTCTTGCGCCAATCCCAGAGAGACGCGTCGTCGGTGGTACCCCACTTGAGCGAAATATTGGAGTACTTGTTTAGCCCCGGCAACTTACGCGCCGTAAGCGGTTTTTCATTGCCCTCACGGTACTCGATGGGGTCCTGCGACGAATCAAGGCCGGAGGCCTCACGAAACCCGCCGCGGTCGATGCCGTCTATTTCGATCCTGAAGTTAAAACCACGATAAGGATCCACCCGATCTCCAGTAGCCATATTGACTTCCTCCTTTTCGTCATTCTTGCTTAATTAACCAGTTGGTAGAGTAACAGTTGTGCCCGCGGCGCTTTGGACAATGCGAATCAGGATGAATTCAGCCGGCGCAATCGGCGCCAAGCCGACTTCACAGATTAGCTGCCCCGCCTCCCTAATCTCCAATGGATTGATTTCCGCGTCGCATTTTACGAAGTAAGCTTCAGCCGGGTCACGCCCCTTGAGGGCGCCGCGTTCGAACAACTCGTAACAATAGCCCCCGAGCCGCTCTCGGACGCGATCCCACAAGGACGGTTCGTTCGATTCAAAGACCAAATCATTCATATTGTGCTCGATCCAGCGAACGAGGGTCAAAAAGATCCGGCGAACGTTAACATAGCGCCAATTTCGATGCCCACTTAAGGTACGCGCCCCCCACACCCGAATGCCGCGCCGAGCAAAACTTCTAATGCAGTTCACGCCAATTTCGTTGAGCTGGCACTGGATCTCAATCGTAATATTACTCTGCAAATCCAAAATACCTTCGACAATCTCATTAGCCGGCGCCTTGTGAAAGCCGACGCTAGCATCCGTGCGCGCGTAAATACCGGCGACATGGCCGCAGGGCGGCACCCACTGTTCGCCGGAACCGTTTAGCGATTTCACGCGAACCCACGGAAAATAAAGCGCTCCTTCGGTCGGCACCAATTCCTGCCAATGCCGAATTGATTTTTCAATATTCTTTTCGACATCGGCCGCATCACCGGGTAGGACATCGAGGATCGCAAACCGCTCGCCCATGTCTCCGCAGTATTCGAGAACTTGCTTTTGAAGCTCGAATACCGTCTCCTCCGATGCCCGAATATCCTCCATCATAATATCCGGCACGCATACGAGATCCGTATCGTCGATATCGTCGAGGATGCCACGTAAACCCCGGTGATCTTCTCCAAAATAATCTTTTTTAAATAAGTCTTTCAGAGCTTGAGCCAATGCGGCTGGGCTTCTCTCAGCCTCAGGCACTCGCAGCGGAAGGACGACGCAACGATCACCGCCGTTCTCGAAGAAGCCGCGCACGGCGTAACCCAGGTAACTCCCCCGCGCCCCATGGCCGATAGTTTGCTCGAACCCTTCCCAACTCGTCACACGCAAGAGTTTCGCTTCGTCGGTAGCGTCTTCCTCGGGGGCTTGCGCGCGAACCTCAGCGAATCCAATAAATAACGGAACCCCCGTGGCAAGCGCCGCCGCCCGAATCGGCTCTACTTGGTTGATATATACTCCGGGAGCACGACCATGGACCTTACTCCCGGAGTAGGCGCTGACTTCCGCCATTGAGAACCTCGATTTCGAGCAGCAGTCTAACTAGGACGCGGACCGGTAGACTGAGTAATACGGAAAATCACGAACTCCGCCGGTCTGACGATCGCCACGCCGATCTCGGTTACCACCATCCCCAGGTCACGAATTTCCGGTGGGTTGGTTTCAGCATCGCATTTGACGTAAAAAGCTTCCTCGGGCGTGAGACCGAAGAGCGCCCCGGTGCGCCAGACGTTGGTCAAGAACGCGCTCACGTTGCGCCGGATCTTGCCCCAAAGCGCGGGATCGTTTGGCTCGAACACCACCCACTGCGTGCCCTCGTCGATGGATTCGCGCAGGAAGAGGAAAAATCGCCGAACGTTGATATATTTCCACTCGGCGTTTCTGTCGCCGCCTACGGTGCGCGCGCCCCAGACGTTGATATTCCCATTCATATTTCGAATGCAATTCACTCCCTGGGGATTCAATAGCTCCTGCATAGGTTTGCCAACGTAGTATTTAACGTTCAATGCCCCCAACACGGCGGCATTGGCCGGCGCCTTATGCACTCCGCGTTGCTCGTCGGTGCGGGCGTAGATGCCGGCGATATGTCCGCTTGGCGGAACATAGACCCTACCACGGTATTTCAACGGCACTCTTCGCGCCGGGTCCTCGTCTTGCATTTGCTTGGCCGGGTCAATAACTTCGATATACGGGAAATAAAAGGCTGCGTTCTTGTTGCGCTGCGGCAACACAGTATTTGTTGATTCGTAGGTGAGCAATTTCACATCCACTGCGCCGTTCGTCTCCACGTCCGCCGGACAGTCGAGAATGGCAAATCGGTCTTCACAGGTTTCGCAATGGACGACGAGCTTATCCCATATCGTGGCTCCATCAAGCCCCGGGGCGGCAATGATCGCAATCGCGTCGATGGATTCCATCGCCGACAAGGCACGATCGATTTCAGCTGCGTTATCGCTCTTGACCCTGGCTACGAAACACCGGGTTCCGCCGTTCTTGAAAAATCCATATACGGCATGCGTCAACGCGCGATGCCCCGGATGAAGGGCTTTCCCTGCAGTCGTCGTCGTAGGATCATCGGCAGAAAAAGACCCAAATCGACGTGCGTATTCGCTGAAATTTGTGCAAAGCACGGTGACACCGGGATCGACCTCCACCGAGAATCTCCGCAGTACATAGGGGTTAAGCATCGATTCCCTGAGCAGCACAGATTCCTCCGGCAGTCCCGGCTCCGAGCTACGGGGCGCCGCTTGCCCTTCTTTGGCCGCTTTTAAACTATCGAGCTCTTGTCTTTTCTTAGCGATGTTTGCGTGCAGATCGGTTAGGTTTTTATTTGCCTCTGCCAGATCCGATGTTGCCTTCTCCACATTGCCAGCTAGCGGCCTGCGTTTTCTCCCCGTAACCTGAGGTGAATCACCTGGATCCGGTTGAAAATCAGCGAGTGCTTTTTCTGCCTCTGTGAGTGCATTTTGGGCAACGGTCCGGGCATTCTCTCGCGCCGGAATGGCTCGCTCCAGTTCGGCGATGCCGTTCTGTAGCTCTTGAACTTCCTGATCCAACCTTTGGGTCGCCGCGTCGATATCCGCTTGAATTCTGGCTTTGGCCTCGGGCTTAGCCTCACTCGTGGCCTGGGCCCTCAGTTCAGCCAGCCGTAAAGCGGCCTGCGCAAGCACCGGATCAAAATCCGGGTTTGGTTCGGGGCAATAAATTACATCCGGCACGACGCCGATAAAGCCTACCGTATTCGTGCCGACGCCGGCGATGGGTTGCTGAGCCGAAGGTATTTCTTCCACATAAACGCCAGGGGCCAGGTATGCCGCTCTTGCCATTGTTCTCCCTCCTTGTATGGTCCGCTACGATTCCGCGTAACGATATTTTTTATAAGACTTTGACTTTCTTCACCGAGTATTCGACACGTTGAGATTCGCCACCGCCATTGCCACTTTGCCCTCCTTCCACAACACCGAAACAGTTTTCTCGGCCACCGCCCCGGACCGAGGATCCACGCCTTTAACGGTGTACTTGCCTGCGGGCAAGTCCAGGAAATAATAAATCCCGTCTGCCTTCGTAAAACTTCGGTCCAATCTCTGGTCCGAATGTTCCCACCCCCCTCCTGCCGCTCCGGCGGCGCCGGCGATTCTGCGTTGAAACTCTTCGGGCATGGCGGTGATCGCTACCTCGGCCCCGGCGACGGGCTTCTCGCTCTCGTCCACGAACCGGCCGCCGATCGCCACCTGATGGCGCGCGGTCTCCCATTCGGTCCATGCCTTCATGACACCGCGCCCTTCTCCATGCGAATCTTGATGACCTTGTCCGTGACGAGACGCACTTCTTCCGGCAAGGCAACGGCGATCGAAAGTGTGACCTGGTAGTTCAGGGCTGCCTTTGGTTTACCGCCAACCGCTTGCCAGAACTCGCCCATGCTCTGCAGTCTCCCGGGCTGTAGAGAGCTTACCGGGAGAGCAGGGGTTTGCTCCTGCAGTTCACCTTGGAGCACCTCTTCCGGAATCGTTCGATAGCGTAACAAAACACGCATCACTTCGCCCAGTAAACGATGTTCATCCTCAGCCGGATCCGGCACGCTTTCACTGGGCCAGGCGGTAATCAGATAGGAAAAATCGACGCGCACCGGCGCGCGTGTCCGCGTCGCGGTCCCATCGCCGCGCCTTTCTATAGAAACATCATTGCTGCGTAAATCGAGGTTCTCCCTTACATCGTAAAGAAACAAATCGATCGCGGGCAGGGTGACCGACTGCGGCGGGAACTGATCGTCGGGCGTGGCGAAGCTGATCTGCACCTGCTGCGCCAGGGTTGCTGGAAGGTCCCGCCGCAATAGCGCGGCGATGGTTTCATCCAGGTCTTGAATCATGGCGAGTTGCTCGATTTATCCTCGGGCGAGGCACAACGCGGCCAATCGTCCCTCAGAATGTCGGGATTTATAATCTTGTTATCAAAGTCCAGCCAGATTTTGTTGTCCTTCCGGCAATCGTAGGCGCGGCAAGGCACGGGGCGGTGCTCGTGCACCATGCAGCGACGGCAACCTCGGTCCAGATGAGTGCAGTAGCCGTCTTTATCTTGCGCGATGACGTAGGGCTGGCCCAGATCCCAGTGAACCACGCCTTCGCGAATGTCCTGTTTCGATAGAGCGAAGGGAAGACGACAACAGGCCGCCTTACATAGCTGGACGCGATTCTCGCAGTCGATCCTTACTCCGCCTTCGAAGCTATATTTTTCGTACTCAGGCTCCTGGAGCAGAACGCCGACCCCTTTTTCGCTGTTTTTCTTGGCCAGTCGTTTCGCAACCTCACGCTTGCGTTCGTCCAATTCTTCGATCGAAATCAGACCCTTCTCGTTGAGCAATTCAATTAAACCGTACAGAAATGAAGCCGCCTCCAGCGTGGTTTTCGTATTCTCGCTGAGCCGCGCATGGGTGTACAGAAATCCCTCGGCGACTTCCTGCCGCGATTGTTCCGGGCCTCCAGGCTTGTCGTTTTCGACCGACATACGAAGTCCCTGTCTAAAAACAATCAAAACATTCCGGGGCTCATTTCGCGCAATCAGCGGAGGCGAGCCGCGCTCGCGTTACACGGGGCCTTTTCGGACGGTCAATCAACGGGAAAAAGCCACGGCGACAGTCTGCTGGTAATTGTTGGAGCGGGCGTGGATGTAGAGCAGGCTTTCGGAAAATTCCGCGCGTAACCTATTCTACGGCCTGCATATTTCAGTAAATCAAAAATGTCAAATTAAATTTCACATGTAAGCCAGAATTAATTATTATCAGTTTTTGGAATCTCAGTTGTCATGCCCGAACCGGTTGCTGGAAAACGCTGTGTGCGGGCCTCTCGAAAAAATCTCAGAGGCGATGTGCGCATGCATTTTGGTTATTCGTGTTCGTGTCTCGTGTTCGTAAAGCGAGCACGATCACGTATCACGAGCACGATCGTCCTGATCTTTCTTAGCGGCGCGCTAACACCTGAGGTCCGTTCGTCCTAACCGCTTTTCCGCATTGCAGGCTCGTCGGGTCCTATCAATCTCGGCGACGATCTCCTCGTTTGCAGGATCTAGTAATGCGGCGGCTTGCAGTTCGGATAGCGCCAAGTCGTACGCTCCTCGCTCACGTTGTTCCTTCGCGAGGCGGAGGTGCCTGGCAATCTCCCTCGTGGCTTTTGCGGGTATCGGCAGCGGTTTTTTTGCCGGTTGGAGCTCGCGTTCCTTTACCGCCGTCAACTGTTGCCTGACTTGCTTCAATTCCTTCACCAACCTCTCTTGGGAGGTTCTGGCGTCTTGTAATTCACTTTGCAATTTGGCCACCCGCAAATCGTCAGATTGGCCCGCTGCGGTACGTTGCTTTGCCGCTTGATCCTTCCAATAATTTGCATCCTGTTGAGCCTTTTCACGAGCAGCCATGGCGGCTTGCAGTTCTTTCCGCAATTCAACCAGTGTAGCGTCGCCAGAGGCTGCACGCGCGCCGAGCTGTGCCCTTACGTCCTCTAGTTCCTTCTCCGCTCTTTCTTTGGCCGCTGTCGTCTCCGACAATGCTTTGCGCAACGGGGTGAGCAAATCGTCGATATTTTTTTCGCCAGACCCGGCCATCCAACCACCAAAAGCGACAAGTGTGGTTAGTGCCAGAATCGCGACGGCTACTTTTAACGCGCGTGATGCATTATCGAACGGTTTGGCCGGGCCGCCGACGGAGACCTGTGCAGCAGCTACCAGTGCTTTGGTCATGTCCGCGCAGCCGGCAAAGCGCTGCTCGCGATCCTTAGCCAGCGCGCGCATGACCGCCGCCGCCAACTGCTCGCTCACCTCGGAATTCAAGGAGCGCATGGGCGTCGGCGCTTCATTCATGTGACGTTCCATCAAAGTAAATTCCGTGTCGTCCTCCGACCTGCGAAACGGGGAATGTCCGGTCAGCATTTCATAAACCACGCACCCAAAACTGTAAACGTCGGTGCGATGATCAAGCTGTTCACCGCGAATCTGCTCCGGGCTCATATAGTCGGGCGTGCCGATATTGGCGCCGAATCGAGTAATTCGCGTCTTTCCCAAGACCAAGGCGATGCCGAAATCCACCAGGTAGGCATGCAAATTGGGACTCAGCAAAATGTTCGACGGTTTGACATCGCGGTGCACGATGCCCTTTTGATGGGCGAAGTCCAACGCGTCGAGAATGCCGCGCGCGATATTTAGCGTTTCGGCCAGGGACAGGCGGCCGCGTTTCCTGATTCTATCCTGCAGCGAGCCGCCTTCGATGAACGACATCACCAGGAACGCGTCGTCGCCGACGGAAAAGAAATCGTGCACGCTGATGATGTGAGGATGCTCCAGGTTGGCCGTAGCGATCGCTTCCTGAACAAAACGGCTATAGATATTCTCGTCCTCGCACAAATGCGGCAGGATCAATTTGATGGCAACCGGCTTATTGAGGCGTATATGACGGGCGCGCCAGACCTCGCCGACTCCGCCGGCGCCGATGCGCTGCTCCAGAATGTAATCGCGAACTTGGTCCCCTGGTTTCAATCGATCCCTCCGACGCAGCGCTGAGACACCTCACGAAGTCGATCAAAGCTCTGCTGGTAAGACAGGCCAGTCAACGACCAAAAATCGCTTCAGAAACCATCTTCTATCGAGCGTTGGCAACTCTAAGCGTAACGGGTTACGGAAGCGGCGTTCTGCGCCGGACGATATCCAAGAAATGCCGTTGCGTCAATTGTGTGATTGCTCGTTACGCGCCTCTCAAGGTGTAACGTTCAAGGCTATGCGTTCTGAAGCGTAGGTGCCGCTGAGCAGCCCGGCTGGCTTTGCCGCAAGAGTTTCGTCGGCCTGGTAGTAAACTATCAGCTCAAAATCTCCGCGGGTTGGCAGCGAGTACCATTCAAACAGATCGAAGGATGTTGAAACAGACTGGCCCGGGGCGAGCCATACGTAGTCCTCGGGCGGCGAAAAAGCGCGCTCGTAAAGCAGCGCTTTTTGACTGACTATCTCGGTAGATTCTCGCTTGAAAACTTCAGCAAACAACTCACGAGCATCACTATCGCGGTAACCCACAGCAAGACGTTTATTGATGAGCACGGCGTCGGTACTCTGGTTCGTCAGGCGCACTTCTACCTTGCATGGGCCGGAGAACCGTACTGTTTGGGTGAGGATGCGTACCTTGAGGTCAAGTGTTTGCATCGCAGAAACTTTCTCCGTCGACATTGATGGCGAACGGTTCCATACTTGGGGAAGTTCCAGTGATTTCACCGTTTGCCACATGCACACTTCAACCGTAGTGATCAAGCCGACCAGGATTAAAAAGACCCGCACTATAAGACTTCAGTTCACGCTAAAATGCCCGATTGTCAAGACACGGTCTTACGGGGGCGGCAAAACCACGGCGTTGTAAGCAGCAACC
>DATBLC010000427.1:0-47285 GCA_036555515.1 Binatia bacterium
GCCCCGACAATGAGCACGGCAATAATAAGAACTCCCGGATGCGTGAGCCAGCCAGCCCCATAAGCCCGGGTGGAAATCCAGAAGTTTCTTTCGGTGATGGTTCCCAAAACCAAACCCACGAGCAGAGGCGGCCGCTGCCAATCGAACTGAACCATGAGCCAACCGAGGGCGCCGAAAATCAGCACCATGATCATGTCGCCGAAACTGTTTTTGACCGTGAATCCGCCAAGGTAAATCAGGAGGAGTAGAAAAGGAATGAGTAAGGCTCCCCTGATGTTGGTGATCTTTGCCAGCGGCTTGAGAAACAGGAAACAGACTGCGACTGTGATGATGTTGGAAACGATAATGATCCAGACAAAGGAGAAGGTTAGCGTGAGGTGCTTTGCCGGATTCAACATGTCCGGGCCCGGTACGATTCCCTGGATCAGGAAGGCACCGAACAAAATCGCCGTCGAGACGCTGCTCGGAATGCCAAAGGCTACCGTAGTAATCAGATCTCCTCCTCGCGTCGAGTTATTGGCCGCCCCGGGGCCAAGCACTCCCTCCACAGCGCCTTTGCCAAAACGCTCTTTGTTAGGGGAGCTCTGAACTGCGTAAGCGTATGCTACCCACTGCGCCGTGCCGCCGCCCACTCCTGGAAGTATGCCGACATACGCGCCGAGAGCGCTGCATTTGAGAACCAGCCACCAGTGACGGAAGGTATCTTTCACGCCTTCCATGACGCCGCCCAGCTTTCCGACCTGCTCCCGCGCTATGCTTGTTCCCTTAACGGCCAGGTCGATGATCTCGGGAATGGCAAACAGTCCTATCGTCACAGCTACGAGGTCGATGCCGTCCCACAGGAAAATCGAAGGTCCCTGCCCCAGGATTCCTTCAAAGGTAAAGCGCGGCACGCCCCGTATAGGGTCCAAGCCGATGGTGGAAATCATTAGCCCGAGGCCGCCGGCCATAAGACCCTTGACAATGTTGCCTCCGCTCAGAGATCCGACAAAGGTGATACCCAGCAAGGCAAGCATGAAGAACTCAGGAGAACCGATAGAGAGGACCAACGGCGCGGCGATGGGAATCGCCGCCGCCAAGACAAACGCGCCAAAGATAGCGCCTACCAGAGAACTCATCAGAGCTGCGCCTAGCGCTCGCCCTGCTTCGCCGTTCTTGGCCATAGGATGCCCATCGACGATGGTGGAAGCGGTGGTGCCTTCGCCGGGGACGCCGAATAAGATGGAGGTGATGTCCCCGGTCGTAGCGGTTACGGCGTTCGACCCCAAGAGAAAGGCGAAGGCCGATGTGGGGTCCATTTTGTAAATGAACGGGAGCATGAGTGCCAGGGTGGCGGCGCCTCCCAAGCCGGGCAAAATACCGACCCAGAAACCGATAAAAATGCCCACCAGCATGAAAAGAAACGCTTGCTGGCCCTGGTTGGTAAAAGGCAAGATGTTGATCAGGGCATTGTAAAATGCGTCGACGTAATCCATGGGGTCCCCGCAAGCTAGTTTTTCGCCTTGGTTGTTAAGAAGCTGAGAAGCTCTTTAGCCCGGGGAGTAATCGCGTAGATCTGGCCCACGTACTTGTCTATTTCTTCCCCTGAAACATAGGTTGTTTCCAACTTGGATTTCTCCGCTTCAGCGATAAACGCCGGATCTTTCATGGTGTCAGCAAAAGCTTTGCGCAGGAGTTGCAGCCGCTCCTTGGGCGTGCCTGGCGGAACGGTGAAGGGACGCTGAAATTCGTAACTCCCTACCCAAGTGCGATAAGCGGAAAGTTTGTCCTCGCCCTTGATCACTTCCGGAATCAAGGGTAAATCTTTGACTTCGGGATCCGGCTCCCGGCGATGGATCAAAAACGGGATCAGTTTCTCATCACCTTTGCCGTCCAGCAGGGCTCGAGCCGTGGTCCGCGCTGACTCCCAGCCCCAGCAGCCGCCGTCGATTTCCTTTCTTCGCATGGCCACATAGATCGGACCGCTTCCTTCATAGCCGCTGACCACTTTAAACTTGGTGCCGATAGTCTCGTTCAATATCCTTGGTGTGTCGTCGTACGTCGACCCCGGCGCGGTTGAACCCATCTTGATCTCCCGGTTGGCGGCTAGAACCTCCTTCAGTGATTTCAATCCGGTATGGGCCATGATGCTACAATGAGGCGTACCCTTGGTTGGAGCTGCGATCCAGCCGAACTTGCGTCCGTCGAAGAGTACGGCTTTGTCTCCGAGGGCCTGACGCAGTACGTATCCGCTATTCCATATCCCCACGAATAAGCCATCGGGCTTAGCACTGTTGTAGGTGTAGTTCGCCGCAATTAGGCTTCCGGCGCCGGTCATGTTCTCAACAACAATGGACGGATTACCGGGAATGTGCTTCCCCATGTGCCGCCCGACGGTACGAGCCGAGAGGTCATAGCCGCCGCCAGGCGCGAGTCCCACCACAAAGCGGATCGTCTTGCCCTTATAAAAGTCGTCGGCCGATAAATGAGCGGGAGCCTGGGCAAGTAAGAAGAGTCCCACTGTTGCGATCCCGGATAACGACAATTTTGCCTTCATGAATCTCCTCCTGTCTGTGATTCTAATTGTCGACGATTTACCTGCATGGCTTATTTTTTCGCCTTCACCATTAAGAAGTCGAGTAACTCCTTGGCCTTGGGAGTGACGGACAGGACCTTATCGACATACTTTTCGACCTCCTCCCCTGAGACGAACGTTGCTTCGAACTTTGATTTTTGCGCTTCAGCGATAAACTCGGGGTCCTTCATAGTGTCAGCGAAAGCCTTGCGCAGTAGCTGCAGCCGATCTTTGGGTGTGCCGGGTGGAACACTAAAGGGACGTTGGAATTCGTAAGTTCCAGACCAAGTCCGATAAGCCGAAAGATTGTCTTCGCCTTTGATGACCTCTGGAATCAGCGGAAGGTCTTTTACCTCGGGATCCGACTCGCGGCTATGGATAAGAAATGGAATCAGCTTGTCATCGCCTTTCGCGTCCAGCATAGGCCGGGCGGTGGTGCGGGCGGACTCCCAGGTCCAACAGCCGCCTTCCACCTCTTTCCTGCGCATCGCCACGAGGATCGTACTGGTTCCTTCATAGCCGCTGATGACGTTGAACTTCGTCCCATGGGTCCGGTTCAAAATCTGCGGCATGTCGTCATAGGTGGAGCCCGGTCCGGTTGAACCCATTTTGATCTCTCGGTTGGCAGCGAGAACGTCCTTCCATGATTTCAACCCGGTATGGGCCATGATGCTACAAAAGGGCGTGCCTTTGGTGGGAGCGCCGATCCACCCTAGCTTGCGGCCATCAAACCTTACGGCTTTGTCACCAAGGGCTTGACGGAGCACATAGGCGCTATTCCAAATCCCCACGAACAAACCATCGGGCTTGGCGCTGTTAAAAGTATAGTTCGCTGCGATCAGGCTCCCTGCGCCGGTCATGTTTTCGACGACGATGGTGGGATTTCCGGGTATATGCTTGCCGATATGTCGGCCGACAATCCGCGCCGAGAGGTCATAGCCGCCTCCCGCCGCGAATCCGACGACGAAACGAATGGTCTTGCCTTTATAAAAATCCGCCGCCGGGGCCGGATGGCTGAGGCCGAAGAGTAAGCCGGCAATTAAAGGCGCGGACAAAAAGATCTTATGTTTCACGATGACCTCCTGCTGCTAACCATGGGAATATGGGTGGCAGTCGTTAGTTTTGCCTTTTTGCGTTAAAGTCTGTGACTCGACGCCTGGTTATTCGTGGTTATTTCACCGCTCTCGCTGGCAGCGCCAACGCGCTAGCCGCTGCAACACTTCTCGCTGTTTCATCCGCGATTCTTCGGCGTGGAGTCGCACGCCTGTTGTTCTCTTGCTGGCGTCGTTTTAATGGATCCCTTGGGCGGATAGGACTGGGGATCGATTGCAGCCAGATAATTGGTCAGTTCCTTGATTCCGAGGGTTATTGTGTCGGGTATCCGCTCAGCGACATGGGATCTCGAATGAAGCTGACGAGCGGATAGGGATTTATCGGCGATGATGAATATTTGCATTGGCGGATTGACGTCTCTGAGGTTCAAGGCGGTTTCGGTCACATCCATTTCTGTTCCGGTTGAAATCAATACGGCTGCGTCAAAACCGTATCGCTTGGTCAAGGAGACCGCCGCTCTTCCGTCGGCGACCTTGGTAACTTCGCAACCGACAGCGCGCAGACGGCCTTCCGCGGCATCGGACCGGACTGAGCAAACCAGCAAAATGTTTTTCGACGTCATGATGGAATTTCGGATTCACAAGTTCACTGGTGCCGTATGCTTCGGGCGTTCGAACCACGATGGACACGGAATGCGCGTGGGAGCGGAGCGTTCAATATGTTTACGTTGCGATTCTATTTTTCCCCTGCTTCTTCTTAGAATTGGGTCATGTTGGCGAATTTGTCTCGGCTTGCGCGATAGCGCTGAGCAACAACGAGACCAACAGATAGTTGTCTTTGGAAAACAGGTGCTTAGCGGTTAGATACTAATTGTCCCGGGGATTCTTATTTGATCGCCTGTGCAAAATTCTCACATCTTCATGAGGAATGAGAGTTTCATGTGAAAATTATTTACGCCACGAAAGCGAGATTGGTCCACTGCTAGGCGAATCAGGCGAGAATTGCTGGACTATCGGGTGGCATTGCGTGTAATTTTTGACCAGCTTGACTAGACGAGACCGTGTCTCTTTAGCTTATTGTAGAGCGTGCGTCGGCTTATTCCCAACATAGCGGCGGATTTCTGCTTATTGCCGCCGGTGGTGGCAAGGGTCATCTTGATGAACTCCTTTTCAACGTCATCCAAGCGCATCCCCACATGGAAAGGCGAATCAGTCCGGAACTCAACAGCGCTCGACTCACCGGTCTCACGAATCCGCGCCGGCAGTAAATCGGGAGTAATTTCCTCCGCCTCAGCCAGCAGGACTGCGCGCTGGATGACGTTTCTCAGTTCACGAACATTGCCCGGCCAGGGATAAAGCCTAAGTAACCGGTAAGTCTCTCGGGAAACGAGGCGAATGGTTTTTTGATATTGGTGCGCATAGCGCGTGACAAAATAATCGGTAAGAAATGACATGCCGGCCGGCCGCTCGCGCAGCGGCGGCAGATGAACGCGGAATACGTCGAGCCGATAGTAAAGGTCTTCCCGAAAGCGTTTGGCCTGCACCACCTCCTCAATGTTTTCGTTGCTCGCCGCTATCACGCGGACGTCAATCTCAATGTCCCGTTCGCCGCGCAGGCGGCGAATGGTATTGGTCTCCAGGACGCGCAGCAAATAGACCTGGGTTTTTTCATCCATTGTTGTGATCTCGTCCAGCAGTATTGTGCCCCCATGAGCTTGCTCGAATAGACCGCGGCGTGCTTCCGTGGCGCCGGTGTAAGCTCCCTTTTCATGACCGAAAAGCTCGCTGGCGATGAGTTCCGGTGGAATCGCTCCCATGTTGATGGGAACGTAGGCGGCGTGCTTTCGCTTGCTTCGTTTGTGGATCGCAGCCGCAACCAGATCTTTACCTGTCCCGGTTTCTCCCGTGATCAAAACGGGGATATCGACCGCCGCGGCCTCGAGTATCCGTTGAATCACCATGCGCGTCGGTAGTCCGACAGTGACGATGCCCTCGAACTCCATAGGAACAAGCAGGTCCGGGTCCAGAAGGTCGAGATCGGAGATAGCGGGTTTGTTCTTAGAGGCGGAGGCGATCACTCGGAGCAGCTCAGGCTCATTAATCGGACGGTGCAGGGCAAAGCAGCTCTTGGCCTCGATTCCGAAGAGCGCAGGATCATGCGGGTTGCCTATAAGGATAATCTGAGTGTGCGGGGACTTTGTGAGAAGAATTTTCAGATCGCCTACAACGCTGCGGCAATCCGGTGCGCCCGTCTCGACATCGCAAATGACGATGTCGTAGGCCGTCTCGGCAAGCTTCAGCCGAGCCGTTTTGAGCGCACTGACGGAGTCAACGAAGATCTCGCCGGAGGTTAAACTTGACCTTAGGAGCGAGCTAATCTCGCTGCCTTTTTGAATGACCAAGAGGCGAATCACTTGTAGGGCAATCCCCGCTTCGTTCGCACGCCATTCTTCGTACTCGAATCTTACACTATAAGGCGGTGAAAGATAGACATTATTTTTGCGCCTGGCTGGCGCACGGATCGGCTTTAGAAAAAACGCGTGCTGGCCGGCAAATATGTAATTGACCGCGCCTGTAGAGTTGTGTACAGCGCTTGCCGCGATTACCTGGCGTGCGCAGGTCGGCGACGAAAAATTTTTACGTTGACAAGGTCACTTAATCTGTTACGATTTTTTAGGTCGGTCTAAAATCATCGGGCAGCTCCCTAATAATTCCAATTGAGTCGGTTTCGAGGCGCGCATGTTTTTCGAGGCGCGGGAAGTACCGGCGATGGGTTTGCGGTTTTGGACCGGAGGGCGCCCGGTCAGCCATCCAGACCAGGCATAGCTAGGCTGAAGACGCGCATGAAATGAACGAACGCGTCGCAATTATTGGCGTCGGCATGACGGCTGCGAGGCCTGCCACGGAACATCTATCGTTCAAGGAAATGATGTTCGAGGCGGCGCAAAGGGCCTACGCGGACGCCGGCGTCGAAGCTCACCAGATCGAGTCCTTTGTCACATGCGCCGAAGATCTATGCGAAGGCATCTCGATCTTCGATGAGTATACGCCGGATCAACTGGGCGCAGCGCAAAAACCGATGCATACGCTGACTCAGGACGGCCTGAACGGCATCGCCGACGCCGTCATGCAGCTCCGCTCCGGACTCGTCGGGATGGTCGTCGTCGAAGCGCACAGCAAACATTCGAATCTGGAGAAACCGGACTCGATTCTCGATTACGCTCTCGACCCGGTTTATAACCGCCCCCTCGGTTTCAATCCGCATGTCATCGCGGGTTTGGAGATGAATATTTTCCTTCATGCGCGCGGCATCACCCAAGCGCAGTGCGCCCAAGTCGTCGCCAAGAACCGCACTCAAGCTCTCAAAAACATCGCGGCCGCCTATCCTATGAATCTCCGTGTCGACGATGTCGAATCATCGCCCTATCTCTGTTATCCGTTGCGCGAAGCCGAGATGGCCAAAGGCGCCGATGGCTGCGTCGTGATGGTGCTGGCGAGCGAGAGCAGGGCGAAGCAAACCCAGTCGCGGCCGATCTGGGTACGCGGCGTCGGTTTTGCAAACGACAGCCCGACTCTGGAATCGCGCGACTGGATCGATGCGCAATCCATTCATCGCGCCGCGCTCATGGCTTACCGCCAAGCCGGAATCAAAGATCCGGCTTCCGAGATCGATTTTTTCGAGGTCGACGACAGCTATGCATATAAGGAGCTGCAGCATTTAGTCGGTTTGGGAATTTATCCGCAGGCTGAGGGAGCAGGGCGAGCCATCGAGAGCGGCGAAACCGGCGCCGCCGGGAAAACGCCCGTGAATGTTTCCGGTGGCTCGCTGGGAATCGGCCACACGCTCGAAGCGAGCGGTCTTTACCGCCTCGCCGAGGTCGTTTTTCAGCTTCGCGGCGAGGCCGGCTCACGCCAGCTCGAAAAAACAAAAATTGGCCTGGCGCAATCTTGGCGCGGCGTACCGACGACGAGCGGCGCGGTGGTAATTCTGGCTGTGGACTAATTATTTTAGATTTTGGATTGCCGATTTGGGATTTCAATCTAAAAGAAACATCCAAAATCAAAAGGCGGGGTGACAAACAAGCAACCCGACATAAACTAGTGAGGGTGGATGCTGATCTTGTATTCAATCCAAAATCCAAAATCTAAAATCCAAAATTAGGATCATGGGTTATCGCCCAGTCGCTATAGTCGGGGCCGGCATGACCAAGTTCATGCGCCGGGCCTTGGAAACGCCCAAGGAACTCGCCTGGCTCGCAGCCCGAGGCGCGCTCGATTCCGCCGACATGAAACTCGATCAAATTGACGGCGTGGTGCTCGGCAGCGCACCTGACGCTTTCGACGGCATGCACCAGAAGGGCGAGTATCTCGCCGATGGCTGTGGTGCTTGGCGCAAACCTTATCTTAGATGTTACGTCGGCGGCGGCACCGGCGTTTACGCCATCGCCCAAGGCTGGTTCCACGTGGCCTCAGGTCTTTTCGATACCGTCCTCGTCGTCTGCGAAGAGAAAATGTCAACCTGCCAGCCCCATCCTCAGGCAGCTTTTATCTCGATATTCGATCCGGTCACGGAACAGCCGCTCAAGCCGAATCTGCTGTGGATTTTTGCCCTGGAGCAGAATCGTTATATGCAGGTCCACGGCATTACGATCGAGGAAATCGCGCGGGTCTCGGTCAAAAACAAGTGCAATGCTCTGGGCCATCCATCGGCTCAGCTTGGCGCCGAGATTACCGTTGAAGACGTGATTGCTTCCGATGTTATGGCCTGGCCCGTGCATCGCTTGATGGTCAGTCCGACGAGCGATGGCGCCGCCGCCGTCGTGCTAGCAGCGGGCGATGTTGCCAACCGATTGACGTCCAAACCAATCTGGATTCAGGGCGTCGGCTGGTGCCTCGACACGGCATACTGGACGAATCGCGACCTGTACTATCCTGAGTACGTCGAGAAGGCCGCCTGGATGGCCTATCGCATGGCCGGTATTCGCGAGCCCCGGCAGGAGATCAACATCGCCGAGCCCTACGATCCTTTTGCCTACAAAGAACTGCACCATCTCGAAGGGCTGCAGCTGGCGCCAAAAGGCCAAGCGCCGAAACTTCTGGCTGACGGTGTGTTTGATCGCGACGGCGACCTGCCGGTCACGCCGTCCGGCGGCTTGTTAGGAGTCGGCAACCCCATCGCCGCCGCCGGCACCATGAAGATCTGCGAGCTGTTCTGGCAACTGCGCGGTGAAGCAGGGGCACGGCAGGTGCCCGGCAAGCCGGAGCGGGGCGTGGCTCAAGCGTGGGGAGATTTGATGCAGGTCGGTACGGTCGTGGTGGTCGGAACGAAAGAACCAAACTTATGAAACGTTCCAACCGTTCAAGTCGTTCAAAACGTTCAACACGTTTGTTCGCGGCTGATTGGAAACGGCAGGATCTGCCTGAACGATTGGAACCGTTCAAACGACTTGAACGGCTTGAACGCTTTGAACGATTTGAACCCTTCAGGTTCAGAGAGGTTAAGAGGTCATAAGTATGAAGTCGCAACCTCACGCCGTGGGCGGAACGCCGCTGGACGCCAAGGAGTTAGCCCGCAACAAGATATTTCTCACCTCTTACGCCCCCGAGCTCCGCTACGCGTGGGATACGGGCGAGGCGATTGGCCGTTATTTGGCGGAACTCAAAGAAGGCAGGCTGATCGCGCGTTCCTGCCGCAAGTGCGAGCGCATCATGATTCCGCCGCGCATGTATTGCGAGCGCTGCTTTCGCCAGACGGACGACTGGGTCTATGTCAAGGATTCCGGCACGGTCAACACGTTCTCACTCTGCTACGTCAGTTGGGACGTGCGCCGCTTGAAACAGCCGGAAATCCCCGCGGTCATCGAGATCGACGGGGCGTCGCCTGGAATGGGCATTCTCCATCTGATAGGCAAAGTGAATCCGAAAAACGTTCAAGTCGGTATGCGCGTCGCGGCAATCTGGAAGCCCCGTTCTCAGCGTACCGGGAGTATCACGGATATCGCGTACTGGACGGCGATAGAGCGGCGACTTCGCAGCAAGAGTGACTGATGAAGCCAAGGCACTATGACATGAATAAGAAGTGTCGAGCTTGGTGGAGGGTTCAGGTATGGCACGAGCACAACTTGAAAAAGGAAAAATTGAAAAATGGCGGGGTGAAATTCCCATAAAATCGCTTTATACCGCGGGAACGGCCGGCCAAATATTTCTTAAGGCGCTCAAGGAGAAAGGCGAGATCGTCGGCACCCGCTGCGACCCATGCGGTCAGGTATATGTCCCGGCGCGCCGCTTCTGTGAACGATGCTTCGCCGAGTTGACCTCCGAGGTCACGGTCAAACCCGAAGGTGTCGTCAAAAGCTTCAGTTATTCCTACGTCGATCGAGACGGCACGCGTCTCAAGCAACCTGTGGTGTCGCTGCTCGTGCAATTGGAAGGCGCCACCACCGTGATGCTGCACAGGCTGCTCGACGCAAAAGAACTTTCTCGCGTCGCCATCGGCAGCCGCGTCAAAGCCGTGATCAAACCCAAATCGCGACGAACCGGTTCGATTCTGGATATCGAAGGCTTTCGGCCGGTTCAATGAACCAGAGATGTTTCCACGATGGACGACAGACTGAGTGAAAACTCGTCAGGAGCCCTCGACTAAGCTCAGGGCGAACGGCAAAATGCTTGATCTGTAATGTCTGACATCCGTTCGTGGTGAGCCAGCCTCCCCTGAGCGGCGCCGAAGGGAACCATGAATAGAGTTTGCACACAGTCGGGCCAATTGCGCGGCGTCGCCTTTGGGAACTATCAGTCACGCGGCCGGCTCTCCTCGGGTGAAACCGGCGTAACGATTTTTTCGCCGCGGCGAAGCACGGTGAGATTTGTGCTTAGGCCGATCCTCTCTTCGGTCAGCCGGGCGTGCAGGTCATCGACGGAGGTAATCGGATTAGAGTCCAATCCGATAATGACATCGCCTTCGGCGAGACCGGCTCTTTCCGCGGGGCTTGCCTTTTCGACCGAGTGTACGAGCACGCCGCTTGACACTCCGGCCCGGCGCGCGAGCTGCCTCGGAATCGAAACGTTTTGTCCGCCGACGCCGAGATAGCTCCGCCTGATCTTGCCGTTCCTGATGAGCAGGCCGGAGACGTACTTGGCGGTGTTCACGGCGATCGCAAAGCAAATGCCTTGGGCCGGCAAGATGATCGCCGTGTTCACGCCGATGATCTCGCCGCGGGAGTTCACCAGGGGTCCGCCGGAGTTTCCCGGGTTCAAAGCCGCGTCGGTTTGGATCACGCTGTCGATCAGTCGACCCGACTGTGAGCGCAGCGACCGCCCCAGAGCGCTCACGACTCCCGCGGTGACCGTGCATTGAAAACCATACGGGTTGCCCACCGCGATGACGAGTTGTCCGACGCGGATGGCGTTGGAATCGCCGAGCCGAGCGACTTCAAGATCCGGTGCATCGATGCGGATTACGGCGAGATCCGTGTCGGGGTCGTCGCCGACGAGCCGCGCTGCCAATCGCCGGCCGTCGGCGAGCGTCACGTCGATCTTTTCAGCGCGGTGAATCACGTGGCTGTTGGTCAGGATGAAGCCGTCGGGCGTAAAAATTGAACCAGAGCCGCCGCCACGCAGTTGATGGGGACCGCGAAAGCGAAGCGACGGATTGTCCGGCGTGCGCCGAACCTCGATGTTCACCACCGACGGCCCGATCTTTTCCGCGGCGTGAGTGACGGCGGCGGAATATGCATCCGGAAAATCGCTGTCCTGGGGGATCGCCTCTTGCCCAGAGCGGGTCCCATTGCCGCCGCCGGAAGAAACTAGGCGAAAAGCGTGTTTCATTTAACCTCCATAAATTTTCGAAAGAGCGGTAATTTAAGAATGATACATGGGTTTGTAAAGTGGCCTGCTCGGGCGGCCATTCAGCCCGGATTCCGCAGTTAAACTGAGAAGCCCGGAAGCGAGGTGGAACACTGGAGTAGCGAAGGCGTCCAACTGTGAAATTTCTAAGTCATTTCGCGCTTACGCGCTTCGCTGTCAGCTGCTTTAATGTTCCATCCAAGCGCCGCTGATCGATGTCTGCTCAAAGGCAGACGGCATCTCCGCCACAGGCGGATCAGTCGAACCATGAACGGAGTTCTCACACAGTCTGACGTTCCGTCGAAGCACCGTTGCTCGATGTCGGCTCAGAAACAGACGGCATCTCCGCCACAGGCGGATCAGCCTTCGGCTGAGACTTTGCTACGGAAGGGTTGCGCCTCGCGCTTCCTGTCGGGCGCAATTGCAGAATCCGGATTCACTCGTCGGGTTTTTCATCGCCCATAAAAATCGCTCCGTGGCAAAACTGGTTCTCACCGACCGAGCGCGTGTTCCAGATCGCCGATCAGATCCTCCACGTCTTCGATGCCGACGGACAAACGGATGAGGCCATCATCGAGCCCCGCTTTTCGCCGCTCCTCTTTGGGAATCGACGCGTGAGTCATGATCGCAGGCAATTCCACAAGGGACTCCACGCCGCCGAGGCTCTCGGCGATCTTGAAGATACGCAGGCGACACAGAACGCGCCGCGCCTCGGCCAAGCCGCCTCTAACTTCGAAGGACACCATGCCGCTGAAGCCGTCCATCTGGGCGGCGGCAATGTCGTGTCCGGGGTGGTCCGAGAGACCGGGATAGTAAACGCGCCGTACTCGCGGGAGTTCTTTTAGAAAGCCCGCTATCCGCGTGGCGTTCTTCTCGTGCTCGCGCATGCGCAAGGCCAGCGTCTTGATGCCCCGCAGGGTAAGGAAACAATCGAAGGGAGAAGGCGTCGCGCCGGCCGCGTTCTGCAAATACTTGAGACGCTGGTACAATGCCCGGTCGTTCAAACAAATCGCGCCCCCAACGACGTCGGCGTGTCCGCCGATGTACTTCGTCGTCGAATGCAAAACCAAATCTGCGCCGAGTTTCAGCGGTCGCTGAAAGTAAGGCGACGCGAAAGTGTTATCCACAAGACAGAGCGCGCCGTGCCGGTGCGCGATTTTCGCGGCAGCTCGGATATCGGCGATTCGCAGCAGCGGATTGGTTGGCGACTCGATCCACAAGAGGCGGGTTCGCTTCGTGACCGCCCGTTCAACGTTTCTGAGGTTTGACGTTTCAACAAAGGAAAACGTGAGGCCGAAGTCTTCGAGCACTCGCTTAAAGAGCCGATAGGTGCCGCCGTAAACGTCCCGCGAGGAGATCACGTGATCGCCCCGCTTGAACAGAAGCATCGTGGTGGTCGCCGTCCCCATGCCCGAGGAGAAGGCCAGCCCGTACTTTGCGCCCTCCAAACTCGCCAGCGCGTTCTGCAGCGCCGTACGCGTGGGATTGTCCGTCCGCGAGTAATCGTATCCTTTATGCACCCCGGGCGCGCTCTGCGCGTAGGTGCTGGTTTGAAAGATCGGAACAGTGATCGCGCCCGTGGCCGGTTCGGGCTGTTGGCCGACGTGAATGGCGCGGGTCGCAAAACGCCGCCTATCGCCTGGTTGTTTTTCTCTCATCCGGGTTACCCGCCAAGGTGCTCGACCACGTCGAAGCGTGTGATGATCCCCCGGTAATGCGACTGATCGCGCACGAGCACGGCGGGTGAAATTTTGAGCAGCTTTACCACTTCATCCACTTCCTCATCCGGTCCCACGGTAGGCAGTGGGGGTTCCATTAACGCGCCGACGGTCAACTCGAGCACGTCGGGAGTTTCCATGGTCCTCTGAAACAGCGCGCTTTCGCTGAGCGAGCCGACGAGATTGTCTCTTTCAAAAACCGGCAGCTGGGATACGCTGTGCTGGTTCATCGTCGCGATGGCATTGCGCACGGTGGCATTCAGCTGAACCGACAGAAGATCGGGCAACTTGCGCTTTTTCTTGTCGAGGATAGCGCCGACTTGCACGCTCTTGCCAAGGAACTGGTTCTGTTTCATCCACTCATCGGAATACATTTTCGACAAGTAGATCTCGCCCGCATCAGGCAGAAGCACAACGACAAGATCGTTGTCCCCGAGCTGATTCTCGCGCGCGTACCGCAGCGCTCCCTCCACCGCCGTGCCCGACGATCCGCCGCAAAAGAGTCCCTCTTCGCGCGTAAGCCGCCGGCCCATCAAAAATGAATCGCGGTCGGATACCGTAACGACGCTATCGATGTATTCAAGCAACAAATTCTTGGGAACAAAGTCCTCGCCAATTCCTTCTACCTTATAAGGATGGGAATCGTTCCAAGACCACTTCTCCCGGTAAAAGACTTTTGCCAGGATCGATCCTTCCGGGTCCACCCCGACCACGGTACACTTCGGATTTTTTTCTTTTAGATATTTCGCCGTTCCAGAGATCGTACCACCGGTTCCCATTCCAGCGACGAAGTGGGTAATCTTGCCGTCCGTCTGTTCCCAGATCTCGGGGCCCGTAGAGGCATAGTGCGCCTGGGTGTTCGCAGGGTTATCGTACTGCATGGGGATAAAAGCACCGGGAATCTCTTTGGCCAACCGCCGCGCGACGGAGTAATATGACTGAGGCGATTCGGGTGGCACCGCCGTCGGAGTCACTACGACTTCCGCGCCAAACGCCCGCAGGCGGCGGATTTTTTCGATGCTCATCTTGTCCGGGATGGTAAAGATGCACTTGTAACCCTTGACTGCCGCGACGATTGCAAGCGCAACGCCCATATTTCCGGAGGTTGGCTCGACGATCGTGCCGCCGGGCTTTAAAAACCCTTGACGTTCCGCATCTTCGACAAGGGTCAACGCGATTCTATCTTTGACGCTTCGGCCGGGGTTACAGGCTTCTACCTTTGCACACATTGTTGCTCGAATTCCTCCAGTTATGCGATTGAGACGCACAAGCGGAGTGTCGCCGACGGCTTCGAGTACGTTGGTCAAGATCTTTTTCATCAGGTTTCCTTCTGTTCGTTGAACAGGTTTGTGGAATTCCCATGGACCAGACGGCGGGCATCCACGGTGCTCAAGTGGCGCAGCCGCTTCTCGTCAACACGACGATTTGCGGGTCCCCTCGGCAAAGCCGACCATCCCGGTCACGAGTTGCCGAGAATTCATATGGCCTTGCGAACTTCGTCCACCGCCTCCGGATTCTCCAGGGCGGAAAGGTCGCCGGCATCTTGTTTCATGTAAGCGGCCCGAATCACCCGGCGCATCACCTTCGCGTTCCTGGTTTTGGGCAAATCAGCGACGAAGCGCACGGCGCTCGGCTTTAGCGGTTTGCCGAGGGAAAGCGCCACTTTTTCCTTCAGCTCTTCGGCCAAGGCTGCGCTCGCTTCGTATCCCGATTTCAGAACACAGAAACAGATTATGGCTTCGCCGCGAATGGGGTCGGCAACACCGATGGCTGCGGCCTCGCTCACCGCCGGATGGTCAACCAAGACGGATTCGATTTCCGCCGGGCCGACCCGCTTCCCGGCGACCTTTATCGTGTCATCGGAGCGTCCCACGATATACCAAAGCCCGTCTTGATCGATGACCGCCCAATCGCCATGTACCCAAACGTTGGGAAAACGCGACCAGTAGGTTTGCATGTAACGCTCCGTGTCTTGCCAAAATCCTCGCGTCATGCCGATCCAGGGTTGGCGCACGACAAGCTCTCCGACCTGATTACGCAATGGCCTGCCTTGATCGTCGACGACATCAGCGGCCATCCCTGGGACAGGTCCGGCGAATGAGCAGGGCTTGATCGGCGTGAGAACATTGCCCATGAGGATGCCGCCCGAGACCTCGGTTCCGCCAGAATAGTTAATGATCGGCAAACGATTCCTGCCAACTTTTTCAAAGAACCAGCGCCACGGTTCAGGATTCCATGGCTCGCCGGTGGAACCCAGAATGCGCAAGCCGGAGAGGTCGTGCGACTCCACCGGTTCGTCGCCGTGGCGCATCAGGGTGCGTACCAGAGTCGGCGACACGCCGAGGACGGTGACCCCGTGATGCTCCACCAGCGACCAGATTCGATCCGCACCGGGATAGTCCAGCGCGCCGTCATAGAATAGCATCGTCGCGCCGAGGAGCGACGAGCCGAAGACTTCCCACGGTCCCATCATCCAGCCCATGTCGGTGACCCAATAGATCGTGTCGGATTCTTTCAAGTCGAAACCGTGCGCCATGTCCTGCGCCGCTTTGATCGGAAAGCCGCAATGGGTGTGTAGCGCCCCCTTCGGCCGTCCGGTGGTCCCCGATGTGTAGATGATCATCAAGGGATCCTCTGCATCGGTTCGTTCGGTTTCGCAGCGCTGCGATTGCCTGTCGATAATTTCGTGCCACCAGTAATCACGTCCCGGCACTCGAGGATTGTTCACGCCCAGGTGCCGTAGAATAATGGATTTGCGGATAGAAGGGACTCTGGCGATCGCCGCATCGGCCACTGACTTCATCTGAACCATCTGCCCGCGCCGGTAGTACCCGTCGCATGTGACGATCGCTTTGGCTCTTGCGTCGTCCAGGCGGGTGCTGAGCGCGTCGGCCCCATAGCCGGAAAATAGCGGCAGCACAATCGCGCCGATCTTAGCGACGGCGAATAGCGCGATGGCGATCTCCGGCACCATCGGCATATAAAGCCCCACCACGTCTCCCTTTGCGATATCGAGCTCTCGCAGGCCGTTGGCGAAACGATTGACTTCATGGAATAGATCGCTGTACGTAAGAACCCCGGCGCCGCCGCCTTCTCCTTCCCAGCGAATGGCCGCGCGGTTTTGTAGCGGGGTATCGATCCACTTATCGATGCAGTTGTGAACGATGTTCATCTTGCCGCCGACGCACCAACGCGCCCATGCGATGCCACGCGAGGTATCGAGGATCTTCGCATAGGGCTGATAAAATTCGATGCCGAGATCCTCGATGACGGCATTCCAAAACCAGTCGAGGTCCGTGGTCGAACGCCGCATCAACTCGTCGATCGTCGCGATGCCGTGCTGCGCCATAAAATGGTTCAGCCGGCTGCCCTCCAGGTACTCCGAAGTCGGTCGCCAGAGAATCTCTCCGCCAAATTCGAAGCTCTCCATCGTCTTGGCCTCTAGAATCCCAGTTTTCTTGCTATCTCGTCTGCTTCGCTGTAGGGATCGACCCGACGCTCAGCGATGCGCTTGACTCTTTCGTCGAGCGCAGCATCGTCGATTCTTGTTGTCAGCTGGGTCACGAGTCTCTGGCGCAGCAAAGCCAGCAACTCCTCGCGGCACAGGCTCAGCCGCCTGCGCTGATAATGCCCGTTGCCGAGACTCTTGAGCCGATGCTTTTCAATGATCTCGACCAGCCCGGCGGTGCCGCCATTATTGATGGCCGAGGTGGAAATAATTTCCAGGCCACCGAAAAGTGCCCGGAGTCGTTGAACCGTCACATCGGCGCCGGGAAGGTCGGCTTTGTTCACCACGAGAATATCGGCGATCTCCGCGAGGCCGGCCTTCATGCCCTGGACGTCATCGCCCATCGCGGCTAGGAGCACGACCACAACCATGTGAACCAGCGTGGCGATGTCGATTTCGTCTTGACCGACGCCGATGGTCTCGACCAAGATCACATCCTTTCCTGCGGCATCCAGCAGATGGATGGCATCGCGTAGTGACGCACACAAGCCGCCCCTGGCTCCGCGAGTGGCGAAGCTCCTGATAAAGACTCCGGGGTCGGCGAAGTGTGCATGCATCCGAATCCGGTCGCCCAACAAGGCGCCGGAAGAAAACGGACTGCTGGGATCCACCGCCAGAATTCCCACACTCTTCTTGCGCCGCCGGTACTCGGCGGTTATACGATCGATCAGGCTGCTTTTGCCCGTGCCCATCGCGCCAGTGACGCCGACAACATGAGCTTTGCCGGTGTGGGGATACAGAGCTTTCAGAACAGCCTTGGCCGTGGAATCATTGTTCTCAATCAGGGTCATGAGCCTGGCAAGAGCGCGCATGTTGCCCTTGAGAATCTGTTTCGTGAGATCGCTAGGCATGACCGACACAGTAACCAGACATCAAAAGTCGGAGGTCAGAGGACCAAACCCTGGATGGCTTGTGATCGAACCCCTGAGCTGTGATTTCCAGACTTCGATCTCTGAAGTCCAACCTCTGGCCTCCGATTTTCCGACTGCCGACATCTGGCTTCTAGCTTTGTTCTCCATTCTTATCTCCCCGCCAGCAGCTCTTTCGCGATGGCCATTCTTTGGACCTCTGAAGTTCCTTCGCCAATTTCGCATAGCTTGGCATCGCGAAAATATCGCTCCACGGGAAAATCTTTGATGTAGCCATAGCCACCGTGAATCTGAATCGCTTTGCTGGTGGCGCGCATGGCCGCTTCCGCCGCATAGAGTTTTGCCTCGGAGGCGGCCTTCGAAAAAGGCTGTCCGGTATCCTTCAAGCTCGCCGCGCGCAGGACTAACAGGCGCGCGGCGTCGACCTCCATGGCTATATCGGCGAGCATCCACTGGACCGCCTCAAACTGCGCAATCGGTTTTCCGAACTGCTGTCGCTGCTTGGCATACTTGAGTGCTGCTTCGAGAGCGCCGCAGGCAAGCCCCACCGCCATGGCGCCGATGCCGATGCGCCCGCCCCGCAGAACTTGCAAAACATGCTTATAGCCGCCGTTCAGCTCGCCTAGAAGGTTTTCTTTGGGAACGCGCAATCCGTCGAAATGGAGGGCGGCCGTATCGGATGCGCGGACGCCGAGCTTGTTTTCGATCTTACCGACGCTCAGCCCCGGCCATCCTCGTTCGACGATGAAGGCCGATATCCCGCCCTGTCTTCGGGACGGGTCGGTGGACGCCATGATCACGTATATCCCCGCGGTGGAGCCCTGGGTGATAAACTGTTTTTCGCCATTTAGAATCCAGTGGTCGCCGTCGAGCGTAGAGGTGGTTTTAAGTGCCGCGGCATCCGAACCTGAGCCCGGCTCCGTGAGCGCCCATGCGCCCAGTCTTTCGCCACTTGCCAGAGGCGGCAGATACTTTTGCTTTTGTCGTTCGTCTCCGAAACTGAGGATATGCCCGGCGCACAAAGAATTGTGCGAGGCGACAATCAAAGCGGTGGCGCCGTCCACGCGGGCGATCTCCTCGATGATGATTGCGGCGCTCACGGTATCGAGTCCCGCTCCGCCGTACTCCGGCGAAACGTTGATCCCGAGCAGCCCCAGCGCGGCCATATCGGCTATCAACTCCCCGGGAAAGCGCGCTGCCTCATCACGTTGCGACGCCCCCGGGGCAATCTGGTGTTGTGCGAAATCCCGGACTACGCGACGGAGCAGCTCTTGTTCCTCTGAAAGATCAAAATTCATGGGCCCTTTTCGTCTTATGCGTTTGGGTTTTTCTATTCGCCTTTGTGCTACGCGTGACGCGCGTCGGTGAGCCGGAGAAAGGCAAAGACCTTTGCAAGATCGCCTGCGCCGGCCGGCTCTTGACTTCGATGGACCGGACAAACTTCACGATTTCTTCGAGCGGTGTGCCGGGCGTAAAAATCTTCTGCACGCCCATGCGTTTGAGCTTTTCCATGTCCTCCGCCGGCACGATGCCGCCGCCGAAAACCATGGGGCGCGCCCGGTTTTTTTTGAGCAACTTGATCACCTCGCCGAACAATGTCATGTGCGCCGCGGAGTGAATCGATAGACCAATAGCGTCTACGTCTTCCTGCAGCGCGGAGCTGACGATGTCCTGGGGCGTATTATGAACACCGAGATAGATGACCTCGATCCCAGCATCACGCAGCGCCCGTGCGACAATCTTGACGCCCCGGTCGTGGCCGTCGAGACCGGCCTTGGCGACTAGCACGCGAATCTTCTTATTCACTTGGGTTTTCATTTTCTTTACAGGCGTCACGTGTCGCTTCCGTTAACGGAGTACTGGAGTAATGGAGTCTTGGAATGATGGGGCGCGGAGTGGCACTTTCATACCCCACTACTCCTGTACTCCATCACTCCACTACTCCAATCCTCCACACTCCGATTCTTCCTCACAGGCTCACCGCTTCCCGATAGCCTCCATAGACTCGCCGGAGCACGTCGCAGATTTCGCCTACGGTGGCTTCCGCGCGCGCCGCGCCCATAACGGCGGGCATGAGGTCGCCGCTCGCCTCGGCAACGCCCGCAAGGCGGCTGAGCGCGGCGGCCACTTTCTTTGCGTTGCGATTTTTCCTTCTCTGCCGAAGTTTTAGAACCTGTCTGTTCTCGATTTCATTCTTCACTTTGAGAATCGAAACGCGGCGCTTTTCAGGCTCCACGAAACTGTTCACCCCGACGATGATTCGTTCCCGTGCATCCATTTCCTTCTGATATAAGACCGCGGCGCGATGAATCTCGGCCTGGGGGAAGCCGCCCTCGATGGCCGCAACCATGCCGCCGAGCGCGTCCAGCTTGTCGATGTACTGCTTCGCTTCGGCTTCCAGCTTATTGGTCAGCCACTCTACATAGTAGGAGCCGCCCAGCGGATCGACGGTATGGATCACGCCGGATTCGTGCGCGATAATCTGTTGGGTGCGCAGGGCGATTTTAACCGCCTCTTCCGTCGGCAGCGCGAGAGTTTCGTCTAAAGAGTTGGTATGCAGCGATTGGGTTCCGCCAAGGACCGCTGCCAACGCCTGAAGCGTCACCCGCACGACATTGTTATAAGGTTGCTGGGCTGTCAGCGCGCAGCCGGCGGTTTGAGTATGAAAGCGCAGGGCCAGGGAGTCTGGATTTGACGGATGGAATCGTTTCCTCATCTCCCGTGCCCACAGGCGCCGGGCCGCGCGATATTTGGCGATTTCCTCGAAGAAATCGTTGTGGGCGTTAAAGAAGAAAGATAGCCGGGGCGCGAAATCGTCGACCTTCATTCCCGCGTCGATGGCTGATTTTACGTAGGTCAAGCCATCGTAGAGCGTGAAGGCCAACTCTTGAACCGCCGTCGAGCCGGCTTCGCGAATATGGTAGCCGCTGATGCTCACCGGATGATAGCGGGGCGCCGATTCAATGCAGAAGCGAATGATGTCGTTGATCATCTTGAGCGAGGGCGCCGGCGGGCAGATCCATTCCTTTTGCGCGATATACTCTTTCAAGATGTCGTTTTGCAGCGTCCCTTGGAGATCGCGAAATTTTACGCCCTGCCGTTCGGCCACCACAAGGTACATGGCGAAGAGAACGATGGCGGGTCCGTTGATCGTCATCGAAACGCTCACGTCGTTGAGCGGAATGCCGCGAAAAAGTGCCTCCATATCCGCGACGGAGTCCACCGCGACGCCGCAGCGTCCGACTTCGCCTTTTGATTTCGAATCGTCGGAGTCGTGGCCCATGAGAGTCGGCATGTCGAAGGCTACGGACAAACCCGTGTTTCCCTGTTGGAGCAAATAGTGGTAGCGACGGTTACTCTCTTCAGCCGTGCCAAAACCAGCGAATTGGCGCATCGTCCAGAGCCGTCCACGGTACATGGTCGGATAAATGCCGCGGGTGAAAGGAAACTCACCCGGAGCGCCGAGATCGCGGCCGGCATCGAGTTCCTGGGTACTCTCCGGACTGAAGACTCTCTGGATCTCGATGCCGGACAGATTTCGATGGCTCTTTTCAGTGGAGTTCATCGGGGATCTCCTCGCCGTCAAGCAGGCCGCGGGCGATGACCAGCCGTTGTATTTCAGAAGTTCCTTCATAGAGAGTTGTGATGCGCGCATCGCGGTAAAAACGTTCAACCGGGAATTCCTTCGTGTACCCATAGCCGCCAAAAATCTGCACCGCCTTGTAAGCAATTCGATTGGCGGCCTCGGAGGCGAAAAGCTTGGCCATGGCCGCGGCCTGGGTCACGCTCCTTCCCTGCTGAGCCAACCAGGCTGCGCGATAAATCATGAGTCGCGCCGCGTCGATCTCCGCCGCCATATCCGCGAGCATCCACTGAATCGCTTGAAAGTCGGCGATGGGCCGGCCGAACTGTTGGCGCTGCTTGGCGTGCCCGAGCGACTCCTCGAGACACCCTTGCGCGATGCCCAGGGCTTGCGCGGCGATGCCGATGCGGCCGCCGTCCAGAGTCGCCAGCGCAATCCTAAATCCGTCTCCCTCTTCGCCCAATAGATTTTCCCTCCCAACGTGACAATCTTCGAAGAGTATACTGGCGGTATCCGACGAACGCAGCCCTAGTTTGTCTTCCAACTTGCCCACGCTAAACCCGGGGGTATTCCTTTCCACGACAAAAGCCGAAATTCCCTTCTTGCCTTTGGCGGGGTCGGTGACGGCATAGACGACGGCTAAATCCGCGCGGCTCCCATTGGTGACGAAGATTTTGTTGCCGTTCAGGACGTAGTGGTCGCCTTCACGTCTTGCCCTGGTCTGGATCGAACCTGCGTCAGAGCCCGCCCCCGGCTCGGTTAAGGCATAGCATCCGAGTTTTTCGCCACTGGCCAGCAATGCCAGATATTTTTCCTTTTGGGCCGCGCTGCCAAAGCGAAGTATGGGCGCGCAGACCAGCGAGTTGTGCACGCTCATGATCACGGACAGAGAAGCCCACGCCTTGGAGACAGCTTCCATGGCGACGATGTAGGCAACGAAATCCATGCCGGCGCCGCCAAACTCCTGCGGTACGCACATTCCCATAAATCCCATCGCGCCGAGACGACGGACCAACTCGCCCGGATAGACGGCTTCGCGGTCCATGTAGCTTGCCACCGCCTTGACCTCCTTTTCGGCGAATGCGGCTGCCAGTTCCTTGACGAGTTGCTGTTCTTCAGTGAGCTCGAAGTCCATATTCAAAGCGCAATTAGAAAGTCAAACCCTAGGGATACCAGTTTGCTTTTTTCTTCATACTCTTTCGATCATCATCGCCACCGCCTCGCCGCCGCCGATGCAGAGACTCGTCACTCCGGTAGCCAGACCGTGGTCCTCGAGCGCATGGATGAGGGTGACCAACAGCCGTGCGCCGCTGGCGCCGATGGGATGACCCAGAGCCACCGCGCCGCCTCGCACGTTCACTTTGTCGGGATCCAGGCCGAGTTCGCGATTGACGGCAATGGAGCAGACGGCGAAAGCCTCGTTGATTTCGAAGAGGTCGACTGCCGCAACACTCCGATCCGTCCTTTGCAGGAGAGCTTGGATCGCTTTCGCGGGCGCGGTGGTGAACCATGCGGGTTCCGTCGCATAGGTCGTGAATCCGACAATTTTTGCCATCGGCTTGAGACCTAGAATTTGCGCCTTCTCATCGGACATCAGCACCAGCGCCGCCGCGCCGTCGCTGATCGACGACGCGTTGCCGGCCGTGATGCTGCCATGCTTTTCGAAAGATGGTTTTAGGTTCTGAAGATTCGCGCGATTGACGCGCTTCGGCTCCTCATCTTCTGAGACGAGCACGTTTTCCAAAGACTCGCGGGCCACCGTGACGGCAACGATTTCACGCGAAAAAGCACCTTCGTCTTGGGCTTTCCGCGCTCGCTTGTAACTCACCAGGGCGTACTCGTCCTGCTCTTCTCTGCCGATCTTCAACATGCGGGCGCAGATTTCTCCCGCCGCGCCCATATGAAATTGGTTATAGACATCCCACAGTCCGTCATGAATCAAGCTGTCCACCAACTCGCCCGATCCCAAACGGTAACCCGTGCGCCCTTTCATGAGCAGATAGGGCGCGTTGCTCATGCTTTCCATGCCGCCGGCGACCACCACGTCGGCATCGCCCGTAACGATTGCCTGCGCCGCCAGCATGACGGCTTTCAAGCCGGAGCCGCAGACCTTGTTAATCGTTGTACAGCCGACGGAATTGGGCAAGGACGCGCCCAGGGCGGCCTGGCGCGCAGGCGCCTGTCCTAAGCCGGCCGAGAGGACATTGCCCATGAGCACTTCATCGACTTCATCGCCCGGCAGATCGAGCCTCTTGAGCGCTCGAGCGATGGCGATGCTTCCCAGCTTGGGCGCGGAAACCGAACTCAAGGCGCCCTGGAAACTGCCGATCGGAGTGCGCGTAGCGCTGACGATGACCGCTTGTCTCATAGCAAGCTCGAGCCTCCTTTTGTGCGTAGTCTCTGGCGCGCGCGAGGCGCACGGCCGCTCCGCTGATTTGGCAGAGTGCCACCGGAACAAAAGCGTGCTTCACGACACGTTGATAAAAGTTTAGCATTTTTGCGTCAGACGTAAAAATATAAAAATAGAGGGGCTGAAATTTCTCGTTGTCGATCACGTGTAACGTGCTAAACTTACAATGGGAGGATGCCTCATGCCGAAGAAGTTCATCGAGACCTTCAGCGTTGAGTGGCTCCAGGTTCTGGACGAAGACGGGAACTGCGACGAGGAGCTTAGCCCGACTTTAGACAACGAACACGTAAAGAAGCTCTACGAGTGGATGGTGCTGGCCCGAACCTTCGACGATAAAGCCTTTAAGCTGCAGCGAGAAGGCCGTCTCGGCACCTACGCTTCCATCCTCGGACAGGAGGCGGCCCAGATCGGCAGCGCCTATGCTCTCAGGCCGGCGGACTGGATGTTTCCCGCATTCAGAGAACCCGGCGCGTCATTCGTGCGCGGCCTGCCTATGCGAATGATCTTTCAGTACTGGGCGGGTGATGAACGCGGTAGTCAGATACCCGAAGGGCTGAACGACTTCCCCATCACTATTCCCGTCGCCACACAGATACCCATTGCCGTCGGCGTCGCATTGGCGGCGAAAGCCAAGGGCGATGCCATCGCCGTGATGGCCTTCATGGGTGACGGCGCGACGTCCAAGGGAGATTTCCACGAAGGGCTCAACTTCGCCGGCGTATTCTCGGCGCCGGTCGTCTTTGTCTGCCAGAACAACCAATGGGCGATCTCGGTGCCGCTTAGACGACAGACCGCAGCCAAGACCTTAGCCCAGAAAGCCATCGCATATGGATTCCCTGGAGTGCAGGTCGACGGCAATGATGTCTTCGCCGTCTACCGAGCGGCCCGCGAGGCGCTTGAGCGGGCGAGAGCGGGCCTGGGACCAACGCTGATTGAATGTGTCACCTATCGTTTGGGAGACCACACCACCGCCGACGATGCCTCGCGCTATCGCAGCCGGGACGAAGTCGAACGGTGGAAGAAGAAAGATCCCATTGAGCGATTGAGAAAGTATATGGAGAAAGGCGGACTGTGGGATAAGGCTCGCGATGATGCAATGCGCTCGGAAGCGAAGGAGAAAGTGGAGAGCGCGGTTCGTGAAGTGGAAAGTTTCCCTCCCCCGGATCCCCTGGACATGTTCCGCTTTACCTACCAGGATTTGCCGGCGGATCTCAGAGAACAAATGGACGGCTTCCTCAACGCGGATGGCAGGCGCGGCCCTCAGGAGTGAGGTTTTTCGCTATGGCTAAACTCACGATGGTTGAGGCAATCAATTTGGCCCTGAAACAAGAGATGGAAAACGATCCTCGAGTGCTCATCCTCGGCGAAGACGTGGGAAAGAATGGTGGGGTTTTCCGGGTCACCCAAGGATTGATCGATATCTTTGGCGAGGCGCGGGTGATGGACACGCCGTTATCGGAATCGGCCATCGTCGGCGTTGCCATTGGCATGGCGGTCTACGGACTGAGGCCCATAGCTGAAATACAGTTCGAAGGGTTCGTCTACGCCGCCATGGAACAGCTTGCCGATCATGCGGGAAGGATTAGAAATCGGAGCCGCGGGCGTTATCACTGCCCGCTCGTCGTGCGAGTTCCTTACGGTGGAGGAATTCGCGCGCCCGAGCACCATTCGGACAGCAACGAGACCTATTTTGTCCATACGCCCGGAATCAAAGTCGTCGTTCCCTCCACCCCCTATGAAGCCAAAGGACTCTTGATCTCTGCGATTCGCGACCCGGATCCGGTCATTTTCATGGAGCCCAAGAAGGTCTATCGCTCCCTAAGAGAAGAAGTCCCCGAAGAGGAATATCTGATCCCGTTCGGGGAAGCGCGGATTGTACAAGAGGGCACGGACATTACCCTGATTACCTGGGGAGCGATGTTGCAGCCGGCGCTGCAAGCCGCTGCGGCCATGGAACAGAATGGCACGAAGGCTGAGATCATAGATTTAAGAACGTTGTATCCCTTGGACACGGAAACGATTGTTGAGTCGGTGAAAAAGACCCATAGGGCCGTGGTCGTGCACGAAGCGCCCGCAACCTGCGGGGTGGGCGCGGAAATTATTGCTCGCATTAACGAGAAAGCGCTGGTTCACCTGGAAGCGCCCGTGCAGCGGGTCACCGGGTTCGATACCGTGATGCCGCTGCCAAAGCTGGAAAAATACTATTTGCCCAGCGCGGAAAGAGTAATTCAGGCGGCTAAGCGAGCTGTAAACTTTTAAAGCGACAGGAGGCGCCCATGCTGCGAGAATTCAGATTCCCCGATGTGGGCGAAGGGATTGCCGAGGGAGAAATCGTCCACTGGCTGGTCAAGGAAGGCGACTGGATCGAGGAGGATAAGGATCTGGTTCAGGTCGAAACCGATAAGGCGGTCATCACTCTCCACTCACCGTTCACCGGAAGAATCGAGACGCTTCACGGACGGGAAGGGGAGACAATCAAAGTCGGCGCGTTGTTGACGACGGTCGAAGACGGCAGCAAAGGCGCTCCCGCGCCCCAATCCGAGAGGACGGACTCCGGTACGGTGGTCGGATCGCTGGGTGAAGAAAAAGAAATTGAAATTGTCCGTCCGGTTCTGGCCACGCCCGCCGTTCGCGCCCTCGCCAAGCAAATGGATTTGGATCTGGCGCAGGTGAAAGGCACCGGACCGGGAGGACGGATCACGAAGGAGGACGTCCAACGGGCGGCGGAGAAAATTGCGGCGCCGCTGGGCGCCGCGGCGGATACTTATGGTCCGGTGGAAAAAGTCTCGCTGCGCGGACTCCGCCGTACGGTCGCCAAGCGAATGGCCGAAGCCTCGAAGCGCGTGGCCGCGGTCACCCTCTGGGAAGACGCGGATATCACCGAGTTGGAACGGCTCCGTGCCGACGAGAGGAAGCGTGCTGAGGCAAAGGGAGTGAAGTTGACCTTTCTCCCTTTTGTGATCAAAGCATCCCTCGCTGCGCTCAAAGCGCATCCTTATTTCAACGCGTCACTGGACGAACAAGCGGAAGAAATCATTCTCAAAAAATATTACAACGTCGGCATCGCCGTCGACACCAGCGACGGTCTCATGGTTTTTGTCATTAAAGAAGCTGACCAGAAAAATCTTATCGACTTGGCGATCGAGGGCGCGGCCCTCGCCGACAAAGCACGGGATAGAAAGATCGACCTGCAAGAGCTGAGGGGGAGCACGTTTACGATAACGAATTACGGGGTGGTCGGCGTGTCCTACGGCACGCCGATTATCAACTACCCTGAAGTCGCCATCTTGGGATTTGGCAGGATCGGAGATCGGCCGGTGGTGCTTAACGGACAAATCGTTGCCCGAAAGATCATGCCCCTATCTCTCGCCTTCGATCACCGTGTCATCGACGGCGTTGAAGCCGGGCGTTTTTTAAACGTCGTGATCCGCCACCTCGAGGAGCCGAATCTCATGCTCGTCCATGATTACTAATGAGTTCGTTATTTAGAGACTATGTCGCTAGTGTGCGACCGAGAGGCGAGCCCTTCCGATCGCGGTCAATGGTTCTCTGCCTTGCCGGCCACCACCCCGTCCTCTCCATAGGTGGAATGCCCGCCGGCAGGGCCTGGAAACAACCTTTGCGCTTCTGTACCCGCGCTCTCCAGGTCTCACCCCCCGGTCGCTGTTTGGTTACTCAATTGTGGACTCCTCAATAACCCCGGTTCCTCAAACGCTTACGGAAAGTCCTTCCAAGCGCGGTGCTTATTGGTTCAATGTTTAAAATATTCAACGTCCCCAATCCCAACCTTGAACCTTGAAGATTGAACTTTGAACTTTGAACCGACAAGCAGTGCGCTCACCCGCCGCTCAATCCTCCTTTGATGCCTCCCAAGGTGAGCTTGGCAGGGTCCAACAACCGGTCGAGCTCTTCACGGGAAAGGGACGTCTTCTCAGCGGCAACGTCTTTGATCCTGCGTCCCTCGGCGTATGCTTGTTTGGCAATCTCGGCTGCTTTGTCGTAGCCGATGATTGGATTGAGCGCGGCAACCAAGATCGGATTCTTTTCGACTTGCTCGGCGAGCCGCGCGCGGTTCACACTGAAGCCGGCCACGGCTTTGTCGGCCAACTGGCGGCTAGCGTTGGCCAAAATGTGGAGGCTCTCGAGCAGATTGTGCGCTATGACCGGTAGCATCGTCAAAAGTTCGAAGTTGCCGTGACTGGCGGCCGTTGCGATGGCGGCGTCGTTGCCGATTACTTGGGCCGCCACCATCATAATCGACTCCGGTATTACAGGATTGATCTTGCCGGGCATGATCGAGCTGCCCGGCTGCAGCGGCGGTAGAACAATCTCGGCGAGCCCCGCCAGCGGTCCCGAGTTCATCCAACGCAGGTCGTTGGCGATTTTCATCAACGCGATGGCGAGGGATTTTAATTGCCCGCTTAACTCAACGGCGGTGTCCTGCGCGGACTGCGCGGCGAAATGATTTAAGCATTCGACAAAGCTAAAACCGGTTTTCCGCGAAATCCGCTCGGCGACGCGCGGGCCAAATTCGGGATGGGCGTTGATACCCGTGCCGACGGCGGTGCCCCCCAATGCGAGCTCGTTCAGGCGCGGCAGGGCAGCCGTCAGGCGATCGATGGACTGGCGTATCTGCGCCGCCCAACCGCCGACCTGTTGGCTCAGCCGTATGGGCATCGCGTCCATCAAATGGGTCCGTCCGGTTTTCACCGCGTCGTCGGTATCCCGCGCTTTGCGCAGAAGCCGATCGTGTAGATGGCGCAGCGACGGCAGCAGCTTTTCTTGCAATTCCAGCGCCGCGGCGATGTGGATCGCCGCAGGGATAACATCGTTCGATGACTGGCACATGTTGACGTGGTCGTTGGGATGAACGAATGCTGCGCCGGCGATTTGCCGGGCGCGCATGGCGATCACTTCATTGGCGTTCATGTTGGTCGACGTGCCGGAGCCGGTTTGAAAAATGTCGACGGGAAAATGATCGTCATGCCGTCCTTCGGCGACTTCCGTCGCTGCTTGCTCGATGGCCGCTGCAAGCGCCGAATCGAGGATTCCCAATTCGGCATTCACCTCCGCCGATGACGCCTTGATCATGCCGAGAGCGCGAATGAAGGGGCGCGCGAAGCGCAGACCGCTGATCTGAAAGTTCTCGACGGCTCTTTGAGTTTGAGCCATGTAGAGCGCGTCGGCCGGCACGCGCACTTCACCGAGGCTGTCTTTCTCGATGCGAAAGGATTGGTGATTCATAAGCGGTTCCTTTCTGCGACTTGAAGCTGGAGCCTTTGGAGATAGTTGTGGGGCGGGCGGCTTAGCCAAGCCTAAGCATACGCTTGATAGGAAGACGCGAGGCGAGCTTCCGATCGACCTTGATCTTTTGAACACCGTCGCGCAGGGGACGCCACAGGCGTTCCATTTTCTAAACGCTCAAATACTCCGAAACCTCGACAAGGTTGCCGTCCGGATCGCGGAAATAAACGGACCGCATCGGCCCAACGGCGCCCCGTCTCGTGACCGGGCCCGCCACGATGGTGATATTCTCTTCGCGTAAATGGGCGAGCACCCTTTCCAGGGGAACCGCCGCTACGAGACAAAAGTCGGCCGAGCCAAATGTCGGCGTCTGAGCTTTGTTCGCGGTATCGGTAGCGCGGTCCTGAAGATTGATCTTTTGATTGCCGAAGCGCAGCGCATAGCGTGGCCGCCCGTCTGATCCCGGAAAAATCTCTCTCTCGAAACCGAGAGCCCGTTCGTAGAACCTTGTGGTTGCTTGAATGTCATTTACCGTGAGGACGATGTGATCGAATTGGTTTGCGAGAGCTACTAATGCCATGAGATCCTACCCTCCCTAGAGCTTAGTGCACGCTCACGTCTTGCTGTTAGCGATCGGTTTGACGCGCATTGCCGGGCGGCAAACAAAGATCTCCGAACGTCCTTCTTTGAGTGGACCAATTTCGCCAATGTGACTGTCGTCCACTTTGTTCGCGTGCCGCTATTGATTAGGGAATTCTATTCCCAGAGCAGGCAAGCAATCAAGCCTCTAAGGATAAGTCGATAGGCATAGGAGGATAAGCCGAGAAGGGTACATTCATTCACTATTTGGTTCGTTTCGATTCGCTCCCTCTTTTCCAAAGAGGGTGGATATCGCAAGGGAAATTCCCCCCTTTGAAAAGGGAGTAACCAAACAGCGACCGAGGGGTGAGACCTGGAGAGCGCGGGCACAGGAGCGCAAAGGTTGTTTTCAGGCCCTGCCGGCGGGCATTTCCACCTAAGGAGAGGACGGGGTGGTGGCCGGCAAGGCAGAGAACCATTGACCGCGATCGGAAGGGCTCGCCTCTCGGTCGCACACTAGCGACATAGTCTCTAAATAACGAACTCACTAGTAAATGCTTACAGATAGCCCTTTTCGCGGAAATATTTCTTCGCCCCGGGATGAAGCGGAATGTTCAACTGACCAGCTTCGCCGCCGCGACAGAACTCGCCCATCGTCATCGGGCGCTTGTCGAAGTGATCGACGGGAATTTGCTTGTGACAGAGATCGATGGCTTTAGCCATGTTGTAGGCGATTGCGGACGGCAAGTCGGCGTGGCAAAAAAACGTCCAACCGCTGAAATCGACGGTTTTAATATCGCATTCCAAATTGGCATACTGCTGCCGTGTCAGCATGGCGCTGGGAAAGCCGATCCTTTCCATATGGCGCGCGGCGGCATCGTTGATCGGCAAGAAGCGCATGCCTGCACTGAGGGCGGCGGGTCCCCAGCTCTTCACGCCTTCGTCGAAGACGGCGTCTGCTTTACCGGATTCGATATGGTCTCTCCGGTCGCGACCGCTGGGATTTGGCGCTTCCATCACTTTGCCGCCCCATTTTTCGATCTCGCGGAAACTCATGCCGTAGGCTTTAAGAACTTCCTCGATCGCGTATACCGTTGTCTGGAGTCTGTCCCGACGGCGGGTAGAAACGCGCAGGGGATACTTCCGATCCTTGACATCTTCGAGGGATTCGATGCCGCTATCTTTGCGCACTGCGAAAATCAGCCGGTCCCAGGTGGGAAAGACACCGATGGCGCGCAGCGGGATCTTCTTTTTATAAAAACCGCGGCCGAGGTACGCCATGGCTGAAAGGCCCACTGGATTGCCGAAGCCAAAGTCGTATTTTTTCTTATCCACCAGGATTGCCGGCCCGGTGCCACCAAGCTCGGAATCACGCCAGCCCATGCAAAGGTTTAATTGCGACTTGCGTGGCAATTCAACGTTGTTGAAAAACGTCAGGGCGACGACACTGGCGATGTCGACGCGCTTCGATGTTCCGGCAATCGAAAATCTGATCGGTTTGTCCATCACGTCACTTTCATTCTGCTGTGTTAGAACTCCGGGCCCGAAAGTGCTGCTGAATTGCCTGATGTGCTTATGGTTCGACTTTTTCCTACCAAACGTTTGGCTTGTCAATCGAAAATTTATGCGAATGTATCTCGAACTTATTTTTTCCACGTTAGCCGTCCGGTTGCGCTTGGCCGACGGCCGTGGCTCATACATGTTTGTAAAGAAAAATATCATTTGTTATTTTTGCTTCGGAAAAATCTTAAAGAATTATCCTACTGATTTTTTGCTTTATTTTCTTAAAACGGCATGTTATATAGCGAACTCCAAAGACATGAAATTCCCCCTGACAATCTCCGATAATTCGCCTTGGAGTAGGCACACGTGAGCCGTCCCTGTTGTGACACCCGGGACGGGTGGAGTATTTTTAAATTTTCGATCAATAAGAGCTGGAATCGTGAGGGCATTGCGATTGCCCACTTATGAGTCAGTGGTCGCGGCACCTTGGTCAGAATGCCACCTTACCAACCGGCAGGTGAGGGGAAAATAAGGGGTCTGTGGCAAGAAATTATCATTCATTTCGCCAAAAAAATTTCCCAATCATGTGCGCCGCGCGTTTGCCATCAGGATCGCGCGCTCCACGGCGGTCGTTCTGCCAAATTTCGCTTTCGTCCAATTCATCCCCGAATTACGGCGCCGTAACGTGTTGGTTATCGTCAAACCGACTCTACCGGTGACGCGAGGATTCGTCCTGCATGAGGTTATTCGGTAGACAAAACAAGAGTGTCAATCGAACTATCGCTCATCACCAACACGGCAAGGCTGTGCCCGTTGCTCACCTTTACGGGGTGGGGCAGCTACACCAGCTAAGTATCAGGTTTCTATCGGGCCTGGACCTCGCTTCGATCGTCCGGGGCCTGTTTGATGCCGCCTCGACGGTTGCCGCGGTGAGCGCGGTCACGTTTCGGCTCCGCAACGAGAGCAGCGGCGAATTTGACCCCATCGCGTGCCACAACTTTGATCAAGATGAATGGCGCGAAGCGACTTCGCGAGACCGGTTGGGCCTGAGCAAGTTGGCCTTAGAAAAAAAAGAACCGGTAGCCCTCGTCGATCTGCAAAGCCATTCTAGTATCCAAAACCCGCAGTTCTTGAAGAAACATGGCCTGGTTTCTTACTTGGGAATTCCATTGCTGACGCGGGGTGACGTGATCGGCGTGATTGGTCTTTATTCCCGCAATGCTCGCGGATTCGACGATGAGGATGTCACATTTCTGGCCCTGCTTGCCGATCTTGTGTCTTTTGCCGTCGCCAATCCGGCTTATCCCGCGCGAGCTGTAGAAGGTACAGAGAAGCGCAGACCGCCTCGCTCACCGTCCGGAAGTACGGTGCAGGCAAAGGAGGATTTTCTGAATGTCATGTCGCACGAATTCAGAACGCCGCTCAGCCTCATCATGGGCCATGCGGGGATGATGCGTGAGGGTTTGCTTGGGGAAATTAACGAAGAACAGCAAAATAGCCTGGACCGTATTTTGGAGAGTTCGGACAATCTCCTGACGATGGTATTGAGTATACTTCAGGCCAGCAGAATCGAAGCCGGCGGCGGCCGATTGCTTGCCCGCAAAATTGTGCTTCATGAATTATTTGACGAGCTCAAGGCGATTTACGGGCCGCAGGAAAATGATCGTCGCAGGATTGTTTGGTATTGCTCTCCCGATTTGGAATTGCTGAGGTCGGACCCGGAACGGCTAAAAGATATCCTGCGGTATTTGATCGATAACGCTGTCAAGTTTACCGCCTATGGCCGTATTGTCATTGCCGCGGAGCGGTGTCATAAACCTGCCGGCATACGGCTTACTGTGGCTGACACCGGGATCGGCATTCCTACTGCGGCGCTGTCCTTTATATTCGATGGATCGCGCCAGTCCGAAAACTCGGCAATACGGGAGTTTGACGGCGCTGGGCTTGGGCTATACATCGCTAAGAAATATGCCGATTTGCTCGGCGGCGAGTTGAGCGTGATTAGCGAGGTGGGCTATGGGTCGACATTCACATTAAAACTACCATTCGGCGCTTAGTGGATTTGATCGGTGGACATTAGACCGGCATGAGGCCGTGCTTCTTGCGTGGCCTTTCTTCTCTCTTGTGGCGCAGGATTTCTAAAGATTGAACCAGCCGTCTGCGGGTCTCAGCGGGCCGGATGGCTGCCTGGGCGAACTGCTTCGACAAAGCTTCAAAGGGTCCGTTGAAACGCTCCTGGTACTCGGCGATTTTTTCTTGCCTGGTTTTTTCCCGGTCGGGCGACTGTTCGATTTCTCTCCTGAATAGCACGTTGACCGCGCCACCGCCGCCCATCACCGCCAGTTCGACGCCAGGCCAAACCAACAGTTGATCGGCGCCCATCTCGCGAGTGCATAGGGCCTGCTTGGCGCCGCCGTATCCTTTGCGGAGGACGATGGTAATTTTCGGCACCGTCGCTTCGGCATAGGCATAAAGCATTTTCGCGCCGTGGCGGATGATGCCTTTCTCTTCCTGCTGCCTGCCGGGAAAGAATCCAGGAACGTCCATTAACGTAATGACGGGTATGTTAAATGCGTCGCAAAACCGGATAAAACGCGCGGCTTTATCCGAGGCGTCGACATCGAGGCTGCCGGCGAGAAACATCGGTTGATTGGCGACGAAACCTACCGGGAAACCGTCGAGCCGGCCAAAACCAATGACCAGATTACGCGCGAACTTGGCTTTTAATTCGAGAAAATCGCTGTCGTCGACGATAGCTTTTATGACCTGCAAGATGTTGTAAGCGCGGCGCATGTCCTCGGGCACGATTTTTTCGAGGTTGTCCAGTGCCCGCCCGGGATCGTCATTACGGGTTTCTTTGCGCGGCGGGGCAGATTCGAAATTGGGCGGCAAGAAGCCGATGAGCCGGCGAATGGTCGCCAGGCATTCGCCGTCGTCTTGCGCGACTAGGTCCGCTACGCCGGAAACCTCGGAATGTATTTTTGCGCCGCCCAGCTGTTCCATGGTGATGGTTTCCCCGAGCACTTCTTTGATGACCGCGGGTCCGGTGATGAACATCTGGCTGGAGTTTTGCACCATGAGGATAAAGTCGGTGAGCGCGGGGGAATAAGACCCCACGCCGATGCATGGTCCCATGATAGCGGAGATCTGAGGGATACAGCCCGATGCAATGCTGTTCTCGTAAAAAATCTTACCGATGGCCGACGTGACCGATAGGCCTTCCTGAATACGCGCGCCGGCGGAGTCGTTGAGACCGATCAGCGGCACGCCGAGCTTGCGCGCGGTTTGAATGACGTAAGCGATTTTTTCCGCGTGAGCGCTGCCGACGCTGCCCGCGAGCACAGCGCGGTCCTGAGAAAATACGTAGACTGGCCGGCCGTCGATTTTGCCAAAGCCGGTGACGACGCCGTCGGAAGGCAGCTTTTTTTCGGCCATACCGAAGTCCGTGCATTGGGTTTCCGCCAGCATGAACTCTTCGACAAAAGTCTCCGGGTCCAAGAGCTGATCGATGCGTTCGCGGGCGGTGAGCTTGCCTTCGGCGCGTTGTTTCGCGCTCGCCTTGGGATCGGCGTCGCGGGCCTTTTGCTCCAGTGAAGCCAGCCTTTTTTCGAGATCGGTGCGTGATTTCGCCATAGCTTTGACTGTCTATCCGCCGACGATCCCCATGCCTTGGAGAACCGAAAGCATTACCGCCGCGGCGACGACGGAACCGATCTGGCCGCCGGCGTTGGCGCTCATGGCGTGCATGAGGAGGTAGTTCTTCTTGTTATATTTCTGGCCTTCGACCTGGGCTACGCGCGCTGCCATCGGGAACGCCGAAATGCCGGCGGCGCCGATGAGTGGATTGATCTTGCCGGCGGTAAGCGCGCACATAAGCTTGCCGAAGAGAATCCCTACAACCGTATCCAGGGCGATGGCGATGAAACCCAGCCCCAAGATTAAGAGAGTCTGGGTTTGCAAGAACCGGTCCGCTTCCATGGTGGCGCCAATGCACAGACCTAGAAGCAAGGTAACGATGTTGGTAATTTCATTTTCCGATGCGTTTTTCAGCCGGTCAACGACACCGCTCTCCTTCATCAAGTTTCCGAGCATGACGGTGCCGATCAACGGCGCGCCCTTGGGTGCGAGGATCGAAGCGAAAATCGTGACGACGATGGGAAAGAGGATTTTCGTCGTTTTTGATACCGGTTGTTTGACCGCGCCCATAACGATTTGCCGTTCCTTCTCCGTCGTCAGCAGGCGCATGATCGGTGGCTGAATCAGCGGCACGAGGGACATGTAGGAGTAGGCTGCCACCGAAACCGCGCCGAGCAGATGCGGCGCGTACTTGGAGCTTACATAAATAGCGGTGGGCCCATCGCAAGCGCCGATGATGGCCACGGCGACGGCGTCGAGTTTGTCGAAACCGACGGCCAGCGCCAACAGCAGCGTAAGGAAGATGCCAAATTGGCCGGCGGCGCCAAGTAAAATGATCTTGGGATTTTCCAAGAGCGGTTGAAAATCGGTCATGGCGCCGATGCCGAGAAAGATCAGTAGCGGAAATACCTCAGTGCGCACGCCGATATCGTAAAAGAAACGTAGAAACCCGTCGTCGGCCATCATTCCAGCCAACGGAATATTCACCAGGATAGCGCCGAAACCGATGGGCACGAGAAGTAACGGCTCATAGCCTTTTTTGATGCCTAAATAGAGCAGCGCGCTCGCGATCATGAGCATGATCGCGTGACCCACAGTTAAATTGGTGATGCCGAGTAGAAGGCCCTGGAGGCCGGAAGCGACCGCTGATTCCATAATTCGGATTAACCTTTCTTCGTAGCGGCCGTCCCGGCCTGGTGCGGGAAGATTTTCTTAAGCAGTAGAATCAGCAGGCTCAGCACCCACAGCACCAGCATGGTGCCGCCCATACCGAGCAAAGCCACCGTTAACCCGAAGGTCCAGATGTCCACAGCGAAGTCTCCAAACTGTTGAATCAATACGGGATCAACGCAGGCTGCTATTCGATCTCGCCCAGTATCTGATCCGCCTCGACGGCTTGTCCCGGCGCAACCTTCAGCTCTTTGAGCGTCCCGCCGGTGGGGGCGACGACGGGGATTTCCATTTTCATGGCTTCCATGACGATAACGACATCGTCTTCGTCGACATGATCCCCGACGTTCTTTTCGACTTTGAGAATTTTCCCGACCATAGGGGCCGTAATAGGTGTGGCCAAACCGGTTCTCCTTCGATTTTTAGATGACAGGACGAGTGCGGTGAAATTATTGCCATTTAGTAGAGTTTTGCTCTTATTGTCAACGCTACGAGGGACAAAAACTGGCCCGCTGTTGAAAAAGCGCAAAATGGTCAGGATCGAAGATCGAGCAGTGAAAAGGGCGATCGTCGATACCTTCGGCTGCGCTCAGGACAGACTATCTCAATCCTTGAAGATGCGCACCGACAATCTTGCTTTTAGCGCCTGTATTGGATAAGAGTTTTCTTGAGCTTTTCGGAGGAAACCTATGGCTAAGCCGGCAATTCAAGTCGAAAACTTAATGGACAACATCCCGTACTATGACAAGTGGCAACTTGGAGAAGGAATTCCGGTGGTTAAGACCTTTTTCGTTCAGGACCTGAAAAAGGTCGAGTTGAAACCCTGGGATCGCACCGGCGGTAACGGCGCGTTTATAAATATGGAAGGGGCGGAAGGCGCCACGGGCGCCTACGTTAGCGAGATTCCCGCGGGTAAGAAACTGAACCCGGCAAGACACCTTTACGAAGATTTACATTTCGTTCTGAAGGGACGAGGTGCCACGACTATTTGGAATGAAAAAGGCGCAAAACAAACTTTCGAATGGCAGGAGGGCAGCCTGTTCGCTTTGCCGCTCAATGCCTGGTACCAGCACTTCAACGGTTCAGGCGACGAGCCGGCGCGGTTTTTCTCGGTCAACAGCATGCCCATAGTTTTTAATCTGTTTCACAATGCCGATTTCGTCTTCAATACCCCGCGAGATTTCTCCGACCGCTTCGACGGCGACCCGGAATATTTCAGCGGCAAAGGGAAGGCTTATCCTGGTCGTGTCTGGGACACCAACTTTATCGCCGACGCCCGCAATTTTAAGCTCGAGGACTGGGTAGAGCGCGGCGGAGGAGGGAAGAACGTGATGTTGGAGATGGCCAATGGCTCGATGGCCGCGCATATCTCCGAGTTTCCTGTCGGCACATATAAAAAAGCGCACCGCCATGGCCCCGGCTTCAACGTCATCATAATCAAAGGCAAAGGCTTCTCACTGTTCTGGAGACAGGGCGAGGAGCCCAAACGCTATGATTGGCAGGACGGCAGCGTTTTCACCCCGCCAGCGATGATGTGGCATCAGCACTTTAACACGGGCGCAACGGGCGCGCGCTATCTACCGCCGCGCTTGGGCGGTATCAAGTACAGCCTTGGTGAAGGTTTCGGTGATATCACCAAAGTCGATAAGGATGTCAAGGCTGGTGGCAACCAAATTGAGTATTACGACGAGGATCCAAACATTCGCAAGATGTTCGAAGAAGAGTTGGCCAAGTCCGGAACTTCGAGCCGGATGAACCCGGACTTCTACAAGCGCCCGGCCTAGCAGGCTGCGACGCAAGGCCTATCAAGACCATTGAGCATTGTTGCCCACGCACTCGCCGCGTGCTCCTTGCATCTGAGTCTTTTTTCGACGCGACCATAGTGATCCGCTAAAATTGATTGAGTATGGCGGCGGCGCTATGCTAAATTCCGCGGATGTCTTGGCTCGAGCGCGCAGGTCTGCTCCTGTGCTGTTATTGCTTGGTTGTTGTCATTGATGGATCACGCGCGGAATCATCGCGAGGTCCGCTCGTATCCTCCGCAACTCGTGATCAGGTAAAAGGTTTTTTGATGCTCGCAGCCGCAGAGTCTGGCCCGCCGCAATCGGAAACGTCAGTTTTTACGAAATCCGCCGACAAACCGGAGCCACTTCCGGCGAAGGCGCCGTCTTTGATCGAAAGGCTGGAAGGACGCGAGGGCGACGCCATGATCTGGTTAGCTATCGCCGCAGCTTTTTTTCTCGTCGGATGGATCAGTGGCAGTATTTACGCCAGACGGCGGGAGCGATCGCGCCGAACCAGGCTCAGATTCTAACTCCTATGGATCAACTCTAATCTTGCCGGGATGATCGAAGTCGCGCTTGTCGTATCGGCCTATTTGCTCGGCTCCGTGCCGACAGGGTACATCTTGGGAAGCATGGCCGGGGTCGACGTCCGGAAGATGGGTAGCGGCAATGTCGGGGCGACAAACGTCGCTCGCGTCGTGGGCAAAGGGAGAGGCGTTTTGACTTTAGTCGCCGACGCTGCGAAGGGATGGTTGCCGATATTTGCAGCGCTACAACTGGAAATGAGTTTGTCCGCGGTAACTCTGGCAGGTACGGCCGCTTTCTTGGGCCATCTCTATCCGATTTTTTTGCGCTTTAAAGGAGGCAAAGGCGTGGCCACGGCCATGGGCATCCTCCTCGCCCTGGCACCTTTGATCACTGGGGTCCTGCTGGTTATCTTCGCCGTGACGGTCGCGGTGGGCCGGCTGATTTCTCTGGGCTCGATTACCGCCGCGATTGCGGCGCCGGTTAGTCTCTGGATTGCCGGTTATCCACTCAACGTGATCGTCATGGTTGGATTCATCGCGGCGATGATCATATGGCGCCACCGCGGCAATATTCAGCGCTTGCGGGCTGGCACCGAGCCAAAATTCGATTTCTCTAATTCTCGATAATGACTTCGACGCGGCGGTTCTGCTGGCGTCCGGTTTCGGTCGCGTTGGAGGCAATCGGGGCGCGGGTGCCGAGCCCGCGGGAGCTAAGATTTCGGCCGTCCACCCCATTGCGCTCCAGTTCGTCCGCAACGCTGTTTGCCCGGCGTTCCGATAGACGCTGGTTGTAGGATTCTTGGGCCGCGCTTTCTCGGCTGGCATGGCCTTCAACCGTGACGCGGCGGTTCGGTGCTTCGCGTCTAATGATACTGGCGATTTGATTGACCCGGTTGCGCCCGTCTCGTGTCAGATCGGCGCTGTCGAACTCGAAATTTACGTTCGGCAGATTGACCATGACACCGCGGCTGGTTTCGCGCGCCTCGATATTGCGTCTTTTCATTTCTTCGATGAGAGCGCGATTCTTTTCGAGTTCCACCCGCTGTTGATCGATGGCTTTCTGCTGCTCGGCCTGCTTGACTTCCTGTCCCTGTAACTGGTCGCCGATCAATGCCCCCGTGCCCAATCCGAGCACGCCGCCGATCGCCGCGCCGGCCCCGGGGTGGCCGACTGCAGCACCAATAGCTCCACCTGCAGCAGCGCCCCCGAGCGCACCAATACCCGCGCCTTTTTCGCGTGTCGTCAAAGAGCCGCCTGAACAACCGGCGCCCAAGACGAGGAAAGAGATGAGTAACGCGCCGACGCGCCAAGAGTTTTTCCGATTCATTATCTTGAGCCCCCTGAGAATACCTAATCCAGCTCAGCGCGTTGTTGCCTGAACTGGCTATTTCTATGTACTTAGACGTTCGATCCTGGCCTGATTTGAATCATTGGTCCGTTGTTGGTCAATTTATCTTTGTTGTCGACCCGCCGCTGATTGCCGATCAAGGCTCCAGCGATTAGCCCACACTATTCCCGCGTCGACAGCGGGCTACGAGCGCAACCGGAAAAGACTCCCCACTGAAAGATTGCCGCCACGAAAGGTAGACCTTTCGTGGCCAAATTCCGCCTCCCCTGAGTGACGATGTAGCGGCCGGAAATCAGTACTCTTTTTGTCTTCTTATTTGTTCGAGCTCGCGCCGCTGGCGATCCAACTCGGCCTGATTGGCGTTGATTTGGCGCTGCTGGTCGGCTTGCGTCTGTTCCTGGCCTTGCAGCTGGTCGCCGATCAATGCGCCGGCGCCGAGACCGAGTGTGCCACCGACAGCCGCGCCGACGCCCGGCGCGCCAACGGCCGCGCCAATCAGACCGCCCGCCGCCGCACCCCCAAGTGCGCCGATTCCCGCGCCTTTTTCGCGTGTGGTCAGTGCGCCGCCGGAGCAGCCGACCACACCCGCCAACAGGACTGCCGCAAAAAGACCGATGAAAATTTGTTTCATGAAAAACTCCTAAGCCATTAGCAATAATCGCCCAGTTGGCCCGAAACTAAAGTCAATTGAAGGGCCCCGGTGGCTGTTTCTCCGCCATGCCCGCGAATCTGCCTTCGGCGGAATCGCCTGCTCATGGTAACAATATAAGTGACCAATCTTACGAATATCTCTCCGAAAATCACTTAATTTTATCAAATGCACCTGTGGCCCTCAAAAATTAGATGTTGATACATTCGCTTCGCGATTCACCGCTGACGAAAGACACGGTTGGCACTTTGCCGATGCAAGACTTGTTGCCGCGCCGGTTGTGTTGACATCATAGACCTTATAAGTCTATAGTTTTATTGAAAGGAATAACGTGGAACCAATCACTCAAGAAAAGATATTGGCCGCGCTATGCAAGGTGCAGGACCCCGAGCTTCATCGTGATATTGTTAGTCTCGGCATGGTCAAGAATCTCGACGTTAACAACGGCAGAGTCAGCTTCACCGTCGAACTCACCACTCCCGCCTGTCCATTGCGCGAAACCATCGAAACCGATTGCAAGAAGGCGCTCGCGGAGGTCCCCGGCATCAAGGGACTGGAAATTTCTTTCGGCGCGCAAGTGCGCGGCAGTAAGGCGGGCGCCGGGCAGACGGATTTGCTGCCAACGGTAAAAAATGTCGTGCTTGTCGCCGCGGGCAAGGGCGGAGTGGGCAAATCGACCGTTGCCGCCAACCTGGCAGTGGCGCTGAATATGCACGGCGCAAGCGCCGGTCTCCTCGACGCCGACATCTACGGACCCTCGGTGCCGATCCTGATGGGGCTGAAGGGGGAACCGGGAAAAGTGGAGGTCGACGGCGGCCACAAGATCGCGCCGATTTTCGCTCACGGCGTGCCGGTGATGTCCATCGGATTTTTCCTCGACTCGGACCAGGCGGTGATCTGGCGCGGTCCGATGCTCGGTAAGGCGCTGCACCAGCTCATGGCCGACGTGCATTGGGGTGATCTCGATTATCTCGTTGTCGACATGCCGCCTGGCACCGGCGACGTCCAGATTACTTTTTCGCAGCAACTCAAAGTCAGCGGCGCGCTCCTCGTGGCCACGCCGCAGGACGTCGCTCTCGCCGACGTGGTGCGCGCGAAATCGATGTTCGACAAGGTCAACATCCCGATTCTCGGCATCGTCGAAAATATGAGTTTTTTTATTTGCGACGGTTGCGGCAAGCAGCACGAAATCTTTTCCCGCGGCGGCGCCGAGCGAGCGGCGGAGCGTTTCAAAATTCCTTTTTTGGGGGAAATTCCGATTACACCGGCGTTGCGCGAGGGCGGCGACAAGGGCGTGCCGATCCTCATCCAAGACCCGAACTCCATAGTGAGTAGGAGATTTCTTGAAATCGCCGCCAAGCTGGCAGGTCAGTTGTCAATCGCTTCGGAACGCGCGCAGCGCGCCCAGGGTCTAAAAATCGTTTCGAGCTGACAAGCGGAATGCAATACCTGAATGTTGGAGTGCGGGAGTGAAGGCCTTCACGCATTGCTCCATTACTCCACCACTCGAAAAGAACCCAAGGAGCAAAATATGATTACCAAGGAACAAATCTATGAAGCCTTGCAAGACTGCTATGATCCGGAAATTCCTGTTAATATCGTCGACCTGGGCCTGATCTACGACGTCGAAATAAATGACGACAATGTAGCGGTAAAAATGACGCTTACCGCACCGGGCTGCGGCATGGGCACGATGATCGCGGCGGACGCCAGGGAAAAGATTCTCGCCCTAGACGGAGTCGGGAACGCGGTCGTCGATCTCGTCTGGGATCCGCCATGGAATCCGAGCATGATCAGCGACGAGGCGAAGCAAAAGCTCGGCATCGTTTAGCTTCGCTCGCTGTAGCGAAATACGACCCGTCCAACCAATATCAATGATGGAAAACCCACGTCTGCGTCCGGTGGAGGCGATTCCCGTCGAGCAAGACGGAAGAACCGTTATCTATCTTAAAGACCGGCTAAATATCGCCAGCCCTTTGGTTATCTCTCCGGTCGGATATTTTATATTGTCTCATTTCGATGGACGCCATACGTTCATCGATATTCAGGCGGCCTTCAGCAAACAGTTTGGCCAATTGTTGCTTACCGATGAGCTGAAGGATTTCATCGAGACGCTTGACCGGCATTACTATCTTCACGGCGAGCGATTCAATGCCTACCGAGATTCGCTCATCGATGAGTTTTGCCGTCGACCGGTGCGGGCCGCGGCGCACGCCGGCACAGCCTACAAAGCCGATTCGGCGGAATTGAAAACCCAGCTGGACGGGTTTTTTGCCGCACCGAACGGTCCGGGTCTTCCGAACGGCAATCATCGATTGGCGCCGCCCAAGGCAATCGTTGCGCCGCACATCGATTTTCACCGCGGCGGGCCGGCCTATGCCTGGGCTTACAAAGGCTTGGCGGAGAGCGGCGGCGCCGATCTATTCGTTCTTCTTGGCACGTCCCACTGCGGCGGCCAAACCCCGTTTGTATTGACGCTCAAGGATTTCGAGACGCCGCTCGGCCTGGTTGACACGGACAAAGAGTTTGTCACGCGATTGCAAGAACGGTGCGGCGCCGACCTTTTTGCTGACGAGTATCTTCACCGCGGCGAGCACTCGCTGGAATTTCAGGTGCTTTTCCTCAAATACGCGGCGCAATTGCGCGCCGCGCGGGTTGGCGAGCCCGAACGGCCGTTTAAGATTGCGCCCATCCTGGTTTCATCGTTCCACTCGATGGTCATCAACCAGACGCCGCCCGAACGAGACGCCGCGGTACAGAAATGCTTGAGCGTCTTGAGCGAATTGGTTGGGCAAGAAACGCGGCAGGTTTGTTTCGTCGCCGGAGTGGATTTAGCCCACGTCGGCCGGGAGTTCGGCGACCGCGAGCCGATCACCGAAGATTTTCTCAAGCGGGTGGAATCCGAGGATCAGCGGCTGATCGAACGGCTTTCGGCTCTCGACGCCCCGGGTTTTTTTTACGAGATCGCCAAAGATCGAGATAAGAGAAGAATATGCGGCTTTGCGCCGCTGTATTCATTGATTCACCTGCTTAATGACGCCAGCGGAACCCATTTAAAGTACAGCCAAGCCTTCACGCCGGAGACCGGCTCCGCGGTGACCTTCACCAGCATGATTTTCGAATGACTGACGGAGCCGCTGGTACTGCTCGATCCCGCGTTTTTGTACCGAATCCACCACCCCAATACTCCAGTCGCTAGTGCATATTCATGCCGCCGTCGACGCTGATGGATTGGCCGGTCATGAAGTCGCTGTCGTCGGAAGCGAGGAAAATCACCGTGCCGACGAGATCCGCCGGGTATTGATCGCGCTGAAAAGCGCGGCGCTTGCGGCGGTCGGCGAGTTGCTCCGGCGTCAAGACGCCTTCCTGATTGGACCCGGAGATGGTCAAGCCGGGCATGATCGAATTTACGCAGATGTTGTCATTACCCACTTCGCGGGCCAATGCACGGGTGAACCCGACCACCGCCGCCTTCGATGACACATAATGAAGAAAAAGCGGCGTGCCGCCCAATATGGTTCCTGACGAGATGTTGATGATCTTACCTTTACCCTGTTGCTTCATCGGCGGATAGACCGCTTTGACGCAGTGCCACAGTCCTTTGACGTTCACCGCCATGACGCGGTCCCATTCCTCGCTGTCGATCTCCATAAAGTTTTTCTTTTTGAGCGCCGAATAGAGTCCGGCGTTGTTTACCAGAATATCGACGCGGCCGTAGGCTTTGAGCGCCGCTTGCGCCATGGCCTCGGTTTTTTCCGCAGAGGTCACGTCAACGTAGACGGCGATGGCGTCGCCGCCGGTTTGCTTGATGTCGGCCGCGACTTTCTTTGCTGCGGCATCTTGAATGTCGGCGACCACCACTTTGGCGCCTTCTTTGGCTAGTCCGTGAGCGTACGCTTTGCCGATGCCGACGCCGCCGCCGGTGACGATGGCAACTTTATCCTTCAATCGCATTGTGATCCTCCGTTAGATTCTTGATCGCTTCATGTGGCAACTTGGCTTTCAGTACTCCAGTCATTGCATTATTCCAGTTTTCCCAATCATAGAAACGATATGCCGCCATCGACGTTGATCGTCTGTCCGGTGATGAAATCGCTCAATGGCGAGGCGAGAAACAACATGGCGCCGACGACATCGTTTGGCACTTGAATGCGCTTGAGAGACCGCAGCCCAATCGACGATTCTCTAAATTTGATCATCTGCTCGGTTGGGTTTTCTTCCGAGAGCGTGTTGCCGGGAGCCAGACAATTGACGTTGATATTGTCCTCGCTGGCTTCCCGCGCCAGGGTGCGCGTAAAGCCGATGGTGGCCGCCTTCGACGTGACGTAGTGAATTCTTCCAGGAGAACCGGCGAAGACGGTGCCCGAGGCGATGGTGATGATCTTGCCCGATTTCTGCGCGCGCATAACGGGTAGCACCGCGCGGCAGCAGAAGAACAAGCCGCGCAGATTCACTGCCATCAAGCGGTCCCATTCTTCAGGATCGATGGATTCGATGCGGCCGCGATTCATCGGCACCACGGAAAAAACCGCGGCGTTGTTGACGAGAACATCGATGCGCCCAAAACTCTCGAGGGTTTCGGCGGCCATCTTCTTGGCGGCGTCTTCATTGGACACATCGACCTGAACCGCCAGCGCTCGCGTTCCGCCAACGGTGATTTCACCGGCGAGTCGTTCGCCCGCCGGTTTGTCGATGTCGGCGATGACGACGCGGGCGCCGGCTTTGCCGAAGCCCAGGCAATAAGCCTTGCCGATGCCGTGGGCGCCGCCGGTGACGATGACGACTTTATCTTCGAGGCCTCGGATCATCCCAGCGCCGGATTGATGAGCGCCTTGGTCGGAAACATCTCCGGAATCTCCCCGCCGACGGAGCGAATGCACTTCTCAATTTCTTTTAACGGGAACACGTGACTGACCATTTGCTGCACCGGAAACTTGGTGGCTTCGATCAAGCGCAGGGCGGCCTCGGTGGCGTCGTTGTCGGCGGTAAAACAGCCCTGAAGCTTAGTTTCGTTCCAGACCAATTTGTCCATGAGCATCGGCGTCACCGTAGCATCGCCGGTCAAACCGGCGAGCACCATGGTGGCCTGGCGGTGCAGGCAGTCTACGGACTTGAGAATTGCGTTGGGATTGCCGGAAACGTCGACGACCACGTCGCACATCTCGCCGCTGGTTTCCTTGCGGATCACTTCCACGACGTCTTCTTCCTCGACATTGATGGTGCGGTCGGCGCCGAATTTTTTCGCCAGCTCGAGCCGCGGCTTATCGCGGCCGATGCCGGTGATGAAAATTTTCGCGGCGCCGGCGTGCTTCGATGCGAACGTACAGGATAGCCCTTGCTGGCCGGGCCCCTGGATCAAAACATAATCGCCCATTTTTACGCCGCCGCGCCGAATCGCCCATTGAAAGCCGTTGGCCATGACCGAGCCGATAAGGGCCGCGGCTTCGGCGGGAAGAGCGTCGCTGACCTTTGTCGCCAAAACGTCGGGCGCCAGGTAGATGTAATCGGCAAAACCGCCGAATAGATGGGGCGGCTGATCGCATTTGGTCCGGCCGCCGTAGTTGGTGCGCTGGCGGCAGAAGCGTTGGTTGTTACGGCGACAGTCGGCGCAGCGGCCGCAGCCCAGGGCGCCTTTGAGTATTATACGGTCGCCTTCTTTGACCTTGTGAATCTGCGCCGCGTTGCGGCCGAGTTTTTCCACGCGGCCGAGAATCTCATGGCCCAGGATGATCGGATAATCGACCTTGAGCTTGCCGTGCAGGTATTTCACGTCGGTGCCGCAGACGCCGCCCATTTCCACTTTCACCAGCCCGCCGTCGGGCGGAATCTCAGGGAAAGGATATTCACGAACCTCCAATTTGTCCGGACCCAATAAAGTTGCGCCACGTACCGTTGCCATGAGTCCTCCTTTGATGTGGCCGATTTATCTGTGCCTGAGATGCTTCACCGCGTTCAGGATGACGGAATTTCCGGGGTCCCTTGAACAAAGTGATATGCTTGCTTCTTGCTCCGTCATTTTACTTTGTATTCTTGCGTAAGTTTGTCGATGAAACCGCTGGCGTCGATTTCTTTGACCAGCGTCATATCGGCATAGCGCTCGGGGTTTTCCTTGAGCACCTTAGGATTCTTCTTGGCGACTTCCTGGATGGGCAAATCATAGTATTCCTTCGACGGGTAGGGTTTCAGGGGAAAATCATATTCCCGAAAATTTTCCTCGAGCACTTCCCGGTCCTGAAGCTTCATGTACTTCGCTAACACTTTCAGACTGAATTCCTTGTCAGCCTTGTACAGGTGCACCCCTTCGATCATGGCCTTGGTGAAATTCAGCAAATCGGCGCGCGTTTTTTCCAGGTAACTTTTGCGCGCGACAAAGAATAGACTGGAATAAGGGATATTCAGTTTCGAGGCGTCGACCAGCAACGTCATTCCCAGTTTGCGTGCTTGCAACGTCATTGGCGGAGTCAGCATGGCGGCGTCGGCGTTGTTGGTTTCCACCGCGGCGATGCGGTTCGATTGGTTACCGACCTGCAGCAGGGCCACGTCAGTGTCCGGCCGCAGGCCTTCGCGATGCAGCAAGAATCGCGCGGCGAAATCCGCGTTGCTGCCGAAACGGCTGATGGCGATGCGCTTGACTTCCTTGAGGCTCTTGATGCCTTTTTTGGCGAAGATGCGATTGTCCATGTTATTGCCGAGCCGGCCGAACATGGTGAGGTCCAGGCCTTTTGTGGCGGTCTCGATGACGACCTGAGGCGAGAACATGCCGACCTGGGCATCGCCGGAGATGAGCGCAGCGGCTGCGGAGGTCGCTCCCTGAATGAAGATCAACTGCACCTGGTTGCCGTACTTTTCAAAGAACTTCGCTTCCTTCGTGACCCAGAGCGGCGCGAACTGGCCGACCTCGCTGGTCCATACGACATTGATATTGGCGGCGGAAGCGGCGCCGAGCCAGAACAAGCCGATGATCAGACCCAGTGCGGTTATCGGCAAATGCAATTTCATAGATTTCTCCTTTGACATGGTCAATGAGAGATTCGACGTTCATCTCGTTTCCTGATTTCCCCTATACTGCCGAAGCCGTGCAAGAATCAAGATGGAGGATCGAAGCACCCCAACTGCTATCCTCTGTCTCCGATGCTCAATCAATCCGCTGGGGCTTTTTCGTCAGCCTGTTACTAATGAGTTCGTTATTTAGAGACTATGTCGCTAGTGTGCGACCGAGAGGCGAGCCCTTCCGATCGCGGTCAATGGTTCTCTGCCTTGCCGGCCACCACCGCGTCCTCTCCATAGGTGGAAATGCCCGCCGGCAGGG
>DATBLC010000428.1:0-10603 GCA_036555515.1 Binatia bacterium
GCGCGGATGCGGTTATCGTCCTCCTCCTCCGTCAGAAAGTTGATATACGTCCCTCCCGTGGAAAAGCCGCGCATGTCTTCCCACGCAGCACGCGCCCATTCGATATTGGTCTCATCGTCTTCGGACTTGTCCCAAGACGAGGCGATGTTTATAACGCACGCGGCGTCCCGATTGCCCACAGCGGAATGATCCTCACTGAGCCGATTTAGCGCTCCATCAAGCGGAAAAAGAAGGATCGCAGAGTGCGGCGATTTGATAGCCTTGGCATGACCGATCGTCTTTGCGAGCAGATCAGGTTTGAGACCAGGCAAGTATTCGGACTTCCAATAGTAGCGCCTGCCCTTCGGCTGTGTAGCGTCGAGAAGACTTTGCTGCGAAACATAGGAGCGCCGCTGAATTATATCGCCCACCGGAGCACCGAAACCTTTGATCGGAGCGACGAGCCTTTCGCCTTCCGTTAACTCTCCCGAGTGGCAGACGAAGAGCGCGACGATGGGTTTACCGTGAACGTCTTTAGCCAGCCAGGGCGCGGGAGGAGCGATGCGGAGTCCTGCTACACAAACGAGCTCCGGCGGGGCTTTTTCCATGACGGCACGGAACATTTCGAGAACCTCACCCGCGGATTCGGCGCGCCAGGCGATGGCGCCAGCCATCACTTCGGGACCCACGGGGTGGAGCTTATACTCGAAGTTGGTGACGACGCCGAAGTTGCCGCCGCCGCCGCGAAGAGCCCAGAATAAATCCTGGTTTTCCTTGTCGCTGGCGCGCACGATGTTGCCATCCGAGGTGACTACTTCCGTCGATAAGAGATTGTCGGTGGTCCAGCCAAACTTGCGCGTGAGATAACCGAAACCGCCGCCTAGCGTGAGGCCGGCGGTGCCTGTGTTTGAGATAAAGCCGAGCACTGCGGCGAGGCCGTGGAGTTGCGTTTCGCGGTCCACGTCGCTCAAGAGGCAGCCCGCCTGGGCCTGGGCCGTGCGCGAGGTCTGGTCCACCCATACGCCGCGCATGAATGACATATCGAGCATTATGCCTCCGTCGCAGACGGCAAGACCGGCGATATTGTGACCGCCGCCCTTGATGGAGAGGTTAAGTTTATGCGCACGGGCGAAGTGGACGCATAAAACGACGTCCGCGACGCCGCGGCAGCGCGCAATGAGATCAGGCCGCCGGTCAATCATTGCATTCCAGACCGAGCGCGCCTCGTCGTAGCCGGGGTCGCTGGGTTGCAGCAGGTCGCCGTGAAGACTTGTCTTGAACGCATCTAAAGCTTTCTGTTCAACCATTTTGTTCTCCTTACATTACCTGTTGGGTGTCCCAAAGCCTTTCGGTGATTGCTAAAACAGTTTATCGCTCGCGACAGAGTGCTTGGTGAGCCTCTAATCCTATCGTTCCTGACTAGGCACCTCAATGGCGTGGGGTACGCTGTAAAAAGCGAACGAGCTGTGCTTGCTTGTTCGAAATTCTGAACGCGGCCGCACAGCGTCGCACCTTATGACTGAAACTCTACACTACAGATTTGCCATATTGTATAGGCCATCAGGCACTTCGCATCTATTTATCGATTTCGTTTGTTCCATTTGGATGTGCGCGCACTCCGACGGTTTCGAGTAGGAGCATTTACTAATGAGTTCGTTATTTGGAGACTATGTCGCTAGTGTGCGACCGAGAGGCGAGCCCTTCCGATCGCGGTCAATGGTTCTCTGCCTTGCCGGCCACCACCCCGTCCTCTCCATAGGTGGAAAATGCCCGCCGGCAGGGCCTGAAAACAACCTTTGCGCTCCTGTGCCCGCGCTCTCCAGGTCTCACCCCTCGGTCGCTGTTTGGTTACTCAATTGTGGACTCCTTAATATCAGCCGGATCATGGCCCAAACAACCTGTTTCAGCGCACGTAGCGGGCACTTGCAACGATACGCGCACCGTGGGAGATATAGCCGAAGGATCGGCTCAAGTCCTAAGAGAGAACTAAAGTTTCTCAAAGATTTTTCTAACCCTATACGAGCGGCACATGGGTTCGTCAACGGAATATCTGTTTGATCCGTTTCGCCTTGACCCGATCAATGAACGTTTGTTGCGTGATGGTAAAGAGATCCGCCTGACCCCCAAAGCCTTCTCCGTGTTGCGCTATCTAGCGGAGCGTTCCGACCAGCTCATTACCAAGGAAGTCCTGCTTAAGACCCTCTGGCCCGATATTGCGGTCACGGACGCAGTCCTAACCGTGTGCGTCGGTGAAATCCGCAAGGCGCTCGGAGACAACCCGAACCAGCCGAAATTTATCGAGACCGTCCATCGACGCGGCTATCGATTCTTGGCGCCCGTCGGGAATAGTCCTCAGAACAACTTGGCAACTACGAAACAAGACATCCGCTTTTGCAGCACCGTTGATGGCGTGCGAATCGCTTATTCGACGATGGGACATGGTCCGCCGCTCGTCATCCCGCCACAGTTGGTGACCCATCTTGAAGCCGATCTGGTTGAAGGGCCGCTTGCCGATGTTTATGAAGGACTGGCGCGGCACCATACTTTGGTGCGCTTCGATATGCGCGGCACCGGGCTCTCCGACCGTAATGTCCCTCTGTCATCGGAGCAGCTTTTCGTCCTCGACCTTGAGGCGGTGGTCGATGAATTGGCATTGGAAAGGTTCCCGTTGTACGGCTTGTGCGGCGGAGGACCGTTAGCGTTGCGCTATTACGCAAAGCATCCCAATCGTGTGAGCCAACTGGTTTTTTACGGAACAATCGTTGAACCTGTTACCAGCGAGCGAAAAAGGCAAAACGACATTACGATCTCTGTGATGCGAGCCAGTTGGGAAATTGGCTCTAAGATGAGGGTGGAACGATTGATGCCGCATGGCGGAACACGGGAAGACGTCGAGCGACTTGCACGGTGGTTGCGGCTCTCCGTATCGAGTGACGTATCGGAAGGATTGATGGAGCTCAGGCAGAAACGAGATGATCTGGCGCCGATTCTCGCCACTGTTTCGGTCCCCACGCTGGTTGTCCACCGCAGAGGAGATCACGTGCCGTTTTCCGGCGGGCGAGAACTCGCCGCCAAAATTCCCGGTGCTCGATTCGTCGCGCTTGAAGGTTACAATCATATTCCGGCGACGCATGAAGAGGCGATGGAGCTTGTTAATCCCGTTCTGGACTTCCTAGCAAATGACAGGAACATCAGGGAGACCTCGCCTTTGGACCCAGGTCTACCCGTCACTTGCTTGTTTATAGACCTCGATGGGTCTGACTCGCTGAACCGACGGCTCGGAGGGAAAGCAGCCCGAAGGCAGCTTAGCGGCCACTATGAAGGGATCCGCGCCGCTATCGAGTCATATAACGGCACTCAAGTAAGACCAACCGGCACAGGGATCGCGGCGAGATTCTATTCGGCGTCGAGAGCCGTTGGCTGTGCGCTCCAGGTGCAACGTGTCATCGCCAAGCGGAACGCCGTCAACCCGGAAGATGCGGTGAAGGTTCGGATCGGGCTCAATTCGGTAGAGACGCTCGCACAGGCCGATGACCCCGACGGTGACTTGACACAACTCGCCCGGCGAGTCTGCGAGAGCGCGGAATCAGGTCAACTACTCGCCTCGGAGCCCGTACGCGAGCTGGTTGCCGGGAAGGGCTTTACCTTCGAGCCTGTGGGAGCGCAGATCCTCAATGAATTGGCGAAGCCGGTAAGGCTATATAAACTTCGCGGCGAATGACAGCACGAGCGCCTGGCGACCAGCTTGACCTCGGTAAAGATTTCTCCCTTCGACAGACTGTCTGAAACTCCGTTTCATGGTTCGACTAGGCTCACCACGAACCGGATGTCAGACATTAGAAATCAAGCATTTAGCCGTTCGCCTGAGCGTGGGTCGAAGGGCTCCTAAAGAGTTTTCACCCAGTCTGTCGGTCGAAATGACGGGAACGGTATCTGTGTTAGGCCTTGAACTTTGAACGACAAAGTTGCCTTATGATGACGCTGCTGCAAAGTAACTAATGTGGCGGGGTCGAGTCAATCCAGTGCTTCTCGGTTTTGGGCAGGAGAAATTGGAAAAGCAGCGTTCGCTGCAATGAAAAATAGTTGTCGTCGGAAACCAAGAGAATCACCGTTCCGGCTTTGGTCTCCATTACAGCGATGCCCTCGAAGTTGTCGGTGTGCAGTGGTGCTTCGAGGCGAAGCAGCTCCTCGCCCTTCAGAGCAGCGCCCGGCCGGATTTGGTCGGCTTTGATCAGCGCCAGTCGCGCGGCAAAGCTCAGAGGAAAGGTATAGCGCCGCTCAACCACGATTACATCGCCGTTCTTGAGCGCGGCAGAGTCCGATACGCTAAAGTCCCTTTCGGGATGATAAGACAGCGCCGAGAAACGCCCCTCGTCGATCAACCAGGCCTTCAACGTTCCATCGAGATTCTCGAGCCTTTCGGCGATGGTAAAAATCCGTCCGTCGGGTAGGACGCTGGCGGCTTCGAGGCCGCCGTTTCGGTGGGCTTTGGATACATCGCTTGGAGTCCGTACCGGAGCTGCCGGACTCGCAAGTGTTTCCGGTGGAGCGCGATAACGCCACAGACGGTGCACGTATTCGAAAGCGACAACGAACGATCCGTCGGGCGCCTGGGCAAGCGCCTCGGCATCGGTCAATCGCCCGTTGACCGGTGTCTTTTCGGGCGTAAGCAGCCGCGCGATTTGCCAATCCGCGAGATTCGTCAATCGGCTATTCGAGTCCAGCAGCATGCGCGCCGACAGCCAGAAGCCGCGATCAGACACTGCGTAGAGCTTTCCGTCCGCGCCGATGGCAAGACCGGACAAGCCGCCGAAACGCCTGTCTTTGGAACGCAGTTCGAAGGCGCCTAATAGTCTTAAGCGGTCGAATTCTACGCGCGTGGGATCGCCCGAATCAATCTCGATTGGGAGCAGCTCCACTTGCAGGGCGGCCGCAACCGCAGGCGAAACGTAGCGCTTACTGCACGCGGCGGTCCCAACGATGACAAAAAAAACTACAAGGAACGCGCTGAATCGCTTGGCATTCACAGGAGGTTTCAATACGGAAATTTCCTATGATGACACCCAACAGGCGCCGACTCAAGCAAGCGCCTAGGTCATATCCCACTTTGTGGCTGGCGAGCGGCATGCGGAATTGTTCGATACGCCCAATTGCGTTATCTTTTTCCTCCAATGCGATAGAGTGGTTGGGGTGCCGGATACAAATGCGCCATCAACGGCGCGCGGCAACATCTTAACGAGGGAAGAGAAATGAAGATCAAAGAGATCGCCACGTTGCTGAGCGGAGAATTAGAAGGTGATGGAAGTGTGGATATCAGCGGTATTGCCGGCCTTGAAAGTGCCGGGCCGTCGGATCTAAGTTTTGCCGATGGTGTCCGCGCGCTCGAGCATGCGAAACTCTCCACTGCGGGTTGCATCCTGATTTCGTCGCAAAGGGCGCTCCAGGGTAAGACTACCATTGCCGTCTCGAATCCGAAGCTTGCTTTGATCAAAGCCGCGGCTGCGCTCTTGCCGGCGCCGCGCCCGGAGCCGGGCATCCACCCAACCGCGGTGGTCGCTTCCAGCGCGCGAGTGGCGCAAGATGCCAGCATTGGGGCGCAAGCGGTGATCGAAGCCGGCGCGAACATCGGCGCGCGCACGAGCATCGCCGCTGGCGCATTTATCGGGCGCGGCGTCGAGGTCGGCGCCGACTGCATCATTCATCCGCGAGTAACGATTTACCCGAACGTGCGTATCGGCGACCGCGTGGTCGTTCACGCGGGCACCGTGATTGGCGCGGACGGGTTCGGTTATGTTTTCGCCGAAGGGCGTCAACAGAAATTTCCCCAATTGGGTGGAGTCATCATTGAAGACGACGTGGAAATCGGCAGCAACACGTCGATCGACCGCGGCTCGTTAGGTGAGACCTTCATCGGCCAGGGCAGCAAGATCGATAACCTTGTGCAGATCGCGCATAACGTCTGCATTGGACGCCACTGTGTGATCGCCGCGCAGGTGGGCATCGCCGGCAGCGTCCGCATCGGTGACTACGTGATGTTCGGCGGCCAGGCCGGGGTCGGCGACCGGGCGCGCATCGAAGATGAAGCTATGATCGGCGCCAGCGCTGGTGTCTTGCCGGGTAAGTTAGTTCGTCGCGGCGTCTTTGTCTGGGGTACGCCCGCTAGGCCCTTGCCCGAATACAAGGAAACCTACGCGCAGATTATGAATCTGCCAAAGCTTGCCAAAAAAGTGGACGAATTGTCGCAACGGCTGGACAGAATCAAAGAGTAAATAGGGCGTTCCCTTGGAAGGGCAAAAGATGCCGGTTCCCCTAAAACATAACCTTGCTCCTGCCAAAAGCATGGTTGCAGCGCCGCTACATTCGCCGCGCTCCCGTTCAAGACGTTCAAATCATTCACGCCGTTCAACTCCTCTTCTTCGTACCGCGTCGCGAGACGGTGTCGTAATGTCATGCTGAGGGGCAGACCGTCTGAAAACTCTTTAGGAGCCCCTTCGATCCTTCGAGGGGTCTCAGGACAAACCCTTCGACAGCCTTTAGTCCCGAGCGTGTCGAGGGGTCAGGGCGAACGGCTACATGCTTGTTTTGTAATGTCTGACATCCGTTCGTGGTGAGCCCCAGTCGAACCATGAACGGAGTTTTCACACAGTCTGGCGTCGCCGAAGGACTCAACATGACAGCCATGCAACTTTCTTTTCGTTGCGACACACCCCCCGCGGCGGAGGAAAGAGGTGGGGCAAGCCTTTACTTGACACCCAACCATCGCCCCCGTTATACGAAGGCTGTTACTACAGACCGTTTGGTAACGTCGTGAGCAGCGAAAGGACGCCGAAATAGATGAGCGCAAATGAAGCCAATTTTTCGATTGTCGGCACTTCGGTGCGGCGCGTCGATGGCGCCGACAAAGTTACCGGCAAAGCGAAGTATACGGGCGACCTCGTCATTCCGGGGTTGATCGAGGGAAAGTTTTTGCGCAGTCCCTACGCCCATGCGCGAATTGTTTCCATCGACACAGACGACGCGGAAGCGATGGCGGGAGTCGTGGCGGTGGTGACGCGTAAAGACTTCACCGACATCAGCCCCTTTATCGGCCGCGGCAAAAATAAGGATCACCCGATTATCGCGCTGGATCGCGCGATATTCGCCGGGCAACCGGTGGCGGCGGTGGCTGCCATCGATCGCGCCACGGCCGAGGAGGCGTTGGGCAAAATTCAGGTCGAGTATGAAGCGTTGACGCCGGTGATCGATGTTGACGAGGCGATGGCCGACGGCGCGCCGCTGGTGCACGACTTCGCGCCGCGAAACATCTGCTTTCAAACCGAACTGATCAAAGGAAACGTCGAGCAAGGCTTCGCCGAAGCTGATGAGATTTTCGAGGATTCCTTTGAGTTCCCGATGATCTATCACTACTCGATGGAGCCGCACACGGCGATAGCCCAAATAGATAACGACGGTATCGAGGTGTGGACCTCTACCGGTCATCCCTTCGGCGTGCGCCAGGAGCTGGCTGAAGTCTTCAACTATCCGCTGGCAAAAGTTCGCGTACACGTGAATTTTGTCGGCGGCGCTTACGGCAGCAAGTCGGGCGGCAAGATCGAGCCGCTGGTGGTGGCGCTGGCGCGCAAAGCGCATCGGCCGGTCAGGGTGGCGCAGAGTTTCTCCGAGGCGATGGTGACCTGCCGCCGCCACGCCATCAAATGCAAGGTAAAAACCGGCGTGAAAAAGGACGGCACGCTGGTGGCCAAACAAGCGGAGATCTACCTCAATACAGGCGCGCATACCGAAACCGGCCCGACGGTCACGGGACGGACATTGACGCGTATTCTCGGGCCCTATCGTTATCCCAATCTCAAGATCAACTCGTATTGCATTTTCACCAATACGGTTTCCGCCGCCTCTTTTCGATCGATCGGCGGGCCTCAAACTGCCTGGGCTACGGAATCCCAACTGGATATCATCGCGCAAAAACTTGGCATCGATCCGGTTGAGTTGCGTTTGAAGAATTTGGTGAAAAAGGGAGAGGAAATAAGACCTCAATACCGGCCCCTCGACGCGGATTTGTTCAAAGGATTCAAGTTGGTCACCGACAGACTTGGTTGGGATGGTCCGATCTCGAAGGAGGGACGCGGCCGGGGAGTCGGCTTCGGCACCACCGATCCGGGTGCGCCCCTGGCTTCGACTTCAACCGTTCACTTGCTTGCGGACGGTAGCGTCGTCCTGCTGTGTGGCACCTCCGAACTGGGCCAAGGCGCCAAAACCGTGATGAGCCAGATCGCCGCCGAAGAGCTGCGCGTGCCGCTCGAAAGGGTCACGATCCAGCCCATCGATACGGGTTATACGCCCTTCGATCGTTCTACAGGATCCAGCCGCTCGACCACAGTGATGGGAAAAGCGGTGCAGCTGGCGGGCGCCGATGGGCGCCAGCAAATCCTCGAATTGGCTACCGAGCACTTCGAATGCCCCGAGGACGCAATCGCTCTCAAAGATGGGGTAGCCACGGCTGGCGGCAAGAAAATTACTTACGGCGAGTTGATCCATAAACATTTCGCCATGCAAGGGGGCGAGCTGGTGGGAAGGGGCTATGCGCACAGCGGCATGGCGCCGACGCCGGCCAATCCGCTTTTTTGGGAAATCGGCATCGGCGCGGTGGAATTGGAAGTGGATCAGGAAACCGGCCAGGTTCACGTCGAAAAATACATCACTGCGGCGGATGCCGGCAAAGCGCTGCATCCGCTCCAGTGCGAGGGACAAGACGAAGGCTCGGCAATGATGGGTTTTGGCCACACGTTTTATGAGTCTTATCAATTCGACGGCGGCCAGATCGTCAATTCGACCTTGGTGGATTATAAAGTGCCTACTTTTGACGACGTGCCCCATGAATTCGAATCGATCTTAATTGAAGATGCCAACGGGCCGGGCCCCTATGGCGCCAAAGGATTGGGCGAGGGCGGGATTATTCCGGTGGCGCCGGCGGTGGCCAATGCGGTCGCGTGGTCGACCGGCGCGCGAGTGAAAACCTTGCCGCTAACACCGGAAAAAGTTTGGCGCGCGCTGAAGGAAGCCAAGAAAATCTAGCATGGCCGTGTCGTAATCGGAGGAACCGTATGAAACCGGAAAAGGCGCAACTGGTCATTCAGGGGCTCAAAGAAGCCGGCGTCGACTTCGCCGCCGGGGTTCCCGACGCCCAGTTCATCGAAGTCTACAAGATGCTCGCCGAAGATCGCGATATTCATTATGTCGGGGCTGCCAACGAAGCAGAGGCAACGGGCATCGGTTTCGGCGCTTGGTTTGGCGGTAAAAAGCCGGCGCTGATTCTCGCCACGTCCGGCTTACTGGTGGCGACCTATCATCTTGCGCGGATCAACTTGTTGCACGAAGTGCCGGTCCTCGTGGTGATTCCCTACCGGGGCGATATCGGCGATCCGCGCTGGCTGGGGCTTTACAAAAAAACCACCGAGCCCGGTCTCAATGCCATGGATATACCGTATCGGGTGGTGAGCCGTCCCGAGGACATCAAAAGGACTATCAAAGATTGCAACGAGTGCGCCCGGGCTTGGCTCAAGCCGGTCGCCGTGCTGCTCAACGAGGAGGCCTTATGGTAACGCGATTCACTTTGCTCACAGAACTGTCCGCCATGGTCCCCGATGACGTGTTGGTGCTCACCAGCATTGGCAACAACAGCGGCTTCTGGGGCCAGCTCAAAGACCGTGAGGCTAATCTTTTTCATCTGACCATGGGCATGTGTAGCTCGACGGCGCTGGGCCTTTCACTGGCGTTGCCCAACCGAAAAATCGTTGCTCTCGACTCCGACGGCAACCTCACTCTAAACCTCGGTGTCCTCGGTACCATCGCCAATCAGGCGCCGAAAAACTTGACCATCGTCGTCATGGACAATGGCAATTATCTCGGTAGTCACAAAGATGAGCCGGGCATGCCCACGGCGACCGCTGGCAAGATGGACCTAGAGGCCGTGGCCAAGGGCTGCGGCATCGAGAGCGCGTGCACCATCGACGATGTCGCTGCGTTTCGCGCCAAGATTCAGAGCGCGCTTGCGAGCGCCGGCCCGCACTTTATTCGCGCCCGCGTCGAAGCCCTCGACAAAGACGGCCCCAAAAAAACTAAACGCGTGCCCGATCCGCGTGAGAACAAGTACCAGTTCGCAGGTTACATCCAAAAGACCGAAGGTGTTGAGATCCTCGGCAGCGGACTGGGCGGAGGATGAGATGGTATACAGGTTGTTTCAGCTGGCATTCTTATTGGCTCTTTACGTCGTCTCCTCAGGCGTTGCCGCCGCCCAGACCAAGATGACTGTCGCGTATTCTTCAATCGGCCCGATGGCAACCGGCGTTTGGATGGCGAAGGATAGCGGCGCTTTCGATAGGAACGGTATTCAAGCTGATATTATTTTAATCACCTCGGGCCCTGTATCCGTGCAGTCTTTGATCGGCGGGGATCTACAGGCCGTCAGCGCGGCGAGCAACGCCGCCATCAACGCGATCTTGAGCGGCGCGCCGATCATTGCCGTGGGCGGAACGGCCAACCGGCCCTATCACAGGCTCTTCGTCCAGCCGGAAATCACCCGGCTCGAGGACCTGCGGGGCAAGACGCTGGGCGTCACACGCTTCGG
>DATBLC010000429.1:0-5438 GCA_036555515.1 Binatia bacterium
TTTGCCGAAGGGCCGAGAGAGAAATTCTCCGGCTTTCCAGAGCCGAACCCTTGAGCGAATGGCCGCTCAAGTACGTCAACCGGCTGAGTGATCTGTTGTTTGTGTTGTCGCGCTGGATAAGCAAGCAAACGGGCGAGCAAGAGTATCTCTGGCAGCGCGGCCTTAAGCAGAAAAAGTAGGTTTAACGCTCAACGTTTAAGGAAAAAACACAATGAAGCTATTGGAAGGAAAAAAGGCGGCGATCTTCGGCGTCGCCAACGAACGCAGTATCGCTTGGGCGATCGCCGAGGCGTTTCATGCGGAGGGCGCGGAGCTGGCCTTCACTTATGCGGGAGAAATTTTAGAAAAACGCGTTCGGCCTTTAGCGGAGGGAATCGGCTCGAAAATCATTCTGCCCTGCGACGTGACCAAAGACGAGGAGATTGAGAAGGTTTTCACCGAGCTCGCGCATAAATGGGGTGGGCTGGATATTTTGATCCACGCCATCGCGTTTGCCAACAAAGAAGACCTGTCCCACCCCTATGTTCAAACCAGCCGCGCCGGATTTCATCTCGCGATGGACGTGAGCGCTTATTCCATGGTCGCGCTGGCGCGTTACGCCGCGCCGCTCATGGAAGAGCGCAACGGTTCCATGGTCACGCTGACTTACATGGGTTCCGAAAAAGTGGTGCCAAATTATAATGTGATGGGCGTCGCCAAGGCGGCGTTGGAAGCAAGCGTTCGTTACTTGGCTTATGATCTTGGGCCGAAGGGCATTCGAGTGAACGCAATCTCCGCCGGGCCGATTCGGACCCTGGCGGCGGCGGGCATATCGGACTTCAAGACCATGCTGCACCATGTCGCCGACAAGGCGCCGCTCAAGCGCAATATCGACGCCGAAGAAGTCGGCAAGACCGCGCTATACCTGTGCGGGCCTTGGGGCAGCGCCGTAACCGGCGAAGTCGTGCATGTGGACGCCGGGTACAATATCATGGGGATGTAGGGCGGGGAGATCGGCCTCCAGTTTCTGGTTCCAAGTTTCTAGTTCGCGAGTGCGTTCCGGAAACTAGAAACCAGAGACTAGAAACAAGAAACTGGAGAGAATCCATGGCCATCAGGGAAATCACGCCGCAACAAGCCTATGAGTCGCTCACGGCTAATCCCGACGCCGTTTACGTCGACGTGCGCACGGAGCGGGAGTTTGCCAACGGTCACCCGGCCGGAGCGGTGAACATTCCGGTCGCTTTTCCCGATCCGGCCCGCGGTATGATCATGAATGCCGATTTCGTCAAGGTCGTTGAAGCGAACTTCGCGCGCGACAAAAAGATCATCGTCGGCTGCCAAGCCGGGCCTCGTTCCACTGCCGCTGCGGGATTCTTACAGCAGGCAGGGTATGAGGACATTGCCAGCGTCATCGGCGGCTTCGGCGGCATGCGCGATCAGATGGGCAATGTCATCGCGCCGGGTTGGGCGGCTTCCGGACTCCCCGTCAGTCAAGAAAACGGAGACGAAGTGAGTTACCAATCGCTAGCGGCAAAGGCAAAGGGATAATAGTTAGTAGTCAGGAGTCTAGTAGCCTGGATGAAGTGAAACGGAATCCAGGGAACCCCAGATTCCGCTAATGCTCCATCCGGGCTACATCTAAGGGACATTTGAGTGATGCGCTTTTCATTTTGAATCATGTCTGACCGCCTCTACTTCAAACAGCTCGAAATCGGACCGATGCAGAACTACGTCTATCTGATCGGTTCTACCGAGACTCGCAAAGTCGCGGCGGTCGATGCGGCGTGGCAGATCGACACGATTCTGCGCGTCGCCGCTAAGGACGATGTCGAAATTACCCACGCCTTCGTCACCCATACGCACCCGGATCACGTCGGCGGACGATTTGCCGGAATTGACATCGAAGGCGTAACCGAGCTTCTCGCCAAATGCAAAGCGAAAGTCGTGGTGCATAAGAGAGAAGCGGACTTTCTGAAGGGTCTCGCGCCGTCAGACCTGATCAAAACCGAGAGCGGCGACAGGGTCGATGTCGGCGGCATGGAAATTCAACTGCTGCATACGCCCGGCCACACCCCGGGCTCGCAGTGTTTTTTGGTCGATGGCCGCATCGTTTCCGGAGACACGTTGTTCATCGGCGCCTGCGGCCGGGTTGACTTGCCGGGCGGCAATCCGGAACAGCTTTACTACAGTCTTACTCAGAAGCTCATGGCTCTGCCGGACGATACGATTCTTTTTCCCGGCCACAATTATGCAGACCGCCCGACTTCGACCCTCGGCGATGAAAAACAAAGCAATCCCTACCTTCAATTTCACTCGCTCAAACAATTCCTCGCGGCGCTGGGGTATCGCTGATCGCAAACCGATCAGCACATCTCAGATCGTAGCCTGGATGAAGTGAAACGGAATCCAGGGAACCCCGGATTCCGCTAGGGCTCCATCCGGGCTACATGTACTGAAATTTGGCTTGCCGACGCAGCCAGGTTATGGCTTGCCCACGAACTTGTTCGTCCAGAGAAGTCCCTCCTGGGCGGACGGCGTTTTTGCTTTGTCCTTGATAATGCCGGCGCCGGCGGAGAAGGCGATCACCTTTTTCCAACCTTCGGCGGACATATTCCCCCAACGGGGCATCGCGGGTTTGACAGTATCGAATGATAAATCGAAAACCTTCTGGTCCAATTTTCCTGGATCGGAGAAACGATGCGCCCTGAGGGCGGACTTGGCCGCCTCCGGCTTGCTATGAAACAGCGCGCCGCCTCGTGAAATCGCCCTCGCCACTGCCGACGCGATCTTGCGATTGTCCTCGACATAATCGGGCCGCGCCATGAGCACTTCATAAGGGTAATCGGTCAGCTCCGGTACTTCGCCAAGACCGAGCGAAATCAACACGTAGCCCTTGCCGGCAGCTTCCGTGATTTCCGCAGACGGCGGCGACAATGCGAACGCGTCAACCACGCCGTTCATTAACGAAGCAGGCAACTGGGGTCCTCCCAGGTAGACGAATTTTAGTTTGCCGGGATCGCCGCCGGATTTGCCCACGAGAAACTTAAAGATCTGCTCCGATACGGCTCCCGGACTGGTGGCGCCTATGGGGCCAAGCTGCGAGAGCAATTTGAGACGCGCGTTGAGAGGGCTTTTGCGGCTGAGCTTGAATTTATCGACAAGCTCCTTACGCACCGCTAAGCTGAGGGTCAGATTGCTGTTGTGAGCCTGGATTGCGACCAGAGGCGCGCCCTCAACATGGGCGAGCACCAAACCCTCCGATGAAGAGGCGCAAAAGCCAAGGGAACGCCCCACCACAGCGGACTGGCATGGAGAACCGCCGCCCGCCACCGTGACTTTGGCGCGCACGCCCTCTTGGTCAAAATATTTGAGCTGCTCGGCGACCCACACCGCCGCGAAGGCGAGGTTGGAAACCGCTGTGGCAATGGTTACCTCGGGCATATCCTTTTGTTGGGCCTGGCCCTGCGAAACCAGGACGACCAAACATAACAGCCCTGCCAAAATCAGCTTTTTCATCTCCAACCTCCTTTCTATCCTTGAACCTGTATATGTTCCGTTTGTACCTGCCATCTCAATACCCGCCTTTCCACCGTCCCAGCGATCTTATCCATGATAATCACCATGAACATGAGAATGATAATGCCGACAAACACATCCGCCGTTCTAAAGATTCCCGCCGACAGCCGGATAAAAAATCCGATCCCCTCGGTGGCGGCGATAAACTCGCCGACTATGGCGCCGATGACCGAGAAAGGGATGCTGGTCCTGATTCCGGTAAAAACATAAGGCGAAATCGCCGGCAGGATGACTCGAAAGGTCAGTTTCAAGCCGCGCACGCGCATGAGCCTGGCAAGGTCGATGTACTCCTGATCCATCTGGCGCATGCCGGTATAGGTGTTAAAAAAATTCAAGAAAAAAGTCAGCAAGAATACGACGCCTACTTTAGACCAAATACCGATGCCCAACCAAACGATAAAAAGCGGTGCGAGGGCAGTTCGGGGGATGCCGTTTAGGGCGATGATGATGGGTTCAAAAATCTCTGCAAGGGAGCGGCTGCGGCCGAATGCGTAGCCGAGCGCGATCCCGGTCACAGCGCCCAATGGAAACCCGATAAGGATCTCTTGAAACGTAACCCAGGAGTGCTGCAAAAGGTCTCCCGACTGGAAGCCCGTCACCAAGGACGAGAAAATTCGGCTTGGGCTGCTAATTAGAAATGGCTCTATCCACCGGCCGGAGGCGATTTGCCAGAGCAGCAAAAATCCGCCCACGATGGCCGTGCGGACCAGCGTGACGCCAAGACCGCGTGCGGAAACAGCGGAGACTGCGCGCGCTGCGGTTTCATCCGCCGCGCCGACGGTTGACTGTTCCCCGCTCACCGGTTCAGAAGATGACGCCATCTTTAGCGCGCTCCGATATTCAGTTCATGGCGAAAGATATTCCACAGACGGCCGTAGGCTTCGTCGAATCCTTCCTGGCGGTGAATCTCGAAGATATTCCTCGGCCGCGCCATGGGAACTTTAATAATGTCTTTAATCTTGCCGGGGCGGTGGGTCATCACCACGACCCGGTCAGCCAGTGCCACCGCCTCCACCAGATCATGGGTGATAAAAACAATGGTTTGTCGCTTCTTCTCCCAAATCTTCAACAGCTCGTCTTGCAGCACCATTCGCGTTTGCGCGTCCAAAGGGCCGAAGGGCTCGTCCATGAGGATAACCGCGGGCTCGTAGGCTAGGGCGCGCACTATTGAGGCTCGTTTGCTCATGCCACCCGAGAGCTGGGCGGGGTAGTACTTTTCAAAGCCCGAGAGACCGGCGAGATTGATAAAATTATGAATCTGGCGTTCCCGCGCTTCCCGCGGGTAGCGCTTGGAATCGAGCCCAAAGCCGACGTTTTGTTCCACCGTGAGCCAGGGAAACAGTTTGCTTTCCTGAGGAACGTAACCCACCTTCGTATTCAGTCCTCTTACTTCTTCACCCTGGTACAGGATGCGCCCCAACGAGGTCGCGGACAGCCCCGCGATGAGCTTCAGCAGCGTAGACTTGCCACAGCCGCTCGGTCCGACCACCGTGACGAACTCTCCGTAGGGAACATCCAGACTGATATCGTCGAGGGCGCGGATCGTTCCTTCGCCGGGAGTACGAAAGAGCTTGGAAACATGCTCGATCCGGATGACCAGGTTGCCGTGTTTCTCATTGTTCTTTTCTGAAAGTATCACCGTGTCCGCCATCCCCGTTGGTACCAAGTGACTTATCGCATGTCGTTTATTAACGTCAACAAGGTTGCTCGACTGAAGTCGCTTTGACGGCAGTTTATACCATACTAATGAGTTCGTTATTTAGAGACTATGTCGCTAGTGTGCGACCGAGAGGCGAGCCCTTCCGATCGCGGTCAATGGTTCTCTGCCTTGCCGGCCACCACCCCGTCCTCTCCATAGGTGGAAATGCCCGCCGGCAGGG
>DATBLC010000430.1:0-26314 GCA_036555515.1 Binatia bacterium
GGCCACCACCCCGTCCTCTCCATAGGTGGAAATGCCCGCCGGCAGGGCCTGAAAACAACCTTTGCGCTCCTGTGCCCGCGCTCTCCAGGTCTCACCCCTCGGTCGCTGTTTGGTTACTCAATTGTGGACTCCTTAATAACCCGGATGCCGCAGTTGCGTCTCAGCAGGATGCGCGAGGCGGAACCCTTCCGTAGCAAAGTCTCAGCCGAAGGCTGATCCGCTTGTGGCGGAGATGCCGTCTGCCTCTGACCAGACATCGATCAACGGTGTTTGGATGAAACGTTAAAGCCCGTGACAGGGAAGTGCGTAAGCGCGAAATGACGTCGAAATTTCACAGTTGGACGCCTTCGCTACTCCAGTGTTCCACCTCGCTTCCGGGCTCCCCAGTTTAACTGCGGAATCCGGTTTTAACATTCACATAACCGACGCCTCGTAACCCGCGTTCCCCGCTTGTTCCGGTGAAAAAAGTTTCCAGGATTCGATCCATCGGCGCGTCCGCTCGAAGACTTCTCGCGGGTAGGGCTCGAAGACTAAGCGCTCGCCGGGGCCGAAACTACGAATATCCACCAATGGATGGTAGCGCTCCGGCAGTTCTCTGAGAAAGTAGTGCTTGAAGGGCTCTGGGGTAACGTCGATATCTCGCTGCGCGCGGCGCAAAGCCATGAAGTAACTTTCCACATCGTTTATTGCGGCGTCGCCGGTCACTAGATGGCCTATCATGAAGGTCGTGTCGATAATCTTGCGAAATCCCAACTGCTCGGCCACATAAAATGGCGCGCCGAAAAGGCTTGCCGCGGGCACCCGTCGATCGACGAGTAACGCCAAGCGGTCCAACAGAAGACCGGCAAAGTGGAGTTTCATTTCAGCGCGCCCGAGAAATTTTTCCATTCCCTGCAGGGTAGAGTAATGACTGCCGGAGTGATAGCCGACGGTCACCGGTACGTTAGCCAATTCTTCGGGCTTCCGAACCGGAGATTCCGGCGGGACGAAAATGCCGGAAGGGCTGATGGAATAACCATGGCTCCACATCTTGCCATGGCCGGCCGATGCCGCCATGTTAACCGTCCAGTGACAGGCGGCGCTAAGATTGCAGCCGCGACCATCCTCAATCGACTCGAAGGCGCCGCGTTGAATGTCCGCTGGCGCCGATTCTACGGTTTGCACCTGGGCCGACCAGGTTGCGATTGGTTTTACGAGAAACTCGTAATCGAGCCCGGCGTCTTTGAAGTAACCATTTTCTTCCGCGACCCACTCTTGGAGACGTCCGTGCGATTGGATTATGAATTTTTCCATGTTCCCGCTCCGTTCAGGCAATTTACTGGTATCAATCTATTCCCGATAGCATTTACCCTCAAAGTCCGGGACGGCGCAAGACTCGAATGTCCTCCGGCCTTCGGGGCAAGCCGGTAGACAGCAGTCAGGCAACTGAGCTAAATATCTATGTGAGATAAAAGCAAGATGCCGTACTGCTATCCGCCCGATCCGAACACGCGCAAGCCCGCTTTCACCCCACCGCCGAATTCCTGCGATACCCACTTCCACGTGTTTGGCCCCCCGGAACAATTCCCCTTTCTCTCCACCCACGAATACACGCCGCCGGCGGCGCCGTTGGAGCATTATTTGAAAATGATCGACGTGATCGGCATCGAGCGCGCCGTCGTGGTGCAACCCAGCGTCCATGGCCTGGATAATACGGCAACGCTGGACGCAATCAAAAATTCCGGCGGCAAGTTTAGGGGCGTCGGGCGCATCGACGACAAAACGCCGAGAAGCGATCTCAAGAGGCTCGACGACAGCGGCATTCGCGGCGTGCGTTTTAACCTGCTCGACCGACCGCGCGGCAATATCAAGCTGGACGTGCTCGACCATTGCGTTGAACATATCGTTGAATTCGCCTGGTCTGTGGATTTGCATATCGACATGAAAAATTTATTGGCTCAGGAAAGGCGTATACGCAGCCTGCCGGTGCCCGTTGTCATCGACCATATCGCGCGGGTGAAACCGGCCGAAGGGCCGAAGCAGGCCGGCTTTCAATTGCTGTTGGAACTCATGAAGCTCGAGCATGTCTGGGTCAAACTGAGCGGCGCGGACAAGATCTGCAACACGGCCGTCCATTGTTACTTTGGCCTTCCTTTTGTCGAGGTCATACCGTATGCTCAGGCCGTCATCGCCGCCGCGCCGCACCGCGTTATCTGGGGCACCGATTGGCCGCACTCGAACAATTTCGCGCCGGGGCACACTCCCAACGACGGCGACCTGGTCGATCTGCTGGCCGAGTTCGCACCCAACGAGCAGACGAGAAACAAGATTCTCGTCGACAACCCAGCGGCGCTCTACGGATTTGATTAGGTGACGGTTGCGGCAACTGTGTTACTCATGGCTGGACTACGCAAACGTCCAATGCTATTTGTTTAAACTATCGCACTGCATGGTCTCAGGCTGAGATCTTTGAGGATACATTCGATGGAACACGATAACTCAAGTCGCGCCAAGCGAATCTCCTTCATCATCGGTGCGGCGGTATTTTGCACCGTCGCTACCGGAGTGGCCTCAGCAGGAACTATCAAAGGGAACGTCCGATACGCAGGAGCGCCGGTGGAAAGGAAGAAGTTCGCTGTGACGATTGATCAGTATCTGTGCGGCAAAGAAAAAGAGGCCGGAGACTTGGTGCTTTCTCCAACCAATGGAATCTCGAACGCCGTAGTCTCGCTCCAAGGCATCCCGCCCGGCTCGAAGGCGCCGGGCAATGCTGCGCGCGTGAAAATGGATCAGAGGCAGTGTGTTTTCGTACCCCGTGTAGTCGTCGTACCGGTCGGCGGCACCGTGGAATTCCTCAACAGCGATCGACTTTTGCACAACGTCAAGAGCGGCGGCAAGGAGAATCCCCCTTTCAATCGCGCTCAACCGCACGCGCGGAGCATTTCGATCGCCTTCAGGAACCCCGAGCTTCTTCGCGTCGATTGCGATCTCCACTCTTGGATGCGTGGTTGGGTAGTCGTGGCGGAGCACCCTTACTACGCTGTGACGAGCGAAGAGGGCGAGTTCGTCTTCGAGAAGGTACCGCCCGGCAAGTACACGCTTCAGGTCTGGCAAGAAACCTTGGGGATGGTGAACCAGGAAGTCACCGTGGCGGGCGAAGCCACCCATACAGTCACCGTACGTATGCAGAAGCAGTGACGGCCGGCTCCTCGCGGTCGGCTCGCAGCGCGCCTCACGCCTGAGGTCTTTCGTGCAGCCTGAAATCAGAGTCTTTTGTGGCTACGGGGTCACCGTAATCTTTTTTGACGCTTCCCAGGCGGCCGTATGCGTCGGTTCCTCTAAAGCACGAAGCGACCCTCCCTGATCCAGTGCGATCGTGAACGTAACTTTGGGTAACGAATAGACTGGATGGAGATAAACTCGGGATATCTCGGCGGTATTGATATACAGAGCAATGTACCGAACAAAGTGCTCGCTCAACGACGGGTGTTCGCTTCCGGCCCCCACGGTGATCGTCACATCGAACCATTCGCCGCGCTTGACGCTGTCGGGGGCAGTGATTTTAGGTGTATGTTTTTCATCGAAAGATTTGCGCAATTCATTGAATTCGGGCGTAAATTGCTCGGCCTGTGCCGCCCACAGCGGCGGCGTCAGCCCCCCACCGACGAATTGACTTAAAACAAATCCCAGCGTCGCTGCGGCCCAGGCGATCTGCGGCCTATCACTTCCAAACATATGCGTTTCCTCCTGTGAACTCTTGTACTCTGCTCACGCCTATAACCGCGCCAGTTAGGGCTCGCGCCAGCGCAGTGCGTCGTAAGCCATGACCCCGTTTGCTTTTCCGATCACTCTCAGGAGCCCTAGCTCGCGAACGTCCACGGCCCCCTTGACGCGATCATACGTGCTGCCAGTTATTAGGATCTGTCCGGGTCCAGCGTTCGCTTCAAATCGCTGGGCCACGTTCACCTCGTTCCCGATCACCGTGTAATCTGCCCTTCGTTCCGATCCGACGTTACCTACAATAACAGTGCCGGTGTTGATTCCGATCCCCATGTTGAGACGAAGGTCAGGAAATTTGACGTAGGTGATACTTTTTAACCGCTCCTGCATGACCAGAGCGCAGCGGACTGCATTGGAGGTGTCATCCTCGCGACGCAAGGGCGCTCCGAAAAACGCCATAAACCCGTCTCCGCGAAACTTGTCAAGGGTGCCTCTAAACTCAAAGACAGTGTCGACCACGCACGTCAGGTAAACGTTGAGAATTTCAACGGCGTCCTCCGGGTCAAGTCGCTCAGCCAACGGCGTGAATCCGCGTAAGTCGCCGAAAAGAACGGTGACCTCGCGTTTCTCGCCCCCTATTTTTAAGTGACGTCCCGGATCGGCAACAATCTCTGCAGCGACCTCCTCGGATACGTACCGGCCGAAAAGCGTACGGAGCAGACGATTTCTCGTCTCGATGTCATCATAGAGCGTCTTGATCCGGAGCAGGGACTTGACACGGGTCAGGAGCTCCTCCCGGTTAAATGGTTTGGTCAAGAAGTCGTCGGCCCCGGCCTCGATGCCGCGGATCCGATGGGACACCTCATGGAGAGCCGTTAGCATCACGACGGGCAATACGCGAGTGGCCTCGTGGGCGCGAATTTTCTCGCAGACCTCGTAACCTGACATTCCCGGCATCATTACGTCCAAGAGAACCAAATCCGGGGAGGCGCTCTCCACGAGACTCAGAGCCGTAGCCCCGTCGGCTACGGTGAGTACCTCGTAATTCGCCGCCGTCAGCGATTTCGTTAGAAGGTCGAGATTCTGTTTATTGTCGTCCACCGCCAGGATACGAGGTTTTGGACGCTCCATGCCTTACTCCCTTTTTAGGACGTCACATGCCTCAGTTTTCGGGCGCCAAATTGCGAATCATCTGAAGCAGTTCGCGAGGACTATACGGCTTTGCCAGGTAGGCCGAGGCCCCGGCATCTTTAGCCTTCTCGCTATCCCCGCTGAGGGCAAACGAAGTGATCACAATGATCGGAATATGAGCGGTCTTGGGATCAGCGCGCAGCTGGCGGGTCGCCTCGAGGCCAGAAAGCTTGGGAAGCTGAATGTCCATCAGGATGAGATCGGGAAGCTCGTTGTAGGCCATGGTTACGCCTTGCTCGCCGTCCACCGCTTCGATCAACCGGTAAGAAGTCCGGTTCAGTAGTTGCCGGATGATCTTTAGATTATACTCGTTATCCTCCACATTGAGGATGGTTTTGTTACTCATGCAGCGTTCCTTTCTCCTACACGCAGCGGAATCTCGAAAAAAAACGTGGAACCTTTTTCCAGAACACTTTCCACCCAGATTCGGCCGCCATGCATTTCGACAAACTTCTTTGTGATGCTCAAACCCAGGCCGGTTCCGCCGAATTCCCGGGTGATGGCGGCGTCGACCTGGCGGAACTCCCCAAAGACCTGTTCAATCTGGTCCTTGGGAATCCCGATACCCGTGTCTGAGACACGATAGTGCAACAGATCTTGCCTTTGCTCGACCCAGACCTCAACTCGACCCTGTTTGGTGAATTTCAGCGCGTTGCCCGCCAGGTTCATGAGACATTGCGTAATTCGCCTGCCGTCACCGACGGCCAGAGGAATCCCGGGCTGAACGCCGGCAACCAATGTGAGCCCCTTCTCCGAGGCGAGCGATCGCAGCGAGGCTCCGACGGTTTCGACTACGTCCTGTACGGAGTACTCGGCCAGCGCAAGTTCCATGCGGCCCGCCTCAATCTTGGAAAGATCAAGCACATCATTAATGAGATTGAGCAAATGCTTGCCATTGACTTGAACATCGATAAGAGGCTCTCGCAAGTCAGGCGGCACTTCCCCATAAATATCGTCGAGAAGCATTTCCACGAACCCCAGGATAGCATTCATGGGGGTTCGCAGCTCGTGACTCATATTGGCTAGAAATTCGGACTTGGCCTTGCTCGCTTCCACGAGCCGCTCATTGAGCCTCTGGAGTTCTTGCGCCGCCGCGCGCTGCTTATCATACAAGCTGTGTAACTCCCGGCTCATTTGGTTCATCCGGTCTGCCAGGACGCCAAATTCGTCCCGGTTGGGAACGTTAATGGTGGCTTGAAAATTACCCTTCGCGACCTCGGTCAGGAACCCATGAGCTTCCCGCACAGGCAAGACGAACGACCACGAGATCACAAACCCGAGCAGAAGGGCCAGGGCTATCGAGCTGACAACGAATCCAACCATCAGGATCTGCGTCCGTCGGGTGGCTGCGGCTACGTCAGCTCTCAGGCCGATCATCTTCGACTGCTCGGCGATCACGACCTGATCAACCAGCCCCGCGATCCGTTCGTAGAGAGGATACCCCTTGCTCAATTGCAAACTCATTGCCTCGTTCACCTTCCCATCGCGCAGCAGGTTCGCAATGTCGGCCACCGTGGTCAGAGCTTCCCCTTGGGCGACACGGATTCGCTGAATGACATTCTGCTCCTCCGGCATCGCGGCCTCGGCAATCAGCCCCAGCGTATTGTTGAAGCGATTGTTTTCACGCAAGATCTTTTCCACTGTCGCCTCATCTCTCAAGAGCAGGGCCATGGCGGTGAAATTCATCTGCAAGGCCAGCGCATGCTGGATCTGGCGCGACCATTCGACCCGCTTGTGCGCTTCATCCATGAGAGTGCTCTGCTGCGACATCTTGGTAATGGCTTGCAGGCTCAGCGCCCCCATGGCGATGAAAAGAAACGTCACAATGAAGAACCCGGTGACTAGTTTTGTATGGACTGAAGACTTGATGCCTGCTACCCATAGAACCACCTTCCCGAGCGGTGTGCGGCTGAGAAAAAAGTACGCGAGTCTTACGCCCCAACCTGCCGGCGGCGAAGCCATAGGCGAAGTCTCGTTTGGCAATGTACGTTGTTGTTGGGACAAGCCGGTACTCCAAGGCAGAAGCGAATGCTAGCAAACGCGCATGAATTTCGTCAAGTCAACACTGGCCGCGGACCATTTCCTGCGTTATGAGTATACGGCGGCGGGAACAGCTTGCAGCGCTCCGGGCATAGGAGTTTGCAGCAAACCCGGCGCGGGAACTATAGATGATGCGAACGCTCGATGCTCTAAGACCACGATTCCCCTGTTCGGGACGAGAAATAGGGTTCTCATGATGATGAAATTACCTGCCGCTTTACTTGCTTGCCTGTTCATTGGCTCTCATGCTCAAGCGCTCGATCGGATTCGCGTCGCGGTTTCGAATCCAAACATGCCGAACCTTACCACGGCGATGGCGCAAAGGCGGGGCTTCTTTAAAGACGAGAACATCGACGCGGAGATTATCCGCATGAATCCCAATGTCTCGATCACGGCGCTGTCCACCGGCGACGTCGATTATTGCCAGCTTTTCGGCGCGGTGGTGGGCGGTGCCATCGCCGGGTTGCCGGTTCGAATCGTCGCGGGCTATCTCGATAACTGGCCTATGACGCTTATCGCCCAGCCCGAATACGCGTCGCTCAAGGAACTGAAGGGTAAAACCCTGGGCATCAGCAGTTTCGGCGCAACACCGGACGTCGCAGCGCGCATGATGCTCAAGCAAGGCGGCGTCGATCCCGAAAAGGACATCAAGGTACTCGCCCTTGGCTCCGACGCCGCGCGGCTCACCGCGCTCAAGCAGCGCGTCGTCGATATCATAGTCATTTCGCCGCCGGCCGACGCGCAGATGGAAAAGCAGGGTTTCAAGATACTCGCCCGCGCCTATGAGCTTTTTAGTTTCCCCTATCTTGGACTGGGCACCCATTTGCGCAAGATTAAAGAAAAACCCGATGAAATCCGCCGGGTGATCAAAGCCACGATACGCGCCAACAGGTTCATTCGCGAAAACCGCGACGAAGCGGTGCGCACGCTCATGGCCTGGGGCAAAGTCGAGGGCGACTTCGCCTACGCTTCCTACGATGCGCTGAGAAATCTTTTCAATGCCGACGGCGCCGTTCCCGAAGACGGCCTCAAGCTCGTTATCGAGCAAGCGCGGCGCAGCGCGAAGGTCGCCCGTGAAGTGGCGCAGAATGAAGTTGCTGACTTGACGTTTTTGCGTGCAGCGCAGGCGGAGCTTGGAATCAAGGCGCGGTGATAGCGTTGGACGCCGCAAGCAAGAGGAGAAGACCATGATCGTCGATTGGCATGCCCATGTGTATCCCCCGGAGATGGCGACGGAGCGGCGTTGGGGCGGCTCTTCCCCGCTCACCATCGAGAATCTTCTCGACGCCCACGACCGGGCGGGCATCGATCTCTGCGTCGTGAGCAACACCATCCATTACCTGAAAGACAAGAACGACGATGAATCGCTGGCGTTTTTGCGCCGGTGGAACGACTATGGCGCGGAGATCCAGCAGCGCTACAAAGATCGCATCGTTGTTTTCACCAGCACGCTGCCCTGCGGCGGCGAGCCGTTTTTGCAGGAGCTCAAGCGAGCGGTGACCCAAAACGGACTGCAAGGCGTATTGATCAACTCTAGCCACCAGGGGGCCTATCCCGACGATGACGCGGCAAAACCGTTTTTCGAGTTGGTCACTTCTCTGGGCATACCAATGATGATGCACGCGCCGTCCGTCGGTTTCGGCGAAGAACGCATGCGTGAATACCGCCTCGCCTCCAGCGTCGGGCGCCCTTTCGATGAATGCCTGGCAATCTCCCGAATGATCGTGCGCGGCGTCTTCGAACGGCATCCCGATATGAAATTCGTCGGCTGCCACCTGGGCGGCGGTATCTGCGAAGTGATCGGCCGCATGGACTACGCTTACGAGCTGGGTGACAAGGCAAGCGGGCTCGGCCCCTACGAACCGCTAATGATTACCAAAAAGCCCAGTGAATATTTGCGCGAACTCCACTTCGACACCGTCTGTTATCATCCGCCGGCGTTGGCATGCGCCTACCAGACCGTCGGCGCAAAACGATTGCTCTTCGGCAGCGACGCGCCGCCTTTGCTGCCATTGCTTCCCCGCGCCAAGCAGATTATTGAAGAGTTTCCCTTTACCAAAACCGAGCGGGAGGATGTATTTGGCCGCAATGCATTGAAGTTACTGGAAAAACGTTAGAGAATCATCAAGGGAAACTCTTGGTCGGGTGAGTTGAACGTTTTGAATGGTCTCGGTGACTTGAACGATTTGAACATTTTGCGACTCGCCCCAAGGAAGGAAGCAATGCCTCTATCATATGACGACCTAATCGAACCAACGATTGTCAAACAAGTATCCAAAAGCGTCGCCTATTGCCGCTGCACCCGAACCAAGAATCCGCCGTTTTGTGACGGCTCGCACTCGGTCACCAATATCACGCCGCATATTCTCGAATTCGACGAGCCGACAACAATTGCTATCTGCCGTTGCTGGCGATCCAAGGATCACCCCTATTGCGACGGCACTCACGGACGCCTGGTAAAACCAAAGGAACGGCCGCCGAGAAACCATGGATAGCAGCGCGAACAATCAGATCTGTAATCACTGGGCTATACGTTGAACATTAACCTTGAACTTGAACGAGCCGCGGGTTGTTAACGATTTGAACGTTTTGAACACCGACTGATAAGGAGGATTTTTATGGTCGAGATGAAAAATCCGATCAAGGAAGCCGACGCTCACCCGGGGATCAATCACCTAAGTCTCTGGCGCACCGATCTGGCATATTATTGGGTGATCAATTGTGAGCCAAATATTCAAGACGACATGCACTATCACGACAACGACGACCATATCTTTATGGTCCTCGAAGGCGAGTGCACCGTGCGCACGCCGCACAAGGAATTCGTTTTGAAACAGTTCGACACCGTGCTGCTCAAGTCCGGCGAGCCCTACCAGCTCTGTAATTCCGGCACGGGCAGGATGCTTCTTCTAGGCGCCGGCAATAGCCAGGTGGATGGCAAGCCGCGCACGCGGGTGCCGAAGATTCCGAGCCACACGCCAATGACGCAACCGGTGGTGGCGTAAGCGCGACGGAATCTTACCCAGCGCACTCGCAACAGGATAAAGCATGAAGGCGGAAGAATGAAATCGGCATCCCGTAAATCATGTCAGCGCAGCAAACCTCGAGGTGGGTCGCCATGAACCGGCTATCATCCCGGATATTTGTTCTATCGCTTGTTCTCTTCATAGGGGTAATCCCCGACTCGCCGCTGAACGCCGAACCCCGCGTGCAAATTCTTTCCCCGAAAAATGGCGGCCGGATTACCCAAGAGCAAAATTTGATCTTCGTCAACGGTAAGGTTGCGAGAGACGCCGGGCGATCCGCCAGGGTCGATATATTCTTGGTGTTCGACATATCCGGAAGCACGGCGCAGTACTCGGGCAGTGATTTGGGCGATGCGGGCGAGCCCTTCGATAACTCGGGGTTTTTCCCCACTCCCCAGATTAGCATCGGCGGCATGGGCGTCGGCGGACCGCCGGTTCGTAACGTGCGAAATTCCATACTTGCAGCCGAGGTTGCCGCCGCGCGCCGCCTTCTCGTCCATCTGAATCCCGATACCACGAGAGTCGGAGTGTTGACCTTCGGTGAAGGGGCGAAGTTATTGCAGCCTCTAACGAATGATTTCGAGCGTCTGCGGCGCGTTCTTGACGATATTTTGCGGGCTGGATCCTACGGCGGAACCAACATGGTTGAAGGGATCCGCATGGGGATAACCGAATTAATGGGACTTGGAGCGAGTGAAAAGCGCACGGACGCCGTCAAGGTGCAGCTACTGCTCACCGACGGTTTTCCCACCCTCCCCATCGGCTCCAGTAAACGAGCGACTCCGGAGGACACAAATCTCGCCATCAATGCGGCAAGATTGGCCGGCAAGGCCGGCATCAAGGTTCATGTCTTCGCTCTCGGTGAAGAAGCGCTTTCTTATCCGCGCGCCGCAGTGGGAATCGCTCGGGAGAGCGGCGGCACATATACGCCGGTGACACGGCCGGCGGACGTGCTTGCTATAGTCGAGAACGTCTCAGTCATCGGCGTGGATTCCGTGCAGATTGTCAATCGAACCACCGGCCAAAAAGCGACGCAACATCGGTTGACGGCCGATGGGTTCTTTTCTTCCGCGGTGCCGGTTGTCGAAGGACTCAATCAGATCGACGTTTTCGCCCGCGCCAGTGACGGTTCAAACGGCAGCGATTCGATCTCGGTTTACTACCAGTCAGGAACGCAAAAATCTTTGGACCTGGAAATTTTCTTGGAGAAGGAAAAAAAATTAGAACTGGAGATCAAGCGCCTGGGGAGAAGTCCGGCCGAAATTCAACGTGACGTCGAGCGTAACCGGGAAGAGAGCCTGAGGCGGTCCCCGCAACCGCCGCCGTCAACAGAGGGTCCGCCAAGATAAAGTTTGTTACCTTAATAGGATCAGCTGCCGGATCGTGATAATTTTGTCCATTCCGCGGTAGAAACCGGCAGTAGTTCTTGCCCGGAAAGTATTTCCAGGCCGGCGGCACTCGCGTCGCGCCGCACCAGACGGCCATTGTCATAGTACGACCACAGGTCGACGCTACCATCGCCGTTAAGATCCTTCTCTTCCTTGGTGACGATTTCGCCGTCTTTCGCGGTGTCATAATAAATCCACAAATCAGGGCGGCCGCTGTCACGCGTCTCCTTTTCCACCTTGGCGAGTCTGCCGTTTTCGTACGTCGCGCGATAAGTCATTCTGCCCCGGCCATATTCGTCCCGCTCCTCGCGCACGATCTCGTCGTTGACATAATGGAAGACGGCATCCGGCCGGCCCTGTTCTTTGCTATCGACTTCTCGGCGCACCAGCGAACCGCCTTTGAAGTAGCTCCAGGTGTCGACCCGGCCATCGCTTTTGGATGCTTCTTCTTGGCGCATGATTTCGCCCGGGATCTTGGGATTATAATAAATCCATAGATCCGGAACCCCGTCGCCGTTGATGTCCCTTACCTCGACGTTCTTGAAAGGCGGCGGCGCTTGAGCCGCTGCGGGTTTGTTCAATGACGCCAAGCTCGCGTTTACGGGTGGCCGATGGTTCGTTGATGGTTCGCGAGGCGCAGGTGATTGCGCTTGGCTGTTTACGGCTACGGGTTGGCCGCCCGACTGCGTCCCCGGCGCCTGCGCGCTCGCCGTGGATATAGTCTCGATTTGATTCTCTAAACTCCGCTGCCGCGCCAGTTCCTGCTCGATGGCAGCTTCCAGTTGCTGGTCTTTCTGTTGTTCGGCATAGACCTGATTGTTCATCGCGTTGTAATGCGAATCGGCCATAAACAGGCCGGCGATCAGCCCGATGACCAAACCACCGCCCGCTCCGTATGGGCCACCCAACGTCCCGCCCATGGCAATGCCTTCCATAGCCATATTCCAAGCATATTGCAGACGCTGGGAACCCGTAATCTGAGCAGGTTGAGGGGCAGCAGCAGTGGCATTCGGATTGGCATTGGGGTACGGCGCGGACCCCGGCGGATTCTGCACCGTCGCTTGGCCGCAAGCGGCGCCGGCAACGACTATCATAATGATAGCTAATACCAACTGCCTGTCCATAAATACGGACCTAAGCGCCAACGCCCATTCGCTCTCTATGTTATTAGCTCCTTGCTCTCCTCTACTCTACAGCGCAGACGAAGTCAATGAACGCTTAACCGCGGAGTGGCCGTACCGCGTCGGCCTTCGCTCACGGCATCTCTTCGAGCAGTATGCCAAAGCCCCTGGCGCGCTGGCGCACGTGGAGTCGTTTTTGCACCGCCCAGACGCGAGCCGGTACGGGGTGGACGACGGGCACCCGGAGGTCCTCTTCGAGCAGGCGAATGATGTCGAGACAGCGCCAGCCGGTGCCGAGCATATAAATCCCGTCGGCGTCCTGGTGTTTGAGAAAGGCTTTGCGCGCGTGCGCATAGATCTCTTGCGACGCCAGCCGCCCGACGTCTTCGAAGGCCACCCGTATGCCTTCCATAGCCAAGACCTCGAAGCCGGCATCTTGGAAATAGCGCGTTGTGATGTCGTTGACGCTGTTGACGAAATAGGTGACGCCGACGAACTTTTTGACGTTGAGGGCGCGCAACGCTTCGACTTGCGTCTGGGCCGCGGTGACCATAGGAATTTTGTACCTGGCTTCCCAATCTGTGATAGTCTTTGCTTCTCCTTGATAACCCTGCACCATGAATGGCGGCGCGCCTTCGGGATGGATCAAATCGACGCCCTCCTGCGCCAGCTCTGCGACTTTTTCCTCGACAGCATTGAGCGCGGCGCGAAATTCATCTTCGGTGCCGCGTTTGAAATTCAAATAAACCGGAACGACGCCGATGCCTTCGGGCAACAAGCGAATAAACTCTTCCAACGATCCGGGGCGGTGCGTCGGTTTCACGACACCGACGACGCCGCGCCAACTGGCAAACACCATAATCTATGCTCCCGACATTTTCACAAAATCATCGGACAGAGGCGAAAACGGACCATCAGCCGAAGCAAACTCTATCGTTCAGATCGTTCCAGCCGTTCAAATCGTTCAAAACGTCGCGAGAAGACGCCATGCGATTATCCGCGCGACTTGAACACGTTGACAAACTTGGCCTTCATCTTGGCGCGGTAATCTTCCGGCACTTCGACTACCTTTGGGAACTCGCCTTTGAGTTTTCGGTTGTATGGCACGCAGGCGTCGATCAGTATTCGATTGTTAAAATTGCCTGGTAGGAACATCGGATCGCGGCCAGAAGACCAGGCCTTCTGCACGATGTCGATATCGGTCATCGGGTCGAAGCGCGTGCCCATTGCCCAGAGCACCTGGTCCATGTCCGAACAGTCGACGTCGTCATCCACCACCACGGTCCATTTCCCGTTATAGGCGCCCGCCATGCAATTGGCGGCGACGTGCAGCACGTTGCGCGCGTGACCCGGATAGCGCTGATGTATCTGGATGGCGGTAAAACGCGTTGCCGGGGCTCCCTCGTGGTTCCACACGCCGAGAATATCCGGCAGGCCGCACGCCTCCAGGGCTTTCCAGATCTCCGCGGCGCCGGCGATGCCCTTGAGCAGGCCGGTCTCATCCACCGGCTTATGCTGCGGCGCGCAGGTGAGAATCGGGTCGTTACGGTACATCACCGTCTTGACATTCAAATAAGGCCGCGGCACCACGTCGTCGGAATAGTAACCCATCCACTCGCCGAATGGACCCTCGGGCTTGCTCTGCCCCGGCAGGGCTTCGCCTTCGATCACGATCTCGGCATCGGCGGGGATCGGAAATCCGGTGTAGGGCCCATTGACGACTTCGACGGGTTCGCCGCGAATGCCGCCGGCGAAATCATATTCGGAAATACCGCTGGGCAGCGGGCTTGCGGAGAGTAGATACAACAGCGGGTCCTGGCCGCAGACGATGGCGAACTTCGCCGCCTGGCCGCGCTCAAAATACTTGTCGCGGTGGATCCGCCCATGCTTGCCTTCGGTGATCTGGCAGCCGATGGTCTTTCCATCGTAAACCTGGCAGCGATAGGCGCCGAAGTTGTACCACTCTGCGTCGGGGTCCTTGGTAATGCACATGTCCGCCGTGCCGATGTAGCGGTGCGTGTCCGCCTGGTGATGCACTGGCGCGGGCAACTTGAGCACGTTGACCTTGTCGCCCTCCAGAACGTTATCGAAGATCGGTCCGGTCTTCACCACCTTCGGCTTGATCAGTTTCATCTCGGTCATCCGATGATGGTACGCCTTGACAATGTCGGCTTTATGTTCGTATTCCAGCGGCAAACCGAGGGTCAGAGCGACGCGCTTGATTGTGGAAAATTGGCCGTAGAGCGTGCGATAGCCCTTCGGATAACCCGGCACTTCATCGAAAAGAATCGCCGGCGCCCTGCCCTTGCCGGATTCCGTGAGCATCTGGGTGATGGCCCCCATCTCACGGTCCCAGTGCGCGCCGTTCACCCGCTCCAATTCACCGAGCTTCTCCACCTGCACCAGCCAGTCGCGCAGGCCATGGTAGCTGACCTCGCTCTGGGCGGCATCCATTTTTTCCGGTCGGGCCATGCGATCCTCCAAAGAACAATGGCAGAGTAATCGACTGCGATCACCATACGTTTCGCCTATTTCCTTGTCAAGAAAGTAAAATTCACACCCTTGTTTCCCGGCGGGCTGAATGATAACAGGTTGCTGACGCATTTGGTTCGATTTTGTTACGAACCTCATTTGCGGAGCATAGGGTGGCAGGATCTTTTTACAATCACGAACTGCGGGCCATTGGTCAAGCGCTGGAAGCCCAAGGCATCTCGACCTTCGAACTCAAAGCCCAAGTGGGACGCTACGAGGTAAGCGGCGCGCCGGAGAAGCCGGATTCGTTGATCGCGGCGCTGCGCGATTGGCGCACAAACGGCTGGCGGCGCGGACCACGCATGGTAACCTACACGGCGCGGGACATCGACATCTTGGAGAAAAAAGGCCAAGCGCGGCGCGCGGCAAACGGGCAGCTGCCCGACTTTTATAACGTCTCCAACATTCTACGGACCGTCGGCGCTTATCTTGACATGAAAAACGCCCGACTCCTGGAAATCCAAAAACGCCCCTTGACCCTGACGTTGACGTATCAGACGATGGGCGGCCGTCCTTTTGTCGAGGACCGGACCATCGCGTCGTTTTATAAGACTTTCATCGAGTTGCACGGCAGCCGCGCCCGGCCCGCTGAATTGTAGCCGGAATATCACAACGAGGTATGGCGGCGAAATAAGGCTCTACGATCGCGGACGATGCGTTACAACACAATCTTGTCGCGAATTTTTTTTACCAGCTCTTCGTAAGATGAACTCTTGATCACCCGGTCGAACTGCGATCGGTAGTTGTTGACGATGCTGATATTTTCCACTACGGCGTCATAGACCAGCCAATTGTCCCCCACGCGCCTAAGTTTGAAGATGATCGGACTCTCTTCCCCTTTCGCGTTGACCACGTTCGCGTCGACCTCGGCGTATTCGTCCTCGATAACTTCCCGGCCGAAGATAATACGCTCACCCGCGTATTCATCGATGCGGTCGGCGTAGATCTTTTCCAAAAAAGCGCGGAATAATTTGACGAACTCGCGCTGTTCCGCCGGGGTCCTGCGCCGCCAATGCACCCCAAGCGCGCGCTTTGCGGTTTCCTCATAATCGAACATCGGATTGATGATCTGCTTCAAGCGCTCGATGCGCTGCGCTCTTTTTTCCTTGGACTTGAGCTGAGGATTTTTGAGAATCTGAAGCGCTCGTTCCGTTGTGCTCTTGACAACGTTGAGCGGCTCGCCGGCCGGAAGCTCGCGCGCGTTGAAAGCCATGCAAATTACGCCCGCGAATACGATTCCAGCGACAGACAAGCGAGACCGATTCATGAACATCTCTTCGAACTGATTCTGCCGGTTGCCAGGTTATCTTTATTGCCAGGAGCCAGGCGAGGCGCACGGCGCTAGCAGAGCGCGATTTCTTCGCTGCGGTCGCACTTGCGTCACCTCCGTCAGCGACGTTTTAGCGCGGTCAGCACTTTCTCTGCGGTGATGGGAAGCGAGGTAATCCGCACCCCCACCGCGTCTTCCACAGCGTTGGCAATCGCCGCCGCGGTAGGTATAATTGCTGTTTCGCCAATGCTCATGCTGTTATAGGGCCCGCTACCGGTGTTGGATTGCACGATGGCGGTTTTTATCTCCGGGATGTCTTTGATATTTGGAATCTTGTAGTCGCCGAGACTCGCCGTCATCACCCGGCCGTTCTCGTCCGTGGAGAGGTCCTCCATGGTCCCATAACCTACGCCCATGACCACAGCGCCGTCGATCTGCCCCTGGTGCGTCAGTGGATTGAGGATGGTCCCGGTGTTATGCGCGGTAGTCAGCCGCGTCACCGTTACCTCGCCCGTTTCGGTATCAACCTTTACCTCAGCGACCTGCGCCACCGTGGAAGTCTCCGGTCCTTCTTTCGGATTGGCGTAGTGGCCCTCCACGACGATGGGGGCGCCGTTGGCCTCGGCGATCTGCCCGAGGCTCATGCGCCGCTCGGCGCGGCCATGAGTAACGCCGCCGTTGTTGAGCAGTAACTCGTCCGGCGATGCGCCCATCGCGCGGCCGGCGACTCGCAGGATTTCTTCCCGCGCCTTTTTTCCCGCTTCGAAGGCCGAACCGCCATGCACTCGAGTACTGCTGCTACCGCGCACGCCGGTGTCCTTGATCACCCTGGTGGTATCGACTACCTCCATGCGAACGGAATCCAGCGGCACGTCCAGTTCCTGGCTGACGATCTGGCGCATCACCGTGTACGCGCCGGGACCGGTGTCCGTAACGGCGGTGGACAGCGTCACTTCGCCCCTTTCATCGATCTTGACGAAGGCGTAGGACTCGCCGCCTTTGGAAACCCAGTTGCCGACGGCGCAGCCGCGACCCACGTTTTTCCCCTTGGCGCCGCGGAAGCCTGAGACCTCCAGCGCTTTTTCCAAAGCCTCGGTTACCTTCACGTGTGCAATGCTCTCGCCCACGGGAAAATGATCGCCGTCATGCATGAAGTTCAGGCGCCGGTACTGCGCCGGGTCCAGCCCCAGCTTTTTGGCCACGAGGTCGGCCTGGCTCTCCGTTGCAAACGCTCCTTGTGGATGGCCGGGAGCGCGCATGTAGCCGCAGGGGAATCTGTTCGTATAAACGTATTTTTCTTCGATCAAACTATTGGGGATGCGGTAGGGGCCGAAGGTTTCGTGGGCGCCAACGAGATAGCCCTGCGGGCGATAAGCGCCGTAGCCGCCGCTGTCGAATACTATTTCCATCTGCTGGGCGATGATCAAGCCGTTTTTCTTGGCGCCGGTTTTGATCTTGATCGTCGCTCCGTGGCGCGGATTGCCGGCCATTAGCTCTTCGGTGTAGTCGATAAGGAACTTTACGGGCCGCGCGGTCTTTCTTGAAAGCGCGTAGCATAGCGCCACTTCGTTGGAGTCGCCCTTGCCGCCGAAATCGCCGCCCACGTAGCACGGATGGATCACGATGCTCGCCGGAGAAACCTGAAATACGCTGCCCACCTGATCGCGCATTGCGAAAGGCGCCTTGGTCGATGCCCAAACATCGGCGCTGCCGTCGGATTTCACCTGAACGACACAAGAGTGGGGCTCGATGTAAGCGTGGTGCACGGCGGGCACGCTAAAATCATTTTCGACAATGACGTCCGACTGGCGGAAGCCCTCTTCGACATCGCCCTTCTTCCAGTTAAGCGAGACAAAGACATTACTTGGCATAGCGATCTCATGGAGCAAACCTTTGTAACCGGCTACGTTCGGGTGGAGTAAAGGCGCATTTGGGCTAAGCGCTTGCGTAGTATCCGCAACCACCGGCAATTCTTCATACTCGACCTCGATGAGATCCACCGCCCGCTCCGCGGCGTCTTCCGTCTCCGCGGCCACCGCGCCGACCTTCTCGCCGATGTAGCGGACTACGCTCTCGGCGAGCACCGGCATATCGATGATCTTTTTGCCGATGAGCGCGCCGCCAAACTCCGCCCCCGTGATCACCGCCGCGACGCCGGGCGCCGCCAGCGCTTTAGAAATATCGAGCCGTTTGATTCTGCCATGAGCGATGGGACTTCTAAGCACTTTGACCCAAAGCATATTAGGCAATACCACGTCCACCGCATAGACGGCTTTGCCGCCGACCTTTTCTTCACCTTCAACCCGCGGGCTCGGAACGCCCAAGATTCTTGTCTCCGCCATTTTCGCCTCGCCTCCTCTTTAGTATCGCCAGCGCTTCGACCTTGACCGCAACAAATAGATCACACCTCGATTTTTTTTGAAACCGGCACAATAAGTAAAGTTCCAATTGTTCCAACCGTTCAAAACGTTTTCTGACCATCAACCGCTTGATCGTCTTTCGTCTTGAACGGCTTGAACGTTTTGAACGACTTGAACCTGTAACCTAGGTAGCGACGGGAAGGGTAACGGTGAAAGTCGAGCCGTGCCCAGGCTCGCTTTCGACCGCGATGTTGCCGCCGAGGAGTTCGGTGAATCTCTTGGCGATGTAAAGACCAAGTCCAAGACCGCCGTGAGACCGGGTCGCGGAAGCGTCTACTTGGTGAAACTTTTCGAAGATGACCTCGAGCTCGTCCGGTGGAATCCCAACGCCGGTGTCCGACACTTTGATCTCCAGCCATTGGCTGCGGCCTACTTGTTCGCCCGTTTGTTCATCCCGGATAGGTCTGGGTTCGGCCGCGCGGAGGGTGGTCTTTGCCGATACCGTGATCGCGCCCCGATCCGTAAACTTGAGAGCGTTGCCAACGAGATTCTGCACGATTTGGCGAAGCTTGCGGCTGTCGGTAACGATCGGCACCGGCTCCTCGGGAATTTCCCATACTAGCTTGGGCTCGTCCTTATCATGAATTATGTCGAAGTCCGACTGGAGCTGCCTCAAAAACTCCGCGCCGTCAACCCGCTGCCGGTCGACAAGAATCGACCGGGCTTCCAGATCCGTCGTTGCCAGGATTTCTTCGATCATCTGCACCTGATCAGCGGCGTGGTTCAAGACTTTTTGCAGCGCGTCGCTTTGTTCCGGCGTGATTGCGCCGAGCAGCCCGTCTCTCATCATCCCCACATAGCCAACAGTGATGTTTAGCGGTGAGCGCAGCTCATGGGACATGACGCTCAAGAAATCATCCTTGACCTTGTTGGCTCTCTCGAGCTCCCGCGCTTGTCCGTTGATCTGCTCAAAAAGCTGCGCGTTATGAATTGCCACCGCCCCCTGACCCGCCAGCGTATTGACAAAATCGATCTCGGCTCTGCTAAATTCATGCTCCTGGCGGGTATAAAGACCGAGGACCCCGACAATTTCATGGTGAGCAATCAGGGGAACGCCAAGATACGAAACTAAGCCGTGTTTTCGAAAAAAACCCGGTGATTCAGCCGACGGAGCGGTCTCGATGTTCCGGATCGCCACCGGCGCGCGGCTATTGACGACCTGCCGGGCCCGGCCCATTATTGGGCCTCTTTCCTGCCGCAACATCCATTCGTCCCGATTCACGCCGCGACAGGCCAGGGCGCTCAGCGCTCCGCTGCCAGGTTTCAACAGCCTAACTGTGGAGGCAGACACAATCGGAACGAAGCGTTCGAGTTTTTCCAAGAGGATGTTGAGTATGACATGCACGTCCAAAGTGGAGGTGATGGCCGTGTTTACTTCATGGAGCGCCCGAATGCTTTCGAGACTCCGCTCTGTCTCTTGATGGAGGCGGGCCTTCTGAATCGCTATGCCCACATGGTTGCCGAGGGCCTCGAGCGTATGTAGCAGCTCCACAGGAAACTTGCGCGGCGTGCGGTTACCGAGCTGAATGGTACCCAGAACCCCTCGTGCCGCCATGATCGGCACCAAAATGGCGGATTGAACGTCCTCCTTTTTGAACTCTGCGAGCCCGGGGCATACGGGAACGTCTTCCACAATGATCAATTCTTTCTTGGTGATAGCATTGAAATTAAACACGCCGGTTTCGGGATTCTGTAAATCGATGCTTTTATTTTTCGTGGTTTCAGGATCACGATAACCCCGTAGAGCCGCCGTTCTGAAGAGGTTGCCCTCCGGCTCCCGGAGCCGGATAACCCCGAGATCGAATGAACCCAGGGACAAGGCCTCACTGAGAATCACCTCCAGGACGGCGTTTAGGTCGGTTGAAGTAAACACCTCTTCGCTGATGGCATGGAGGGCCTGCAGCTGCTGGTGGCGCGCCAGGAGCGCTTCGTGAGCCCGCCTGCGCTCTGTGACGTCAACCAATACAACTACCACGAGGGGTTCAAGTAGGTTCCCTCGGGGCTCATAGAACACAGTGAAGGATCGTTCCTCTGCACCTGACCTGGATGAAGGGACCACAAGATCATGGCTCACGCGCTCGCCCCAAAAGGCCATTTCAAGGCGATGGCGAATTTGCTCATCGTATAGCGCACCGAGTTGGTCAGCCATCGGCTGCCCGACTAAATCCTCCCTCGACAGATGGAGAAAGTTTGCCCAGGCTCGATTGGTATAGCGGTAGCGATGCTCTCGATTCACTGTAGCCAAAGCGACGTTCGCGGTATCCGTCACGGCGTGCAGCCGCTCCTCGCTCTCGCGCAGCTTGGCCGCTATTTGGTGCCGCTCGATCGCATAACGAACCGCGCGCGCCAATGTAAACGGGTCGAGCTTATCTTTGATCAGGTAGTCTTGCGCGCCCTCCTGCATGGCTTTGATGCCCTCCCCTTGGTCCTCGAGGCCTGTGAGCACCAGCACGGGCAAACGGGGTTCGCGCCGGCGCAGCCGAACAAAAGTATCGAGACCACTGGAGTCCGGCAGCATCAGGTCGAGCAGCACGACATCGAATTTTTCCGCCTCGATGCGATTGAAGGCGTCCGCCAGACGTTCTACATGCGTCAAAGTGAAATCGCCGTTGAACAACGGGGCGAGAGCATCCCCGGCAATCAACCCGTCGGTTCGATTTTCCTCGACTAGTAAAACTTTGAACTTGGGTTCGGGGTTCATGGCATCCTCGCAGGTGGAGCCGTCAATCAATGACTTGGACGATTTGAACGTCTTGAACCAGTGTGATTTTGTGCCCTCTATACACTCTTCGCGGCTAACGGGTCTTGTTCCCTCTAGGGGTCGCTACAGTGCCATATGCTGGATGCGGCTCAGCACCGCGCCCAGAGACCCGACTTCTATGGGCACCCCTTTGTGATACGCGATCACCTGGTTTGAATAGGGCGATACCCTGGCGCCAGGAGATAGAATGCCGACTAAATTCAGCGGGTCCGCCGCCGCAACGAGCACTGGCTCATCCTGTTTCGGTCCGCGCCGCCCGGCGCGCAATTGTTCGACTGCCTCGGACAATGCAAATTGTTCGCCGACAAAGCCATCGACAAAACGTCCGCCGCGAATTTCACCGCGCGCCTCCCAACGCCGGTAAAGCTGCAATAAAGTTCGCCACGGCGGTAAGTTATTTTCACGCGCCAGGAGATCGCGAAACACGACGCCATAACGGCGCAGCAACTGGCGGGCTTTGTGCTCCAGACTTGCGGTTTCCTGTGCTTCGACCCGAGCGGGCCGCCGCCAGAGCGACCAACGCCCCACAGGCATAGCGCGCTCCGGGCTGCGCCCGCCGCTGAGAACGCGAAAGCTTCGTCTTTTGCCGGCGCGCTTATGCTCCGGCGTGAGCAGCACGCGCAGGCCAGCGATGCCGTCGCCGGTGGCAAGGCCATGGGCTACGAGCTGCCACAACGCCTCTTCGACCTTTACTTTCAACAAACCGGTATCGCGCGCGATGTCGCCGAGAAACGATGCCCCCTGGCGGTCCAGATAAGTTGCCACTTCGCGCGCCATGGCGGACAGCGCGCGAACTTGTCGCCAATCCGCACCGCCGTCAAGAAAATACTCCGTCTGGTCGCGCCGGAGAAAGGCGATGGGAGCGTTGCGCGCGGGTGCAAACACGCGTCGCGGGCGCGTTCCCTGAGCTTGTCGATCATCGGCCGGCTCCGCTTCATCATAATGGCCACGCAAGCGACCCCAGGCCACCACGCCGGCAAGGCAAAGGTGTTCAAGATCCGCCGGATCATATTTCTCCAGCCGCGACGGCAAAACATGCTGCTCCCAAGCCGGCGCCGGAAGCTCCAGCCCCTGGAGCTGTTCAATCACCCGAAGCACGCCGTCACGACCGGCGAGATGACCGGCAGGAACAAGACATTGCCAATTGAGAAGAAACTCCATGAATTCCGCAGCGGAGACCGCTTCGATCTCCTTGCGCATGCGCCCGAGGGTGAGCCGGTGAATACGCGCCAGGAGCGAGCGCTCGCACCATTCTATTGCAATCGGCGCCTCAGGCGTGCCCTTCCCCATGGTAAATTCGCCGCGCAGCACGGCGCCGGCGGATTCCAGTGCCAACAAAGCCGCGTCGATCTTGGTCACGGCCAACCCTAGCCGGCCTGCCAAGTGGCCGGCGGTTGTCGGCCCGACCACTTCCAGCCAACCCTGGACGATTTTCCGCAATGCCTCTTCCTCGGAAGTTGCCTTTTCGACGAACCCGAGAGGAATACTGATGGGCGGATCGTACTGCACATCGGGGATGCAGAGGCGCAAGAGATCGCAGCGTTCTGCGGCTATCCACGCCCGCATTTCTTCGTTGGTTTCGCGCACGAGCCAGGAAGCCACCGCTGCGCGCCCGCGCGTGATCAGCGCCGAGGCAAAGGTTGGGAACTCGCGCCCCTCGGTTAACGGCAGCACGCAGAGCGATAAGAGCAAATCGTGCAGCTCCTCGGCGTTGCGGATATCCGGCCACGCTTGGCGGCGCACTGCTTCGATGGCCGCCGAATCGAGCTGGCCGAACTCGCGACCCAACCAGGGGTCGGTGCGCCTGAGCGACACGGCCCGCGCGCGCCGTTCCTCGAGAGGCGCGTCATCCAGGAAAGCGTAGGGATTGGCGTTAAGAATTTCATGGGCCATGGGCGACGGAGCCGGGGTGTCCACCGCAATAGTCGTGATCGCGCCGCTCTGGATACGCTCGGTAACCTCCATCAAACCAGCCAAATCCATCGCTTCATGCAGACAATCGCCGAGGGTCTCGTTGACCAGCGGATGGTCTGGAATTGCCACTGGTCCGGCGCGGTTGTCCTGGCACATGGTCTGCTCTGGAAAAACCGCCGCCAACAGATCCTCGGCGCGCATGCGTTGCAACGCGACGGGAATTTTCTTGCCGCCGCTATGGCGCAGCACGGCCAGAGCGCGGGTGGCATTCCAACGCCATCGGTTGGTGAACAGCGGCGACGCCAGGGCGGCCCCGGTCAATGTCGCTTGGAGAATCGCCGGGCGCAGCATCAGAAAAACATCGCTTAACGGGAAAGAATGCTGCTCCACCAGCGAGATGACTATGCCGTCGTCAGTGGCCGCCGCTTGCAGTTCGCGGTCAAAGCTCACGCAAAAACGCTTGCGCAGGGCCATACCCCAGGCGCGGTTAATACGCGCGCCCCAGGGCGAGTGAATCACCAGCTGCATGCCCCCCGCTTCGTCGAAAAAGCGCTCGGCGATGATGCTTCGCTGTTGCGGCACAGCGCCGAGCAGCGCCTGCGTCTCGGCCACGTAATTAACGATCTGCTCCGTTGCCGCTTGCGACATCGCGGCTTCTTGCGTGAGCCATTCCTGAGCTTTTTCCCGCTCGGGTAAAAACCCGGCCACTTCCCGGCGCAGTTCCGAGACGGCCCGTGAAAGCTCCAGAGTGCGCCCCGGGGCTTCGCCGAGCCAGAACGGAATCGTCGGCGGTAATCCCTGCGCGTCTTCGACCCAGACTTTGCCCGAGCCAACACGCCGGATACGCCAGGAACGATTGCCGAGCAGGAAAATATCTCCGGCGAGACTCTCAATGGCGAAATCTTCATTGACCTTGCCGACGAAAGTCTCGCCAGGAAATTCCACCACGTCGTAGTCCGCCATATCGGGAATGGCGCCGCCGTTGGTGATGGCCGTCAAGCGCGCGCCGCGGCGCGGGCGCAAAAGGCCGTGGATACGATCGCGATGGAGGTAAGCGCCGCGCCGGCTGTGGCGCGTCGCTATGCCTTCGCTCAGCATTTCCAGAAGCTGGGCGAATTCCTCACGGCTTAGATTCCTGTAAGGATAAGCGCCGCGCACTAAACGCCATAGACGCTCTTCACTTATGCCGGCTTCAGCACCGTCTTTAGACTTTTGCTTTGGGTTCGCTTGACGGGCTTTAGCCTGAGCGCCGTCGAGGGGCTCAGGACAAAGCTTTGCGTTTAAATCAACGCTTGCCACCGTGGCGACCATCTGTTGGGCCAGCACGTCAAGGGATTTTCCGATAACGGTGAGGCGGTCCAATTCGCCTTGGCGCACAGCTCGGATGGCGGCGACCGATTGGAGCAAATCGTCCCGCGTAAGCGGATAGAATATCCCTTTCGGAATGGCGGCGAGCCAGTGGCCGGAGCGGCCCACCCGCTGGAGCAAGACCGCCAGCGACCGCGGCGCGCCGATATGACAAACGACATCGACGTGGCCAATATCGATGCCCAGCTCCAGGGACGCGGTGGCCACCACCACGGGATATTCACCGCTCTTGAGTTTTTCTTCCACCTCGAGCCGGGTCTTGCGCGACAGACTGCCGTGATGCGCCCCCACCCTATTCTCGCCCAACCGCTCAGTCAGCTGGTGTGCGACGCGCTCGACTAATCTCCGTGTGTTGACAAACACGAGGGTAGTGCGGTGGGCGCCAATCTGCGCGACAATCTTCTCGTAAACCGCGTCCCAGATATCCTGGCGGATGATCGGCCCCAATTCTTCGTCGGGCACTTCGACGCTCAGATCCAGATCGCGCTGGTGTCCCGCGTCGACGATGGCGCAGTCGGGAGTATCATCGGCCCGCACGCGACGCGCGCCGACCAAAAGACGCGCGATGTCTTCGATAGGCTTTTGCGTCGCGCTCAGGCCGATGCGCTGCAAGGGCGATTCCACCAAATCCTCGAGCCGTTCCAGCGACAACGCCAGATGCGCCCCGCGCTTGTCCGCCGCCACCGCGTGAATCTCGTCCACAATGACGGTTTCGGCGCTCTGCAAAAACCGCCGGCTGCGCTGCGCCGTGAGCAGAATATAAAGGGACTCCGGAGTGGTAATAAGGATATGGGGCGGGCGTCGCGCCATTTGTTGGCGCTCGTGGGCCGGCGTGTCGCCTGAGCGCACTGCGATTCGCAGGCTCGGCAACAAGATACCTTCGCGCCCGGCCAGATCATAAATTTCGGCCAGCGGTGCCTGGAGATTTTTCGCGATGTCGTTGCCCAGCGCTTTCAGAGGAGAAACGTAGATGACGCTCGTGCGGTCATCAAGCTCGCCGCCAAGCGCGCGTTTGATCAGGCGGTCGATGGACCAAAGAAACGCCGCTAGTGTTTTACCCGATCCCGTCGGCGCAGCGATCAATGTCGATTGGCCGGCAGCAATGGACGCCCAACCGCGCTCCTGCGGCTCCGTAGGTGTGCCGAAGCGCTGGCTGAACCATCGCTGCACCAGGGGGTGGAAATAAGCGTTGAAATGGGATTCAGAACCCGACATATCAAAAAAGACTAAAGGAAGTTGCCAATAGGATCAACAGTCGGCGCGAACATAGTTGCGCAACTAAGGACCGCGGGCCTATTTCTCGATAACTGGTGGCCCGAATTCCGCTAGTGTGATCGCACCTCACACTCGACGAGCCGACGACAGCTTTACTTGTTTGCTACACCCGTAAACGACGTGGACGCAAGTTTATCCATCTGATTACAGCCCGATGTCATTCAAACCCACAAAATTTCTGGTGCGTAAGCAAATTTTTGTTTCGGTCCGGCAACTTGGATCATTCCGCTGAGTGACATTGACGACGGCATTAAAATTGCTGTACACCAGCGTGAGATCCCAGTTTGCCCCGCCAGGCGCGATATGCGA
>DATBLC010000431.1:0-3575 GCA_036555515.1 Binatia bacterium
ATCAGCTTCGGGATGGGCCAGGTTTTCGGTAGCAGCGTGACTGCTGTCGGTAGAGACCCTCGTACTTTACCACCGGGGACATCGCAACCTCTCGTGGCCAACGGCCTAGCTTTCGATAGCAAAGGCGATCTTTACAACGCCGACACGGCGCGGGGAGCGATCTGGAGGGTAAAGTTCAAAAACAATGGCGAGCTTGAAAACCATCAGACTGGTTGCGATATCATATTCACCCCGAACACCTTGTGTCTCAGTAACATCTATGTGGCCCATCCTCTTCTCGAAGGCACAGATGGCATAGCTTTGGATAAGGAAGGAAATATCTGGAACTCTGCTAACGAGCGCAACGCCATCGTCGTAGTTACGAAAGATAAGAAGGTGATAGAAATTTTCCGCAACGATCCGGATAACACAACCCATCTGCGCAACACCGGGCCTCTGGAGTTCCCCACCAGCCCATTTCTTTTGGGCAAGAAATTTTGCACGGCCAACTCCGACGGGAACAGGCGAGATAATTCTCCGTCTACTAGCATCGTTCCTGGGGATAACGTGGGGGACCTGGGCGGCGTCGGCCAACCGTTAGGAAAGATTTCGTGCATGGATAAGAACTTAAAAATTGAGGGACTACCGCTGCCGGTCAAGTGAATTTTATGTGAAACGAACGAGAGCGGTGTTCGCTACGGCTGCCAGCGCCAACGCATACGCGAGGGCTGGCAGCCGCTCAATCCTTGGTCATCTAACGCATCCTTGATTTATTTTCATCGCATCATTTCACTCCAGATCCCATAAAGCCTATTCGGATTGTCCCGTAGAATTTTGCGGCTCAGGTCCGCGCGCAAATCTTTACGCTCGGCGAATCCTTTCACTTCCTCGACGAAGCGTTCGGACAGCGTGATCTCGGCGAAAGTTCGTTCGGAGTGACGAAGTACTGCAGTGACGATACTTCAAAGACTTACTTGCCCAGCTCCACTGTACGAAAATCGTGATTGTGCATCAAACAGGCCTTTCGGTATATTAGTGTTGCCTGATGATCCGTGATAGGGACAGCTAAAAAGGATCGAGGCGTCCAGAGCTAGCTGAGGATCACCGGCAAACTTCAGGTGGAATAATAGTGCTTATTGCTCCTGCATCGCGGGTGCGCAAAGCGGATGAGGTTGATTAGCGCAAGAAAATTATGAAAAAAACCATTGCTTTGAAAATAAACGGCAGGGAGCACAGCGCCGAAGTGGAACCGCGCACTACGCTGTTAGACATGGTGCGCGAGCAATTTAATCTAACCGGCGCGAAGCTCGGCTGCGACATCCAAGTCTGCGGCGCCTGTACGCTGCTGGTCAACGGCAGACCGGTGAGTTCCTGTTCGTTTCTCGCCGTTGACGCCGATGGTTGCGACGTGACCACCATCGAGGGGTTAGGCGCCGGTGGCGTGTTGCATCCGCTTCAGGAAGCGTTCATGGAGTTCGGCGCGTTGCAGTGCGGTTATTGTACTTCTGGGTTCATTCTCACCGCGAAAGCGCTGCTCGACGAATGTCCGCGGCCTTCGGAACAGCAGATGCGCGACTACATGGCGGGAAATTTCTGCCGCTGCGGCTGCTATCAGGAAATCATGCAGGCGATTAGAAATATAGCGGGTACGCAATAGTGTAGTGTCCGTTCGCCCTTCGGCCAAGCTCAGGACGAACGGTTCAAATCATCTTCCGTTCATGCTGAGATCGTCGAAGCATGGCGTAGAATTGGACGGTTGCTAAACATGGAACTAGCAGATATCGGAAAAACATTTCGCCGGCTGGATTACGAAACCAAAGTAACAGGCCGGGCCCAGTATTTGGTCGATCTGCAGGTGCCGGGCATGTGCCACGGCAGGATTTTGCGCAGCCCGCTGCCGCACGCGCGGATCGGGAAGATCGATACAGCGAAAGCGCTTAAAGTCGGCGGAGTCCTCGCCGTCATCACCCGCGACGATATTCTCCGTGACCAAGGCATTGAGCCTTATTACGGGCCGGTGTTCAAGGATCAAACCATCGTGGCAGTGGAAAAAGTCCGCCACGTAGGCGATCCGGTGGCCGCCGTCGCGGCGCTGACGGTCGACGCGGCGGATGATGCGTTGCGGTCAATCGACGTCGAGTACGAAGAGCTGCCGGCGGTGCTCAGCGTCGAAGACGCTCTCAAGCAGAATCCGGTGCTCGTGCACGACTCGGTGCGCATCCCGGATTCCGGCTTCGCCGACCTCGCCGAGCTAAAGCCCATCGACGGCACCAATATCTGTACGCACTTCAAGCTCGACCGCGGCGATGTGCAGCAAGGCTTCGCGGTAGCGGACCATATTTTCGAGCATACGTTCACGTTGCCGGCAACGCAGCATAGCTTTCTCGAAACCCATGCTTGCATCGCCGCGGCGGAGCCGGGCGGGCGCATCACCGTGTGGGCGACGACGCAAAATCCGTTCGTCGTGCGCACGCAGCTGGCAAATATTTTCAAAGTGCCGGTGGCGAAAGTGCGAGTCGTTGTTCCTTATCTGGGCGGCGGTTATGGCGGAAAGGTTTACCCAAAGGTCGAGCCGATTACCGTCGCCCTGGCGCTCAAAGCCGGGCGACCCGTGCGCATGGTGCTGTCGCGGGAGGAAGTTTTCTACACGATCACCAAACACGCAGCCTCGATCCGCATGAAGACCGGCGTGAAAAACGACGGCACGCTGGTGGCGCGGGAATGCGAGATTCATCTCGATACCGGGGCTTATGCCGAGATCGGACCACGAGTGGCGAAGAAGTCGGGCTACACCGCCGCCGGTCCGTACAAGATTCCCAACTTGAAGATCGATTCCTATTCCATCTACACGAACAAACCTCCCGCTGGGGCGTTTCGCGGCTTTGGGGTTTCTCAATCGGCGTGGGCGGTGGAATCGCAAATGGACATCATCGCGGCGGCATTGAAAATCGACCCGCTGGAACTGCGCAAAAAGAATGGTTACGACGAGGGCGACAAGTTCGTCACCGAGGAGACCTTGCGCGCCGTTGGTCTCAAGGAGTGTCTGGACGAGGTGGCGAAATCGATTGGCTGGGATTCCGATAAGTTCAAAAGTTCAAAAGTTCAAATTTCAACGGAAGAAACCATGCGGCGGGGCAAAGGTCTCGCCTGCATGATCAAGGCGACGATCACGCCGTCGATCTCATGCGCCGTGGTGAAATTGAACGAGGACGCGAGTCTATCGATTTATGCCGGCACCGTCGAGATGGGCCAGGGATCCGAGACCACTCTGGCGCAGATCGCCGGCAAAGAGCTGGGAATTCCTCTCAGTAAAATCCAGGTGTTGGGCGTCGATACGGATGTCGTGCCCTATGATCTGACGACTTCGTCGAGCCGCTCGACTTTCCATATGGGTAATGCGGTTCAGAAGGCAGCGCAACATATTCAGCAACAGCTAAAACAGATCGTCTCGGCGGAATATGGTGTCCCTGAGGAGCAGATCAGCTTCGCGGATGGCAGGATTCGCCTGCCGGAATCCACTTTGAATTATGCCGATGTCATGTTTAAGAGGTTCGGCATGCAAGGCGGAACGTTGATCGGCGAAGGGCAACTAAGGA
>DATBLC010000432.1:0-9763 GCA_036555515.1 Binatia bacterium
TGAACGCCGCTTGGATACGTTCGATCGCTGCCATCGGGGCGACTGGGTCCTTGTCCCCGTAATGAAAGGATAGCGGGCAACCTACCTTGACCACCTCGTCGAGGTGGTTCTCGACGTGCGATCCGTGGAAGGATATCCCGGCATTTGTACCGTAGCGCGCTGCCGCCAACAGCGCGAAGGGGCCGCCGAAGCAGAAGCCCATCACCGTAATCTTGCCGTTACATCGGGGATGCTTCTTGAGATCGGCGATCACGTCGGCGAGATCTTTCATGCCCAGCTCGAGGTCATAGCGGTCGTTGCGCGCAAACGCGCGCTTGCGACCGTCGTCATTCCACACCAGCGGGCCCGGGTCGGCATCGCGCCAGAACATATCAGGGGCGGACGCCACAAACCCCTCGGCAGCGAGCGCATCGGCGTAATACGTCATGTCACTGTCAACGCCGGAAATGGTTGAAACGATCAACACGCCTGCTCCCTTACCGGACGCGGGCGCGGCAACGTAGGAATCAAACCTGCCGCCGTCGGCGGCAGCAATCGTGACATGGGTCCCTGGCATTGGTGTCTCCCCTTCGCGATCCCTGATTTTGGGCTGAGGCTATCGTATAACGAGGTATTACGTCAACGTAAGCCACGCGTTGGTAAAACTTCGCAGTCTCCTGTAATGCGGCGGCTGCCTACCAAGAGGCCCCCGACGCATCCTGGGGAGATGCTGCTCGAATAGTTTCTCAAGCCCCTGGGAATCAGCCAGTCAGCCTTCGCGGTGCGCTTGGGTGTCTCTTTTCCCCGCCTAAATGAAATCATTCGACGGAAGCGCGGTATCACATCTGATACGGCGCTGCGTTTGGCGCAAGTCTTAGGGACGTCCGCCGATTTTTGGCTCGGCTGGCAGCAGGACTGGGACCTATGGCACGCCGCGCGAAGTAAAAAAGCCGCGGTAATCGCTCGGCTTGAGCCACTTCGTCACGTAAGTTGAAGCGATCCTTAGTCAACGGCGAGACTGATGGCCCAGCCAACAAACTGGCGCGCATACAAAAGGTTCAGGCCGGCACGCCGAGTTGCATTTACTAATGAGTTCGTTATTTAGAGACTATGTCGTTAGTGTGCGATCGAAAGGCGAGCCCTTCCGATCGCGGTCAATGGTTTTCTGCCTTGCGGGCCACCACCCCGCCCTCTCCATAGGTGGAAATGCCCGCCGCAAGGCCTGAAAACAACCTTTGCGCTCCTGTGCCCGCGCTCTCCAGGTCTCACCCCTCGGGTCGCTGTTTGGTTACTTAATTGTGGACTCCTTAATAATCAGGCCCATCCCAGGCGCGTGACAATCGCACGCCCCATGATCCAGTCCTTGTCCTCCTCCGACAAAAAGTTCAATGTCTCGGTGAAATGCGTAATCCGCTGACGATAAGTCGCCTTCACGAATGAATTGGTCATGTCGGTTCCCCAATAGCAGCGGCGCGGCCCGTAGGCATCGAACAGACGACGAATATGAGGGATAAGGTCGCGGAACGGATAGGGCTCGGAGGAAAGGAGCGGCGCCGCCGACAGCTTCACGGATACGTTGGGAAATTTTGCGAGAGCGACGGACTGTTGGATCGCGGCCGGAACCGCTTTGTTCCTTGCGGTCTGTGACGACACCCCCATATGGTCGATGATGAGAACAAGCCGCGGGTGCCGCTCCGCGATGGGGGCGAACAGGGGCGTCTTACCGGTGGTGAGAAACATGACCGGAATGTTGGCCTGCTCGGCCGCGGGCCAGAACCAGTCCGCGGTGCCGTCCGTAAGCCATGCGGCCTCGTCGCCGGTGATATTCAACCGAATGCCGAGCACGCCTGTTTGTTCTCTCCAGGTCGGAAACCGCCGCGACGCTGTCGGATCGTTTAACGAAATGCGGCCCATGATGGCGAAGCGGCCGGGATATCGTTGCACGGCCTCCTGAGCATAGTCGAGCCGGTCCCCTTCCAAGGTCGGCGGGACGATGACGACACGGTCGACGCCCGCCTCGTCCATCATCGGAACCAACCGCTCGATGGTGAAGGGTTCCGGAAGCTGCGGCTTTACGCCGGGAACCCAAGGACGGTCGGGTGTCGAGGCCTTCCACATGTGGACATGCGCGTCGACGATGAGCCGGCGGCGCGCTGCTTGCCCCGCTTCTTCCGGAATATGCTGTGCCATCACCGCCACACCTGTGCCAGGCTTGTTATTGATAACTTCGCGCGCGGCCAACGTTGCTCAAATTTCGCTGACCCGAGTAACTGAAAATTCTAGAAGGGTCTCACCGGTTTTCTTTCTCGTATTGATGACTGTTTGCCAAGGAGAGGCCTTACCGTAGTGCAGGTCGAGAAAGTCCGCAACCTCTCTGTGACGATACCGGTGTTGTAGATTTCCGCTTGACAGGAACTCGCGCGCTCTCCTATGTTTGCGGCCATCAATGTTCACGGGAGGCGCCTATGACACGCCGGTTAAGATCGATGAAGCTCACGTGTATCACGTTATGGCTATGCCAGGTTTTTGGCGCATCGCTACTCTCTGGCGCGGAAGCACCGGCGCTGCGCGGTCTCCATAATGCTCTCGGTGGCACCATGACGGCCGTATTCGTCGCCCATGATCTCAATCTGTTCTCCAAGCATGGCTTGGAGCATAGCCTGCAATATATTCCCGCCACGACCGGCGCGCAGGCGCTGGCCGCCGGTAGTGAAGAAATAGGTTTGGTCGGTAATCAGTGCGTCGACGTCGGTCTGGAAGGCGCCGATACGGTCTACATCGCCTCCACGGCGTCGCGCTTTATCTTCCAACTCTACGGGGCACCGTCGATCAAGACCGTGGCCGATTTGAAAGGTAAAGTCGTCGCGGCGACCCAGCCCGCCGCTTCAACCGATTACGCTATGCGCATGCTATTGCGCAAATTCAACTTGGTGCCCGATAAGGACGTGAAAATTGTTTATGCCGGCAGCAGCCCCGCCTTGATGTCGATGTTAAAAGGCGGCAACGCCGTAGCGGGACTGATGAACCCGCCGATAATCTATCAAGCGCAAGAAATCGGCATGAGACAAATTGTCAACGTTACGGAGTTGAACATTCCGTTTATCTTCGTTGCCGTCTGCACGACGAAGAGGGTCCTCCAGCAAAAACCCGAGGCGGTCACCCGCTATCTCAGAGCTTACACGGAAGCGATCTCGGTTATTATGCGAGACAAGGAAACGACGCTCAAGGTCATGGGCAAGCGCATGAAAATGGACAACCGCAAATGGGTCGAAGCGGTTTATGACGATGTCACGAACGTATTGCAGCGCACGCCGTACATGACGCCGCTCGAAGTGCAAGCCGTGTTGGACGTCGTCAAAAGCCCAAAGGCCGCCCAGGCGAAACCCGAGACCTTTTTCGACAACTCGTTTTTGCAGAAAGTGGAAGCGAGCGGTTTTATCAATTCGCTTTATTCGCGGTAACAACAAGGAATACAGAAAGAATTTTAGCAATCTAAGAATAGAGAGTTGAAAATGTCCTATTCAACCTTGCAGTAGCCGCGGTGCCACGAGCGTAAGAGTACCAGAGGGAGGTCCCGTGGGCCGACTCCGTGTCGTCGGGTCGCACGTCCATGCGGAGTGTCAACGGATCGGTCTTTCTTGAGACCACAACGACCGGACTGCAACCGTTCGCCTTGCATGAGCCGCGCAGGCCCGCAGGACTGGAACGGCCGCGGGAAATTGTTCCGAGAATCGCAACCGCAGCAGCCGCTCCCTCAGTCGCAACCGCCGGGTACTCTACAGACGCACGGATTTGGTCGCTCGAGAAGTCGATCCTCGGCTATTCGTCCGTCTCAATGAAACTAGGAGATAAAGAACAGGAACCGTTTTGGTACGTCAATAGGGCTTGTGACATCCTTCGAGTGAGTCACGCGAAGGATCTGTTGCACCACTGCGATCCTGCTCAGAGGACTCCCAAGTAATGCCCGACGCACAAACGTGTCCTTGCGCTCGCGAAGAGGTCAGGCAATAAACGTCTTTTTCACACGTCGTAGAACCGATGACGCCCTTCCGTCGCCCTAAGCCCTCACAATTCGCCCCACCGTTGTAAAATCCAAATCGTGAAAGCGACGTAAATTGGAGATCGGCCCTGGCGTGACCCATCCTATTGTACGCCATATTACAGTAACCGCGCGCTATGGCGACGCTCAACGAGCTTGCTCAGGGCCGGTGTTTGCTCGGTATCGGCGTCGGCGCTACGGGTCCGGCTAATATCGGCATGAAACCCGTCGGGATTGAAGAATTCGGCGAAACTCTCTGCTTGCTGAAGAAACTCCTCTCCGGCGAAACCATTCAAATCAACGGCAGAGAAGTGCAATGCGTGTTCGCCTCGCTCCCGCCAATCCCTATCTATCTGGGGACACGGGTTCCCAAAGTCAAGCAGCTTGCAGCGTCTTTCGGCGACGGCATTATCTACACCGGTGAAGTTTCCACGTTAGGCTCACGCGATTCGGAACCATTGACCTACAGCCGTATTTGATGATACATATACCCATATGAAGACGACCATAGAGATATCGGACTCCTTATTAGACGAGGCGAAGAGGCTGGCAGCAAAGGAAGGCACGACGGTCAGAGCCTACGTAGAGCAGGGTCTCAGGAGGATCGTCGCAGAACGAAAAAGTCGCGGCCAATTTCGACTTCGCAAGGCGACGTTTAAAGGGAAGGGACTTCAGCCCGGCGTACAGGATGCGACTTGGGAAAGAATTCGTGAGACGATTTACCAGGGAAGAGGCGGATGATCGCCGTCGATTCGAATTTGCTCGTCTACGCCCATCGCGAGGACTCGCCGTGGCACGATCCGGCCCTGGCGAAGATTAAGGAACTCGCTGAGGCGAAATCGCCTTGGGCGATTCCATGGCCGTGCATACACGAATTTCTTGCAATCGTCACTCATCCGCGTATTTATTCGCCGCCCACGCCGCTTGCCGCCGCCATTAATCAAGTCGAAGCCTGGTTCGAGTCACCCAGTTTGGTTCTCCTGGCAGAGACCGAAGGATACTGGCCCGAGCTTCGCTCGGCGCTCGAGCAAGGCCGGATCAGTGGTCCTCAAGTGCACGATGCTCGGGTGGCTGCGATTTGCCGCGATCATGGCGTCCGGGAATTATGGACTTCCGATCGCGACTTCAGCCGTTTCCCGCAGCTCACCGTAATCAATCCGCTCGTAGCTTGAAGGATTGGAGCAAACCCGGAACATCGCCAGGTTTCGGGAAAAATCTCTTGGCAAGAACGAGAAGGGGCCGCTGCCCACCCGATTCATGGCGATTCTGAAGATGATAGAGGCATCACAGGGGAGGCGGCGATCCCCGCCGGAAACGCTTTTCAGAACGTCGGTGGAATTCTGGATGAACCTGCAAATGATCTAGGACCTGCGTAAAGCCGAGAAGGCACTACCGGACGAGCATGAGAAAGAGCGTTGAGGAAAACAAGCGCCTTGGCGTGAGACGAACCGTCAAACCAAAGACGCGCCGGGTCGCCCGGCGATTTCAAACATATCAGTAACGCAATACGAAACCCTGACCCCGGGCATCACCCAAACATGCGGGTCTGAACCCCGATAAACGAGGCAAGCTTCTGATCGAGAACGAACTCGCCGAAGAAATACGAGCTGAACGGCAACACCCCTAAGAAAAACTGCGTCAGGGTTTTATGACCGGTGAGCGGATCGGTGAGAACAAGACCGTCACAAAAATCGATCTGGGTTTTCTCCGCGGGCTTGTGATCCAGCCGGATCGTCACTTGATTGGGTGAGGCCTGGACACTGAGCTTTTCTCCGAAGCCCCCGCCAAAACTTTACATACGCGATATCGGGGGCCACCTCGCGTTGGATCTGTTTGACCGTGGTCCCTTTGCCAAAGACTTCCTGGCGCACATAGTCCCAGTCAACCGTCTCCATCCAGCCACCGCCCTCGACGGCCGGCTGTGGGGCCGGCCCCAAAGAACTTGCGCACGGTGCGGCGCGAAAGCCTAAGTATCCGGGCGATACGGCGAATGGAATGCCCCTGTTCGGACAGGGTTTTGATTTGAGCTTGCATACGAACGTTGGTCCTTTCTTTGGCTATCAACTGGATCCTCCTCCAGTTGGCCAAGGTAGCATCGTTCGCCGCTCAGCTCAGAGAACGAAGGGGACCACCAGAAATGGGGTGGGGTCCCTTTCCGTGAAATCAGGTGGGTCCCTTCGTTGAAATTGGGTGGGTACGTCCCGTGAAATCGACCACGAAGCCAGCCTCACGTAAACGTTCGTTCGCGCTTATGCAAAACCACTCCAACCCATTTTCGCAAAATCGATATTAACAATAGCATGGATCGCGTCCGGTTGCGGAGTGGAACCCAGACTATGTCCAAGGAATGACTCCGAAGGTTTTTAGTACAGCTGGCTTACTTCTTGCTGCGCGGCTTTCATAAGTCAAATAATTTGACCTGGCAAACGGTCAGCGGAGAATTTTTTCAATGGACAGTTAGGTCGACCGCGGGAAAGGTGAAAGGGGTCTTTTCCGTACTCCGCCAAGAAAGAGCACGCCATGAAAGCTTATAAGCAGAACGCGAATCATTTCTGGCGGTTATTTCAAACCGTGGTTCATCTAGGAGTTGTGGCTCTGTTCTCGCTAAACTCGCCTATCGCCGAAGCCGCACCCTTTGCCTACATAACGAACGAGGGTAGCGATTCGGTTTCGGTGATCGACACTGCCACCAACAAGGTAGTTGCCACGGTGCCCGTGGGGGAGGACCCGGTAGGCGTGGCAGTTACGCCAAATGGCGCATCCGTCTACGTAACGAACTATGTCAGCTTTACGGTCTCGATTATCGACGCCGCCACCAATGAGGTCGCCCACACGGTACCGGTAGGGGAATGGCCCTGGGGCATTGCGGTAAGACCCGATGGCGCGTTCGTTTATGTAGCGAACTATGGTAGCAATACGGTCTCAGTGATCGACACTGCCACCTACATGACGATTGCCAATGTACTAGTGGGACAAGGACCATATGGGGTCGCCTTGACTCCCAATGGCGCGTTCGCTTACGTAACGAATCTTTTGAGTAATTCGGTCTCGGTGATCGACACCGCAACAAATACGGTAACCGGAACGGTGCCCGTGGGAATGTATCCGGCAGGCCTCGCAGCGACACCGGACGGGACATTCGTTTATGTAGCGAACTCGGCTGGTAAAACAGTCTCAGTGATCGACACCGCAACAAACACCATAACCTATTTTATACCAGTAGCGGGAGATCCTCACGGCGTAGCAGTAGCGCCGGACGGTGCGTCCGTTTACGTAACAAGCCACGAAAGTAACATAGTGTCAGTGATCGACACTGTCACAAACACGGTAATCGACACTGTTTCCGTCGTCGAGGGCATTCCTTTCGGCGTCGCAGTGACACCGGACGGCGCATTCATCTATGTGGCGAGCTTGGGGAGCGGGGTCTCGGTGATCAGGACCGCCACCAATAAAGTAGTCGCCACAGTGAAAGTCGGAACCTATCCCATCGCCTTTGGCCAATTCATCGGTCCACCCCCTCCGGGCGCAGGTGACCTTGACACCAGCTTCAGCGACGATGGCTATTTGCTCACGGATTTTGGCGTCAGTGAACTTGCCACACCCATGGTCATTCAGCGTGATGGCAAAATCCTGATTGCGGGAACATCTTACAATGCGAACAGGGTCGGCGATTTCCTCGTGGCACGCTATCTCCCCAATGGTGACTTGGATAACAGCTTCAGCGACAACGGCTGGGTAAGTACCGATTTTGGAGTGAGTGAGGTAGCCAAAGCCATAGCTGTGCAGCCCGACGGCAAAATCGTCGTTGCCGGGACGTCAACCGACGCAAGCGGGCAGGTAGACTTTCTGGTTGCACGCTATCGTCGCGACGGTAGCTTGGACAACACCTTCAGCGGTAACGGTTGGGTAACTACCGATTTTGGAGCAAATGCAGTAGCCAACACCATGGTATTGCAGCCCGACGGCAAAATCGTCGTTGCCGGATTTTGGACTGACGGCACCACCGGGGGAACTGCCCTGGCGCGCTATTGGCCCAATGGCACCCTCGATGCCAACTTCGGTAGCAACGGCCGGGTAGCTATTGACCTTGATCAACTAGGAGGATCTGCTCACTCTCTGGCGCTACAGCCCGACGGTAAGATCCTCGCTTCCGGAACGTTTGGCGACGGTCATTTCATTGCCCGGTATCGTCGCAACGGCAAGTTGGATATAGCGTTTGGGGAAGATGGTTGGGCACTCCGTAGTTTTGCTCATCAAACTACTCGCACTCGTCTAGCGTTGCAGCCCGACGGCAAGATCCTGTTGCTTGCATCGGGAGTTTCGGAGGAACATTCTGTCGCTCAACTGGAGCGATATCTTCCCGGCGGCGGTTGGGATGGAGCGTTCGGCGAATACGGTAGAGTACCCATCGACTTCGGCATAGGCGTCGTTAACGGAGTCGGGGATCTCGCCTTGCAACCCGACGGCAAGATTGTGATCACCGGATATGGCGGCACTTTCGGTGGTCAAGTCGATACGGCTCTTGCGCGCTATAGGCCCAATGGCCCATTGGATTCCACCTTTGGCACCAATGGCACCGTGACTACCGATTTTGGAAGAGGTAGTAACGACTATGGCTTTACCCTTGCTATCCAACCTAAGGACGGACGATTGGTAGTCGCTGGTTCATGGTCCGGGCGTGTTGCCCTAGCCCGGTATCACGCCATTACCTGCGGCGGCGTGGTGGTTACCCGCATCGGCACTGGCGGCAACGACAATATCGTTGGAACATCGGGGGACGACGTAATCTACGGCTTTGGCGGCGACGATTACATTGATGGGGGCCCCGGAAACGATATTCTCTGTGGCGGCCAGGGCAACGACACGCTCCGCGGCGGTGGGGGCGACGACATACTGCGCGGCGGTCCGGGCAAAGACGTATGCCGCGGCGGCGCTCATGTTCACGGAGACAAAGCCTACGATTGCGAGAGCATTGCGACGGTTCCGTAGCGACAACGCCGCGCCCGGGAACTGAGGGATCGGCGGATTTTGGGTAACGCACGGTTCGTAGAGCGCATCCTTAGAGAAGCCGATGCTCGTATGGTCCGGCAACAGGCAAACCAAAAACGAAATCGAAGGGCCGAGAGCGTCGTGACCGCGACGTGTCGCTCACGGAACTGAGAAACGGGAGCCGTGGCGGTCAGCTGCCGGAGATCAGAGTGCAGATCGTCCGAGGTTTGGTCGAAAATTACGGAATGGCAATCGCCGACGTCGCTCGCCAAGATCTCGTTCACGAGCGACTGGTACGGTAGCCATTTTTTCTCGGCCGTCTCCCGCAGCCAGCCCAGTACCTTCCCATCCAAGCGAATAGCAATAAGCTTTCGCGGCTCATCACCCGTAGGCGGCCTACCGATCCGCCCCATGGATGAAAGCTGCTTGTCCGAAAGTTCGGGGATATCCGATTCGAGATCCGGCCTGTTAACTTAAATCCGGCGAGGAGACGGTTCACCACTCTGAGCAACGTCGAGCGGTGAAACGTGCTCGTGCTCGTTCTTTCCGATCCACGAAGATAATTAACGGTCGCTGTGGTCTTGCGCAATACAACCGTTCATTTTATGTTTTGAGAATTCTCAAAACATCAAAATGCCCGCCCGGCAAAGTTGCCGGACACGTCGCTCGGATGCCCAAATTAAAGGTCATGGTGACCGGGTTCGGCTCCCGTGGCATGACGATGGATCTATTTTCGCTTGTAGCCGTAGAGCCATT
>DATBLC010000433.1:0-46854 GCA_036555515.1 Binatia bacterium
AGCGCTGCTCCTCCAACGTCTCGGTCTTACTCTCCCTGAGCGGCTGCGCCCGCCGCCATTGGTCCAAATGTAGTGGCGACTTTAAGATCTAACTTGTTGAAATCTCGTAATTTCGACCCTTGAAGTGTGGAAGTTGGGCTAATGGGTGACCACTTAATCTAGCCATTGCGCGGTGGATTTCTGAAATCCAGAGTCAGGCGGCCAATTTCAAAGCGACTGAGACACCAGCCTTTGCGCACAGGCCCACGAGGTAGTCCAGAGACAACTTGTCAACCTTGTTGCGCACGATCTCGGAGATGCGGGGCTGGACCACGCCAAGGCGCTTGGCCGCTTCCACCTGCGTAATTGCCTCACGGTCCATCCACTTACGGAGCGCTTCGGCCAGCTCGCAACGCAGGAGCATCACAGCCGCCTCATGCGGTGGGAAGCCGAGATCAAGGAACACATTGTTTGCGCCCTTCACTTGCCGTGCTTGCTTCTTCTTCATGACTGCTCTCCGATTAAGCTGTAACGTTGCGCTGCCAACTGAATGTCCGCCTGGGACGTCTTTCGAGTCTTCTTCTGGAAAGCGTGCAAGACATAAACCGCTTCCTCGAACTTGGCCACGTACACGACACGGAACGCACCGGCGGCATTTCGTATCCGAATCTCGCAGGCTCCAGATCCAACGGCGGGAAGCGGCTTGAAATCTGCTGGTTCACGCCCGACTTGCACCATGAACAACTCGTATCCGGCTTGTCGACGCGCCAACTCGGGAAACGCCCCTAAATCGCGACGCGCTGTGCCGAGAAAGCGAGTCGGCTTCATTGCGATCGGTTATACGACTATTCGTATGTACTTGCAAGCGTCCCGCACGGCTAACGTTTAAGGCCGAGCGGACGAGGCCAGCAAGGGTCCGAAGAGAAAGGGTGAAATTTCTCAAAACGGTTATCGCCCGTCGAACCCGTGGCGCCGCGGCGGTATAGGCTTCTACTCATTTTCGCTTGAGCATTTCCACGACCTCGCCGGCGTTCATCACGTAGCCCAGGAAATCGTCGATGTTGGCAAGGCTTGCCGCTTGCGCTTCGTCAGTTGCCGAATAGGTGCAGTCGCGCAGCGCGACCGTGACGAGATCACGAGCTTTGGCGTCTCGCGCCAGCCATTCCACGCCATGATTCGTCGATCCTCCGGCGACAATCAGAATCCACACGTCTTTCACGCGCAGAAGTGTTTCCAATTTGGTTTCGTGAAAGGCGCTCGATCTTACTTTGGTTACGATATAGTCGTCGGTGGCAGGCTTGAGCTCGTCAATCACCTCCGCTCCGTCTGTCCCCTTGACGCAAATAGGCGAGCCCGGCCGGCGCAGATACGGCGCTCGCTCAACTGGAAAGCGCATGGCCGGATCGCTTTCCACCCTGGTGTAGATCACGGGAATCGGCAAGCTGTGCGCGAGATCAATGAGGGCTCTAGTCCGCTTCACGACGGCTTGCATTGCGGGTTTGGCGAGCGACGCTTTAATGAAGTCATTTTGCATGTCGTGTAACACCAAGGCGGTGTTCGACCGACCAATCGGTGGCAACGGTGCGCCTTTCATGTTCTTGACCTCCTGGCTTTCTTAGAGTTGCGTCGCGGGCAGGTTCGCAGTCATCGCCCGCCCTGCTGGCACTGGTAACCGCCGCGGCAGTGAATTCCCAGCTCTCTTTGAACTTCTCTCAGGAGCGTAAAATCAGCGACATCGGCGCTCTTCACCTTGTCAGGATCGATGCCGAGTCGTTCGCTGTTGTATTGAATTTGCAACCTGATTCCTTGCTCCGTGCATCCCCCGGGATCATCCGCGCTCATGAAGCCGACCGCTTGTCTCACCGCCTCACGTGCCACCTCCCGATCGAGTTTCAGTTCCTTGGCGGCGACCTGCGCAGCTTCCTCCGGGTTCTGACGCATCAGCAGCAACGCGCGCACGTGCGCACGCAGCCATTTCTTGGCGAGTTCGGGACTCTTTTTGAGGAACTGATCATGGGCCGCCATACCGGAGAAGGGCACTGGGTAAACTTCGGAGGAATTGGCCATGATAGTATAACCTTTGCGCACCAGCTCAGCAGCGATATCAATATTGTTTGCTGAGCCGATAATTTGCCCGGTCTCCATGCCTATGACGCGAGCCTTGGCGTCGCCGATCGGGAGGAGCTTGACGTCGCGATCCGGATCCAATCCGAGTTTCTTGAGGATCAACCGCGTCGCTTGATCCTGCGATCCGCCCGGGCTAGAGATCGCAATGATTTTGCCCTTGAGATCATCCGGTCGCTTGACTTCCGGACGCACGGTAAATTGCATGATGGAAGTATTATAAGTAAAGAAGACAGCCTTCAGTGGAGCTCCCCTCATGGCCGCCGTCATCGCAGAGCCGTGAACCGCGAATTGGATCTCGCCCGTGACCAGCGCGGGAACCGAAACCGTAGCGCGCATCACAACGATTTTTAAATCCACCCCTTCGCTGGCAAGATACCCCTTGGCACGCGCAATGAAGGAGGGCACGTAGCCGAAATCCGGCGACGAGATTCCCTCGATGAGGCTGATTTCCTTCTTTGCCGGCTGCGCAAAGCCCCAATCCCAACTAATGCCGAGAGATAGCAACAGGCAGAAAAAACGGACTGTCCCTTTCATCCAGTTTCTCCTTTTCGTACCTTTCTTACGCCGTTCTTTTCAATTTCACCGATTCGGAGAATAACGACGCCGATTCAAGCTGCTCGAATCGAGTTCCCATATCGACGCCGAGCACTTCGAACAGATTCGGCGTCGCCGCCACAAAGCGCGCGGTTTTTTTCTTGTCGGTGTTGAAAAACTGGTATTCCACCGGCCTCGACAGGATCGGCAGTCCGACACAATCGCCCTTGGTCCATGGGTGCTTCTTGCCGTTCACCACCACGTATCCTCTGCCTTCGAGCATATAATGGACGATGCCTCCCGGCGATGCCTGTTTTCCGGAGTGTCCTCCCGGCTCGATTTCCTGGACATAGATGACCAGGCTACGAATCACCGTGTCGTTCTTCGCCGGATGCATGTACCAACGGGTTTTGCCCTGACGGTTGATCTCCCACGGAAGAGCATCGCCGCGGACGATTTTCACCCCCCGCTCCGCCTGGTCGCGGTAGCGGTCTCTAAGCTCGAACAGGGCATCCAGCAGGTTTCCTTGATTTTTCATCTGCTCTCCTCAGTCGGGCATTTCAACGTTTTGAACGGTTTGAACGTCTTGAACTTTTTGAACGTTTTATAGTTTGACGCTCTTCTCCCAGCTTCCCTTCCAATCCGGCGAATCTTCGATTTGTACGATTTCATATCCCAAATGCGGCCGATAGGTATTCGTGATTAAAGCGAGCCAGCGGGCGGGTTTCTTGGGATCGGCGTTGAAATGCTGATGCGACACGCCGCCCGGTCTGATGGGAAGCAATATAAGATCGCCGGCTTTCCAGTCGTAGCGATTGCCGTCTACCAGGGTGTAGCCCGCGCCCTCGAGGACAAAAATCGCCAGGCCACCCTGATGGCGGTGCTTACCGGAATGGCGGTAAATGACATGCTCGAAGGCCTGCATGGTCTGAAGCGCCGTGTCGGTTTTGTAAGGCATGAAGTAATAACGCACCTTGGCGTTTCGATTCTGCATCCAAGGGGTGTCTTTGGCGCGGACGACGATTTTACCCGTCTCAGCGCGGTGATTCATTTTCTCGAGATCTTTGATCAAGCGTGGATACCAGGTATCCTTCGCCTGCAGCTCACTTTTTCTTTTCCGCTTAACGCTTGTTGCACCGTTGCCTTTCATATTCCCTCCTGCGGCAATCAATCCAACGGCCCCAACGAGTTACGGCGAGGTCCGCCGCCGCTCGCTGGGAGACGGTGTCGCATTTCCTTGTCAAGCCGCGGCCGAACTATCTCTGCCGCACAAAATCCTCAACGCGATCGCTCAGCCCGAATCCTCGCTCTTCTTTGCTCTGTATGCGCGTAGTCCACCTCAGACGAACCAGGACCAAACACCACGCCGTAGATTTCTTCGGCACAGTGGGCGCTGACCAGCTCTTGCTGCACGTCCTTTCTAACCAACTCGGGATCCCGCTCCAGTGGATCGCCGAAGCCGCCGCCGCCGCAAGCTACCCGCTCAAAGACATCGCCGCGTTTGAGAAAAGTGTCTTCGCTCAATTTGGCTTCCAGCGCGCCGTCCAGGGCATCAAATTCCACGGGGATTTGGCCGCGTTTCAATTGCTCTCCCACCGACGTATTGCGTCGAATGTTGAATTGCGTGGTGCTGCCGGGATAGCCGCCGGCGATTCCCGCGGAAGCCGGCTGCTCAATACCGCAGCCATGAACCACGCAGGTGGGAATCTCTTCCACGTCGTGGGGCGTCATCGCCAGACCTATGCCCGCGCCGCCGCGGAACTTTCCCGGTCCGCCGGTATCGCTCTCCTGCCTGCGGTAGAGATAGAGCAGCGGATAACGAAATTCGTAGGTCTCCACGTTGGCAATGGCGCAGCCGAGCGAGCGGACGAAGCCGCCGGTATCGATGCCGTCGCAATCGTAACGCGCGCCGCCTCCGCCCGCCATACCGTCAAGCATAGTGGAACCGAAGGGCTGGCCGCGCTGATCGATGCCAAACAACTCCTGTTGTCCCGAGGCACCGTTCCAGCAGGCCATCAACCGCGCACAATGCGAGTCGCTGGCGTCCAACATTTTCGCCAAGCAGGCGCTGACGGCCGTGGTGGTGACAAAGCTGCCAGCTGTGGTCGCCTTCGCGGCTCCCGCCGGCCATGCCGCGTCGACAACGGTTCCCTTTTTCGAAACAATTTTGACGGGTCGAAGAATTCCCGCCGGACACATGGGGATGTCATAGCAAAGATAGGCGAGCACAGCCGCTTGCACGCCGGCAAGTAGACCGGAATAAGTGCAATTAACCACGGCGGGCGCCTGCTGAGAGCTTTCCGAGAAATCGAGAATGAGTTGATCGTCTCGCTTGCGCATCTTTACGCGGATCGCGTAGACCGCCCCGTCATAATCGATATAAGAGGTGTGGCGCCATTCTCCGTCGGGCAACTCGCTGAGGCGCGCCCTGAGCTTGGATTCGCTGACCTCGACGATGCGGGCCAATACCTGGCCCAAGGTTGGGGCGCCATAGCGGTCGCAAAGCGCCAAGAGCCTTTCCGCCATCACCAGGTTGGCGGAGATTTTCGCCCTGAGATCCAAGGCGTTTAGATCCCTGGTTCTCGATCGGATCAGGTACTCTTCTTCAAGATCGCGCCGGAGCAGCCCCTTTTCGATAATCTTGATCGGAGGAATAACCGGCGCCTCCTCGAAAATCGATTTGGCGCCGGTGGCTGCCTGGCTTCCTTTTGACGAGCCGCCGACGTCGACCTGATGAATCGTCGCCCCCGTCCATGCCACCAGATTCTCCGCGTGAAAAACCGGCGCCACTACGGTGACGTCGTTCTGGTGCAGCGCGCCGGAATATGGATCGTTGCACAAAAACATGTCGCCGGGATAAAAGCCAGGGTTGGTCGCATATCTATCGAGGATATGGCCGACCGTGAGTCCCTGTCCTATGGCGAGCGAAGCGACGTACGGTCCCATCACCACGGAGTCTCCGGCCGAACTCATGATGCAGGTGTTAAAATCATGCGCCTCGGTGGCGATCGGCGAGCCGGAAATGTTCTTGATCGTGCTCGCCGCCTCCGCGCTGATGGACCACAACCGGTGGCGCAGCACCTCGAAGCGAACCGGGTCTAAGCCATGTTCTGCCATCGTTCATCCTACCCGAATAAGAAGATTGCGGTAGCGGTCCACGGTCGCCGTCTGTTGCGCGTGGAGCAGCAAGGTCGTCGCCGGACTTTCCACGACCGCGGGGCCCGCGATGCGATTGCCGGGGCGCAACAACTCCATGCTGAATATCGGTGTCTGGACGAACTCATCGAAATAAACCTGCCGCTCGCCGATATGGGCCGGGTCGGGATTCTCACCTGCCCATTCTTCTTCCTTTAGATCTGGCTTATACGTTTTCGTTGTCGATGTCACAACAAAATTGCTGATCTCGACTCCAGCCTTCCGATAGGCCGTCCCTTTTCCATAAATTCTTTCGTACGCCTCTTCAAAATTCGCCATCACCGCTTCCGTCCCCCGCGCTTCCAACTCACGCGCAACCACGGGTATGCGGACATTATGCACCTGGCGGCGAAATTTCATATCAAGAAATCGGTCCAGTTCAAGCTCCCCCGCCGATTTGACTGCATCGCGCTCCGCTTCCGCCTCGAGCTCGCGGAAGATCGCATTGAGTTGCGCCGCGGGCGCAGGCAACGTCATCGGATGGGAGCGCGTATATTGACGCTGAATATCACAGCCGGCGATACCGAAGCCGGAGAAAACCGGTGCATAGGGTGAGATCAAAACTTCGAAGACGCCGATGTCGCGCCCGTAGGATCCGACATGCAAAGGGCCGCCACCGCCATAGGCGTAAATCACAAAATCTGAGGGTTGATATCCCTGCTCCACGGTGATGCGCCGCACCAGATCGGCCATGTGGGAATCGACGATGTCCAGGATTCCCTTGGCAGCCTTGAGGAGATCCATGCCTAGAGGCCGAGCCACCTTTTCTTCTATGGCCTGCCGAGCCAGGTCGGAATCCAGTCGCTTCCGGCCGCCAAAAAAACTCCGCGCGTCGATTCTTCCCAAGACAAGATTGGCGTCCGTGACGGTGGGCTCATTGCCTCCCTGAGCGTAACAGGCAGGACCGGGCAGAGCGCCGGCGCTGCGCGGACCGACCTGGAGCAATCGACTCTGTGGATCTACCCACGCGACGCTTCCTCCCCCCGCGCCGATTGAGACCACGTCGATCATCGGGATCGCCAGGGTAAATTTCTCGAACACAGGTTGGCGATTAAGCGTCGGCCGGCCGTCGACAATCAGACCAACGTCGAAGCTGGTGCCGCCCACATCCGTGACGATTATATTTTTGTGACCTAGAATTCGGCCCATGCCGATGGCGCCCATGACTCCGCCAACCGGGCCCGAGGCCATAATATGCGCGGCTTTACTGCCCGTTTCGTCACAAGGAATTACCCCACCGAGGGAATGCATGGCCAGCACCGGACCGCCGAAGCCCGCGGCGTGCAAGCTTTCTACGAGCCGTCCCATAAAGCGCGCGACGATCGGTCCCAGGGTCGCGTTAATCACCGTCGTGGCGGTCCTTTCGTACTCGCCTAAAAGTGGCGCAACCTCGCTCGAGGTCGTGACGAAAATTCCCGGGAATCGATCTTTTACAAAGTCACGAACACCTCGCTCATGGGCGGAATTCATGAACGACCAAAGAAAACAAACGGCCAGAGACTCGATCCCGCGGCGCGCCATTTCCCTCACCGCGTTTTCGACCTCTTCGAGAGCGAGTGGCACAAGCTCAGCCCCCTTATAATCCACTCGCTCATTGATCCCGTGAACGAGGGATCTAGGAACCAATGGATCCGCCTTGTTCAGACGGACTACGTCTTTGATCTCTTCTTCGCCCAAGCCGGCTACTTTCTGATGGATGCGTCCGATAAATAGATTATCTTCATGCCCTCGGGTGGTGAGCAGACCAACCTTGGCGCCGGCGCGCGCGAGAAGCGCATTGAGCCCAACGGTGGAACCTATCCCTAACGCGACTGTCTCGCTCAGAAGCTCGGCCCTGGAGAGGCCGAGTCGCGCGCTGGTGTTGCCGATCGCCTCGAGAATGCCCACCCTGTGATCCTGCGGCGTGGTGTGAGCCTTGTCCCACGTGACCGAGCCGTCCTCGCCGATGGCCACACAATCTGTGAAGGTTCCGCCGGTGTCGACTCCAACGACAAACTTCATGCTTCCTTCAAAGCCACTTCAGTTTCGATCAGCCGAAAACAGGCAGGACAATAGAATTCGCGGAGGAAAAATCGTTGGGCGCCGAGAGCGTGAGGATTTACGTTTGGACCGGCCCTGGACAAATCGGCATCTTTCACCTTGAGCAATTTTTTTGGATCCTTAACGCCATCGGCGGGGCCCAGCGCGAAACCGCATATACAATGAATCGTCTGCTCTCCGTTCACCGATTCAACATAGAGGTTGGAGGACAAACGCTTCATTGAAGGACCGGAATGATCTCTTTGGCGATAATATCGAGCGCTTCGGGAACGTTGGGGCCGAGCGGCACGCCGATCACCAGTTGATCGACACCGGCTTCGCGCACGAGAGGTAGAATGGTTTCACACTTGGCCAAAACTTCTTTCGGCGTCCCGGCAACAATAAAACCCGCGTCCGCCAGTAGTTTATCCGAGACTCGCCGCGCTGCCTCGTCGACCCCCAACCCGTTAACGTACGCGTCGCGCACCGGTTCCACGTCTTTGAGATCGACTCCCGTGGATTTGAGGACTTGCGGATAACGGCCGAGGCTTCCGGCTAAGGCATAAGATGTATTGCGCTTGGCCCACTGTTTCGCTCTCTCTCCGTCTGCTGAAACGGATACGTGCAGATTATAGATTTTTTTGAAAGCGCCATCTGCGGTCGCGGCCTGCCGCCCTTCCGCCACCATCTGAACTGCCTGCTTGAACATACCCCGGTGAATACCCGGCAGCGAAGTCCAGGGATTCAACTGGGTTAAAATAACGCCATTACCAAGCCTTCCCGCCATATCGAACATTTTAGGGCCGCCGGCCGCAAGATAGACCGGAACCGCCGGGCGCGGCGGAAAATAGAGTTTCGCCTTTGTGCGCGGGTTATAACGAAATCTTGCGGACAGCCGGGGATAGCCTTTCAGATCGACGCTCTCCCCCGCGAATAAGGATTTCAAGAAACGTGTGGTTTCCTCCATCACGGCCATCGGCGCGGTCTTTTCGCTCACCACTTGTTCTTGCACGGCGCCCCCCGCGCCGATGCCCGCCGAAACCTCCTTCCCTTCATGAATGAGGCCGGCAATGCCGGAAAACCTCTGGGCCAGCTCCATCGGATTGCGGTGGGGAAATGTCACCATGGTGCCGACCGAAACGTTCAGCCGCATCGCCATTGCCGCCAACACGGTAAAGGAGTCTTCATATTGGAATTCGTCGCACATCCAGATCTGATCGAATGGAAAAAACTCCAATGCTCGCTCTGCGTACGAAACCAATGTCTTGATGGAATACCAGGGCCACATTTGAATGCCGATCTCGAAACGATTCACGGGACACCGCCTTTATATATATAGTCGATTCGTTTATGTGAGATCTTCCTGAATGACCGTGAAAGTGCACTCACCAAAAAACACAAACGCTGGCTGCCGGCGGAGCGCGTTCGAAACTTATTCTTCTCGCCTATTCGATTGCAGACGGAACTGCAACCCGGCGTAACAGGACCGTACAATGGCTAAAGGTTCAGCGCCGTATGACAGTATTTAGAAATTCGACGATTTCCTTTCTCATCATGACGTATTTCTCCAGGTGGGTCTCCTGATATTTGACCCCTTCGTCGGGAACCAGAACCTCGGGGATATGGTCCTTCGGAACATCGGTTCTGAGACTCGCCAACCCCGACGCCTTGCTCCAAAGGGTTTGCCCCTCCCGAGAAAGCAGATAGTCAATATAAACTTTGACCGCGTTCTGGTGCGGTGCATTGCGCACCACTGTTATCGTACCATTGCTAGCGGTCACAAAGCCGTCGCCTTGCATCGCGCCGCTACCGAACAGCGCAAGCGGCAGTCCCCTGGATATCAGCTGAAAGGTTAGCGTCCCACTGGGGCCGATGGCGATCATATGGCGCCCCCGGGCGACGAAGTCGAGGATCTGCTGTTCTTCCCTGGAAATGAAGACATCCTGCGTCGTGAACAGCTTGCGCATGAACTCCTTGCCCAATCCTTGCTTTTCGTTCGTGTACCAATAGGTCGAGAGATCCAAGCCGGCTCCCGCCTGGCGCGGGTCGAGCACCGCAATTTTACCTTTCCACTCAGGATTGAGGAGGTCTTGCCAGGTTTTGATTTTGTTTTTCATAGTCTCAGGAGGTGTAAGCTCGGTGTTATAAACAAAAGCGACTTGGACCCGCGAGCCAAAGTACAAATTATATTTTTCCGTGCTGTCGGAAAAATGATGTTTGCGGTCGCGCCACTTGGAAACATCTTTCGCTTCCGGACCGATGAGATAGGGCTGCAACGGCACCACCGCATTGGCCGGCACGAGGCTGGCGAGAGCCGTCGTTGTGCCCGCTACTGCAATGTCGGTCGAGTAATGGTTCGCTTTGAGCTCGGCCAACAATTTTGGCGCCACCTCCGCGCCACGCATACCGCTGAAATCGACTTCGATCTCCGGGTATTTCTTCTGGAAGCCTAAGGTGTAGGCGTCTCGGACGTCCGAACCCGAAGGGCCGATGATCACCACTTTCCCTTCTTTTTTGGCGGCGGCGACAGTTTTGTTCCAGGCGGGATCACTCGCAGGCGGCGCTGAGCCGGCGAGCGCGACGGGAGATGAAACGAATAGTGCCACGATCCAGCTAACGGCCAAGAGTCTCAGTCTGAGTTGCATCTCATCCTCCTTACATTTTTCCATTTTCGCTCCTGAAACATTGTACAAATCAAGCATTTAGCCGTTCGCCCTGAGCGTCGTCGAAGGGCTCCTAATGAGTTTTCACATAGTCTGGCGGGGCGAAGCATCTCGCATTTTCAAGGTGTTACGAAGACGAGATTCTTCGGCGGAGTTTATCCTGAGCACGTCGAAGGGCCGCAGAATGACGTTGCGCCACAGTCCGGACGCCGGAAGGACGGCAACTGGCGCGCCGACTCCTGTGCTAAATCTCTGCAATAGGGAACTCGCTTCAGCTTCGATAATTCGCCGGTGGCATCCGGCATTCAACCCCTGTTTTTGCCAGCTCGGCCTCGTAAATTGCGCGCACTTCCCGCGGCTCATCTTCGTAATCCATCACCGTGCCGCCTTCGCTTTCAGGCACAGTGGGTAGATATCGTTTACCGACCCCGCGCTGGCCACGGCGCAGAGCCAAATGGAGCGCGGCTTCCGGGCTGGTCGTAAAGTGAGAGTGATACCAGCCTTCGGGCGGCACCAGAAGACTCCCCTTGCGCCAGTCGACCTTCACAAACTTACTCTCTTTAGGAGCCTCCTTGGGATCGTATTTCGGCCACATGAGCGTGTAGCCCTTACCATCGAGGACGATCACCTGAGCGCCGGAGCCATGGTAGTGGGGCTTTCGATAAGTGCCGCTGCCGATGGCCATGATATGCCCGACCATCGCCTTGTTACCCGAGCCGGTGATTCCAAGCCGGCTATAGTCAACGCCACGCCGTGGATATTTGGTCAACGGCACGGCGTAAATGTCGGAAATGAAATTAATCGAGGTATCCTCGAACTCTCCCTCCTTGACCTCGCTCGAAAAATAGTTGTTCTGACCCGAGAACCGATCGGTGAATTCGTAGGGCGTATTGAAGATGAAGTCAGCAGAAGCAAAGGCGTTGAAAATAATCGGCGCGTTGCTCGGCGCGGCGTAGCGCACCGGCTCGGTTGCCGAGCCGTTAAAATGCTGGTGCTTGACGTTAAGCGGCGGCGAAAAAAGGCTGCCCGCTTGCCACTCGAGCAGGATGGTTTGGTTGGTCTTCTCGCACCAGAACTGCGTCGCGCCGCGTCCCTCAAGGATGAGGATCAGCTCCTCGTAAAGATGGCGCATGGGTTTTAGATTTTTCCCCGGCGGAATCTCGGCCACCATGGAGCCGACGAACCCCTGCGAGCCCTCGAGATGGCAGTATGCCGCCGGACCGCCAAGACGTTCCCAGTGACCGAGCGGCACCGTGCGCAAGTCCTCCACGCCATATCCCGTGATGACCGGCAGTCCTTCGGCGTCGCAAAATTCCAAGAAGGGAGACTTACGGAGGAATCTCTCCTTCGCCACAGCTTCCATTATGTCCGCTGATTCGCTGAGAACCATGTGAACCTCCCAGGTGAGTTAGGCGATTTATTTTCTTGCCTGTTGGTAATCCGGGTGGCGGCGCACGGCGTCCATAAACCACTCTCTCATGGCACGGCCATAGGTGCGGTGCGGATCGCCTTTGACTCGCACCACGTCCGGCTCTACTTTCGCGACGATGAAATGCGGCCCGCTGGTTTCGAGCGCGTGCTTGACCGCGGCCGCCAGCGCTTCTTCACCGCGCACCGTGCCGGTTTTGGCGATCCCCGCGCCCTGGGCGATCTTTTCCAGATCGGTTTTGCGCGCCGTAAACGTCGATCCCATTCGCGCGTAGGAGCCGTTATCCATGACGATCGCCACGAAATTCGGCGGATTGACGTCAGCCACAGTGATCAAGCTGCTGGTATCGATCATCAAGCTGCCATCCGAATCGAGAGCAATGACCTTGCGCCTGGGGAAAGCCGCGCTGAGCCCCAGCGCGAACGGAATACAGAGCCCCATGTTGCAGCCGAAAAAGTTTACCCCTTCGCGCCTGAGGTCGGACCAAAAAGCCGTGTTCGAAGAAAGACTGGTTACTGTGAGCATATGCTCGTCAACCAAAGGCGCCAAAAGTTTTAAACAATCATAGCGCTTCATCATAAACCCCCGAGTTGAATAAATGCGATCCCCCCATTTAACGACCCCCTTTGTAATCGGGGTGGTGGCGCACCGCGTCCATGAACCATTCTCTCATGGGCCGTCCCGATGTGCGGCTACGATCGGCGGACACGCGTCCGGCGTCCCGCTCGACTTTGGCGACGATGAGAGTCGGGCCGCGGCTTTCCATCGCTTGCTTGGCCGCCGCGGAAAATTCCTCCAACGACCCGACAGTGCCGGTGTTGGCGATACCGGCTCCCTGGGCCATCTTCGCCAAGTCGGTCCTGCGCGTCGTAAACGTCGGTCCCATGTGGGCGTACGAACCGTTATCCATGACGAAGGCCACGAGATTCGGCGGGTTCACATCCGCCACGGTGATCAAGCTGCTGCTATCGTTCATCAAGCTGCCGTCGGAGTCTATCGCGATGATCTTACGCTTGGGAAAGGCGACGCTAAGCCCGAGAGCAAAAGGCAAACAAAGTCCCATGTTAAGGGCGAAAAAGTTCGGTCCTTGGGGCCGGACGGTGAACCAGAACGGCGTGTTCGTCGAAAGGCTGGTGACGGCGAGCATATGCTCGTCGACCAACGGCGCCAAAACTTTCAGACAATCGAGACGCTTCACCAAAGCACCTCCCCGCTCAACAACAGAACGATGGGGTGGCTGTAATCCTGGCACGCGAAGCTGCCTTCCTGGATCATCCGTTTAAGCGTCGCTTTCTGACTGACCACGCGATAGGGCACGCGCAACGCGCCGAGCAGCGGCTCGGCCACCTGTTTGAACATCAACAGCTGCGATCCCGGGATGCCGCTGTGATCACCGAAGTCGCCCCGGTACGAGGCGAGAATCAGAATTGGCGCGCCATAAACCATCCCCATCTGCGACAATGCCCAACTGCCGACCAGCAGGCCGGCCACACCGGTGACGAAGACCACCCGCCGCCCGCCGAGAGCGGCGCCGGCGCAGAACGCGAGACCGTTTCCTTCGCCAGCCACTGTCACCGCTTGGAAATAAGGATCCTGCCGCATCGCTTCGGTGAGGGCAAAGGTCGGCTCCTCGGGGAGCGTCACGGCTAAATCGATGCCTTCCTCTTTAAGCGTCTCCATGATGACTTGTACTGATTGCTGATCCATCGATCCCCCCTTTTTTTAGAGCGAATAGAGTACCGGCGTGAGACAATCGGCAACTGTGCAATAACGGCCCTTCGACCGAATGTCGCCTAGCGCTTGTTGCCGGTCGCCTTGCCAATCCCGTATCGTTCCCAATCCTTTTCCACCCTCGCCATCATATCCCGCGCCGGCAGGCAGACCGGCGGAAAACTCTTGGCGTCGTATCGGGTCGCGTCGATGAGAATCTTGGACGTGCGCGCGGGCCCCTCTTGTTCTTCCTTCGGCAACGATGGATCCAAAAAAATCCCGGTAAGCCCGCTCATGATCTCAATGTCGCGGTGCGGCTGCACGCGCGTCGCCACCGCCCATTCGACCGCGGCGGGATCGAACGGATCGACGTCCTCATCGACCACGATCACCTGCTTGATATGCCGGCCGCTCGGCGAACCGAACACCGCAAGCCCAACCATCTTGCCGTATCCCTCATAGAGCTTGTCGATGGCCACCACGACATGGAAGACACCGCAGCCACCCTCAGTGAGATGGACCGATTTGACTCCGGCCAGAGTGATGTTGCGGAGAATTTCCGACTCCTTGCCGACAGCGGTGAGCACGTCGGTCTCATGCGGCGGCGCGCCTTGATAGGCGAGATGAAGAATTGGATTTTTTCGTCTCGTGAGCGCGGTCAGGTGAATGGTCGGGCGGGGCATTTTCAACCCGCCGTAATGACCCGTGAACTCGCCGAAAGGGCCTTCTTCCTGTTTTTCATCCGGCTTGAGAAAACCTTCAAGCACGAGCTCTGCGTCGGCCGGCACTTGCAGCGGCACGGTTTTACACTTCACGACTTCAAAAGGCTTGCCGCGAATTGCGCCGGCCATTGCCAGCTCATCGGCGCCGAATGGAAACGGACAGGACGCCGCCATCACCAGGCGCGGGTCGACGCCGATCGCGATGGCAATGGGAAAGGGCTCGGTGGGAGCTTTACGGTGCTGCAGCATAAAGTTTGTGTACGGTCCCGACAGAATTCCCAGCGTGCGCCGGCCATGCACTTGATTGCGATAAATACCGACATTGCGAAACCCGGCCACCGGATCGCGAGTGATATGGCAGCAAAGGGTCAAAAAAGCGCCGCCGTCGAGATTATTAAGTCGCGGAGCGGGAAGCTCTAAGATGTTGATGTCATCCCCTTCAAGAACAACTTCCTGGCTTGGACCGCCGTTCACTTGCACCGGCGGCAATGGCTGGCTGACACGGCGATTCCACTCCCGGTGAACTTCCTGCTGCTCGCATTGCATGGCCAGGGCGTAACGTTTGCGGGACGCCAAGGCGTTTATGAAAATTGGCATATCCTTGCCGCCCGGCCGCTCGAACAACAGCGCCGGACCGCGGCCCCGCAAGCTGGTTACGCAGACCGCCCCAAGCTCTTGGTCGAGGTCCACCGGCACCTTCACCCGCGCGAGTTCGCCCTCTCTTTCGAGCAGTTCGATAAATTCTCTAAGCCCTGCAAAAGCCATGTCGATTTCCTCGCCGGGATTGGCCCGGCGGAGTAATGGAGCAGTCGGGCTGTGGGTTGTCCGTCACGCCATTACTCCACCGCACAAGTGCCCCATTTCTTTGTCCTAACGCGGCATGATCGTTTTCAGAAACTGAACGATCTCTTCGCGTAATTTGACATAACGCTCGGTTGAGATCTCCGGGTACGCCATACCTTCTTTAGGCACGAGGATGTCCTGCACATGATCGTTAGGAACATCCCGGCGCAGGCTAGCGAAACGCGCCGCCTTGCTCCATTCCAGCTGCCCTTCGGGAGAAAGAAGATAATCAACGTAGACCCGCAGCGCGTTCGGATGCGGCGCGTTGCGCGCAATCACCAAAGACCCATTTCCCGCGGTAATGTAAGTGCCCTCTTTCAATGTTTCCGGGTGCAAATGTTTAAGCGGTAATCCGCGCGCGATAAACTCGTTGGTCAATACATCGCTGGGCCCAATGGCAATCGGATATTTGCCGCGCGCCGCGAAGTCAAGCATCTGCCGATCGTCTCGCGGCATGACAAGATCTTTAAGGGTCACCAGCTTGCGAATGAAATCCTTGCCGAGGCTTTCGTGCGTATACCAGAGGGTGGAATTCCCCAGTCCACCGCCAGCGCCGATGGGGTCTTTAAGCGCGATTTTCCCATGCCACTTGGGCTCCAAAAGGTCTTTCCACGACTTGAACTCAGCGACGGAAACCATATTTGTGTTGTAAATAAAGGGCGCTTTGACATAAGTGCTGAAAACCAAATTGTAAGTTTGAGCATCGTCGGAAAACGCCAGCTTTCCGCCTCGCCATTTGCTCGGATCTCGGGTGTTGGGTCCGACCAGATGTGGTCGCACGGGAACGACCGCTTTCCCCGGCACCAGAGTTTCAAGCGCTGTGGTCGTGCCCGTGATCACAACGTCCGTCGCGTATCTGGAGGCCGCGAGCTCATTGAGTAACTTCGGTCCGATCTGATTTCCGGCCATGCTGAGCAGTTCGACCTTGATCTCGGGATACTTTTTTTGGAATCCCTGGGTAAGCGCATCCCGCGTCTCGCTTCCCTGTGGGCCTATGACGGTGACTGTGCCTTCTTTCTTCCCGGCTGCCACGATCTGTTCCCAGGACGTCGCCGTTTGCGCCGTGGCGGTTGCCGAAACCAGCAACGTAAGCGTCAAGGCGACGAGCGTATTCTTGGCCATGGATTTCATTGACCCCTCTCCTCGAGCTTGCGCGCTCGATCTCATCGCGCGAATGCTTCCTTGAACAACGCGATCAGCTCATCTTTTATGTCGATCGCTTGCTGCGTGTAAGTCTTGATCGATCCCGGGATCGGCACGCGCCACGGCGAATGATCGGTGGGCACGTCCAACCGGGAGCTGATATACCCGTTGACCTTGGCAAATCCGGTCTGTCCCTCTTTAGATAGCAGCCAGTTGATGTAAACCTTGGCGGCATTTGGGTGCGGCGCTCGATTGAAAAGACCCAAGCCACCGGATCCCGGGCTTACATCAGAGCCCTCCTTGATCTGTCGTGGATCGAGGATCGCTATGGGCAACCCATCCTTCAGACGCTCTTCCGCCACAATGTCTGATACGCCGATCAAGATGGAATATTTTTCCCTGATAATTCCGTCGATCTCCTGCGTATAGTCTCTCAAGACAGTGGGTTCTTGCTTGGCCAAAGCGCGAATGAAATTCGGACCGAGATCCGGATGGAGGTAGAAGAAAGTAAACGTCGCCTGACCCGGCCCCGCCCGGGTCGGGTCGTCCATGACGATCTTTTTGCGCCATTTTGGATTGAGCAGATCTTTATAGGATTTGATTTCCTGCGGCTTGACTACTTTGGGGTTGACGAAAAGCGTGCCGCGCTGAGATGGAGTCATCACCAGGAAACGCTTTCCGGAGTCAACAAACTCGAGACCGCCGCCACGCCATTGCTTGGGGTCTTTAACATCGGGCAAAACCAGCGCCGGCTCCATCGGATCCAACATGCCGCCGGGAAGCAGCACCAGCAGACCCGTCGTGGTCCCGGTGATGGCTATATCCCAAAGGTATTGACCCGCGCCGCGCTCGGCCGTAAGTCGCGGACCTATACCGGACCCTCGATCCGAGAAATACTCTACCGGGACACCGTATTTCTTTTGAAATGGTTCGACCAATACGTCGCGGCGGTCCGCCCCAACGGGACCGATGACCGCGACTTTGCCTTCCTTTTTTGCCGCCGCCAGAACTTTCTCCCACTCCTGGCCAAAGCATATTTCCGCACTCGCGGCCCACAGAACGGCCACGACCATGACTGAAGAACGCAATAACGGTATGATTCTCATTGCCGCACCTCTCTTGATTAATCTTGCGCAAGAAACTTGCGCCATTTGCTTAACACCTGTTGCTTCAACGCCGGGCTCGACTCGGAGACTTCGGGAAACTCGTTGCGCCATGGGAAAGGCCGGCAAGCGTCGATGATCGCCTTTGAAGAAAAATACTCGCGGCGCTTCTTGTCCTCGGGTGAGATGAGCGGATCGAGCGGCCCGCTCCAGGTCTGGCGCAGGACGTCAATGTCCTTTTCAGGGTTGCTGCGCGTGCTCATCGCCCAGATAACCTCTTCGAGATCCATGGGATTGATATCCTCATCCACCACGATGACCCAACGCGACAGGTACGCGATCGTGCGGCTCTGCAACGCTATCGCGGCTGCCTGCCGCGCGTGACCGGCATACCGCTGGCGCAGCGCGATAACCACAAACATCCGGGCCGCGCCCGCCTCATGGCACCAAACCGCCTTGACGTCCGGCACCCCGGCGTTTTCCAGATCCTCTTCGATGGCGGCCGAACGGAGGATTGCCTGGGTGTAGACCTTGCCTGAGGGCGGCTTAACAGGCGGAGAACCGAGAACGATGGGATCGTTTCGGTGATAGAGCGCTTTGACGCGAAACACCGGCTCGTCGCGCACTCCACTCGCATAGTAACCGGTCCATTCACCGAATGGACCCTCCGGCAGACGCTCATTAGGCATCGCGTAACCTTCGATGGCGATCTCAGCACGGGCCGGTATCGGCAGACCCGTAACGGGACCGCGGATCGCTTCGATAGGATCACCCTTGAGACCGCCGGCGTAGTCAAGCTCACAGACCTGCTGCGCAACTGACGTGCTGGCGGCCATGTGAATAAGCGGCTCGCCGCCAAGAACGATCACGGCGGGCATGGGCTCGTTGCGCGCAAAGCATTTGTCGCGGTGGACGCGGCCATGTTTTCCGGGAGATATGTAGAGGAAAACACGGTCCCGGTCCAAAGTCATCACCCGGTACGCGCCCATGTTGACAGCGCCGTCATCGGGGTCAGCGGTGATTGCGGCATCGCCGGTGCCCAAATAGCGCCCGCCATCTTTTTCATGCCAGCGCGGCGCGGGAAATTTTCCCATGTCGATGGCATCGCCGCGCAGCACATTTTCCATCACTGGACCATCCTTGACGTATTTCGGCGGGATCAACTGCATTTCCTTGCGCTTGCGGCGCCACGCGGCTTTAATGCCGGCTTCGTCGAGACCCTGCGCAAGCCCGAGGGTGAGAGCGAGCCTCCCTTTAGAGCCGATGTCATTGACCAGCAGACGATAGCCCGTCTGGTAGTCAACGATATCGTCAAATAAAACCGCTGGCTGATTACGTCCGCGCATTAGATGTTCAGCCAACACGCCGATTTCGATATCCCAGTGCGCGCCGCGCAGAATTCGCAGCTCGCCCAATCGCTCTACGTCGCCGAGCCATGCTCTCAGGTCTTTGTGGGGCATAGTCTCTCCTTCTAACGTCCGAACACCTCGCGCAACAGCGCGCTCAGCGGCTCCCTGGCGGTCATTGCTTCTCTTGTGTAGGTCTTAACCGATCCCGCAATCGGTACCCGCCACGGCGCCACGTGGTCGCTCGGCACATCGAGGCGGCCGCTTACGTAGCCGGTGGCGCGACTGAACTCCACCTGCCCCTCTTTCGACAAAAGCCAATTGATGTACAGCTTCGCTGCGTTCGGATGCGGATGCCGATTTAATAGCGAAAGGGCCCCGAAGCCGGGGCTGATGTCCGAGCCCTCTTTGAGTTGGCGCGGCTCGACGATAGCGAGCTGAACACCCTGTTTGATCAATTCTTCAATGGTAGCTTCATTGCCCCCGATGAGAATTGGATAGCGACCCTGGCCGACGGCATCAGCCTCTTGCCGAAAATCTCTTAGAACCATCGGCTCCTGTTGCGCCAGCGCACGGATGAATTGAAGGCCCAGTTCGGGATGCAGATAAAAGAATGTGAACGTTGCCTGGCCGGGCCCGGCGATGCGCGGGTCGTGAACGACAATTTTTTTCTTCCACCTGGCGTCCAGGAGATCTTTGTAGCTGCTAAAAGACTTGCTATTCACGAGACTCGGGTTTGCGAAAAACGTCCCGCGCTGGCGTCGGACCATGATAAGAATTTGCCGATTCTCATCGACGAACTCCGGCCCGCCGCCATGCCAGTTTTTCGACTCTTTCACTTCAGGAAGAACCAAACTCGGCTCCAACGGCTGCAGCACCCCCACCGGGTCCATCGCCGTCAGGCTAGTGGTCGTGCCGCCGATATATACGTCCCACAGAAACTGGCCGGCTTTTCGTTCCGCCGAAAGCTTTGGCGGCACTTCGGGACCGGACGCGCTCAGATATTCAACCGGAATGCCAAATTTCTTCTCGAAGGGTTGGGTGAGGACATCGCGCACTTCTTTCGCCAAAAAGCCGATGACCGACACTCGGCCTTCCTTCTTCGCGCCTTGGAGAACCCGCTCCCAATCTTCTTGCCAAGACGAGGCGGCGTGAGCCGCGCTTGCTGCCATTAGAGCAAGGACTGCGACTAATGTGCGCAAGGTTTCGAGTTTCGGCTTTCGCGTTTCGAGTTTAATTCGCCGGCGCATTAGCGTCCTACAACAATGTCTTGGCGCACCAGGCCGGTCGTGACCGGACGCTGCCGCGCGGCCATCTTCTCGCCTAATTCGAGATATTTCCCTTCAGCTATGAGCCGCGCGTTCTCGGCGTCTTCTTCTCGCCAGTTGCCAAGTGAATAACCGTACCACGGCTCGCGCAGTTTAGGTTTTGGCAGGTCGTCATGTCGCGACCAAAGCTTCAAGGCCTTTTCCATATGTTCCTTTGCAGGCAGCCCCACCGGCGGATATGCCCACTTGCGCACGGCGTTGAGCAAGAGCCTTCCGTTCTGATGGCCGCTGACTGAGTAGCCATAGACCATCTCACCCTGGCCTACTCCCGGCGGCGCGCTCGAGGGATCAAGCGCGGGACTGCGCCCGTACACCATCTCCATGTCGGCTTCCGGGCGGAAGCGAAAAGACAGCGCCCACAAAATGGCGTCGTGATCGCGCACGTCGATGTCTTCGTCGACGACGACCAAAAACTTGGCGCCGCCCATGTGGCCGGCGGCGGCGTGCAACACGCCCCAAGGGTCGACGCCTCTTTGGCGCCGCAAACGGATCAGACAAAATTCCCGCGCCGCGCTGCTGTCGGGAAAATGAATGTCAACGATCGGAAAGCCCGCGCCATAGCGCAGGTGATGGTACAGCATCGATTCATGGACAAAGCCGAGAAGCGTGTTGGAATCGCTCGGATAAAAGCCCACGGTGACGGGAGTAAAAATCGCGTTTCGGCGGTGCGTGATGGCCGTGACCTGAATCGTTGGCAGATAGGTTTCTTCGGTGGACATGTAACCGGGATACTCGCCGAACGCGGTCAACGGCTCGGTGGTCTCCGTCGACATGAGACCTTCAATGACGATCTCTGCGTGCGCGGGAACTTCCAAAGGCACCGTCTTGCAGGGCACCATCTCCACGGGCGTGCCCATAATTCCACCGGCAATCTTGATTTCATCGCTGGTCCCATACGGAATCGGCGCCGCGGCCAGCGCCATCAATACTGGGGCCGGCCCAACGACGATCGCCACCGGCAGGGGCTCTTTGCGCTCTCTGGCCTTGGGCCAGTGATGCGCCATCGCGTCATGAAACACCGCGCAACCGGAAACGATTCGGTCCCGCGCCCGAAAAAATCCATTGTAAGCGCCCATGTTTCTCATGCCGGTTTGGGGATCTCTTGTGATCACCGGCGTTCCCGTCCGAACCACGCAGCTAAAGCCCGGCTCCTCCACCGGCGCGGGGATCTCGTCCAATCCCAGTTCAGAGAGCTCACTTCCCGTGTGCACCTCTTCATGCACCGGCGCGCTTGACAGCATCACCGGCTCAAGCGGCTCCATCAACCCTTTGTGCCACCGTTCAAAGCCTTCCTGGACCGATTCACACCCGATGCCCCAGGTGAGAAACTCGCGCGATGCGCCATAGACGCCAGCCGCAACCTGCATGCCCGAGCGCCGTCCATCAGAGCCGCGAACATCTTTGAAATGCAAGACCGAGCGTTCTTCCTCGGGTAGACCGCGCGTTTGGACGCGGTAGAGCGGCATCAATTCGGTCTCCTTGTTGATCGACTCGGTAAATTCATGTAGCCGCCCGCGCCGCCGCGCTTCGGCGAGAAAGTCGCGTAGATTTTTTATCTGAGCCATGCGCATCTCCTTACGGGCCAACAGCGCGAGTTCCTAGCGTGGTCACTTGGGTAAAACCGACTCGAGCAGTTTGATCAAATCACCTTTCCGCGCCAGCGCCTCCTCGGTGTAAGTTTCCAGGTAACCGGGCACCGGCTTGCGCCACGGAACGATGTGGTCCGAAGGCACGTCGATTCTGAGACTTGGAATTCCTGTCGCCTTCGAGAATGACGTTTGCCCTTCCTTTGACATCAGCCAATTGATGTAAACCCGTGCGGCATTGGGATGTGGCGCTTTATTCATAAGCATGAGACTTGCAGGACCGGGGCTGAGATCTCCTCCTTCCGTTAACTGCTGCGGAGCAATCAACTGGATCGAAACCCCTTTATCGATCAAATCCTCCGAAATGGTCTCTGGCGGCCCAAGGGCAATCGGATACTTTCCTTGGCCCAACCAATCCATTGCTTGACGGTCGTCCCGGAGAATCGTCAACTTTTGCTTGGCCAAGCCGCGGATAAACTCAACCCCCAGATCTTTGTGCAGAAAAAAGTGCGTAAAGATCGCTTGTCCCGGGCCAGCGATACGTGGATCGCGAGCGACGATAATTTTTCCATTCCATCTGGGCTCTAAAAGATCTTTGAAAGACCTGAACTGGTGCGCGCTCACAAGTTTTGAGTTAATCGCAAACGCAGGTCTTGTCGTAAGTCCAAGGAGAAGGTTAAATTTCTGCTTATCTGAGAACCAAAGTTTACCGCCGAGCCAGTTTTTACGGTCCTTTACCTCCGCAAGAATCAGCGCGGGCTCAATGGGATCCAGCGCAGCCATGGGTTTCAAGGTTGTAAGCGCGGTGGTGGTGCCGTGAACGACCACGTCGAGCAGATATAGACCTGCATCCCGCTCGCGCTTGAGCCGGGCCCCCAGTTGGCCGCCGAGGATTCCTGTGTACTCTACCCGGATGCCATATTTTTCTTCGAAGGGTTTGCTCAGGACTTGACCGATGGCCGTACCCACGGTAGCCGACACTGTTACGGTGCCCTCCTTCTTTGCCGCTTCCATGACTTTGCTCCAATCGTCGCTTGAAGCGGCAAAGGCAACACCAGCCTGGATGGCACACCATAGAGATAGGATCAGTACCAAAGCTTTCTGCATGGAAAAGGACCCCGTCTATGCTTTAAACCGCAGGGCCACGCTCAACCCGGATTCCGCAATTAAACTGGAGCCCGGAAGCGAGGTGGAACCCTGGAGTAGCGAAGGCGTCCGACTGTGAAATTTCAATGTCATTTCGCGCTTACGCACTTCGCTGTGACGAGCTTTAACGTTCCATCCAGCACCGCTGATCGACGTTTGCTCAGAGGCAGAAGCCCATCGACTTTGCTACGGAAGGGTTCCACCTCGCGCTTCCTGCTGAGCGCAACTGCGGAATCCGGCTTCAATGATCCTGCTGAAAAAACTTCGTCTACCCTCCGACTAAGCTTAGCCGGAATTACATTCATAATCTTCCGTTCATGCTCCCGAAGCATGAACGGAGGGTTTTTCACCACAATCTTCGACGCGACCTGACCTCCCACGCCACTTTACCGACCGAAGACCTCAGTCAATATCGGAGACAAATCATCCTTCTTGTCAATCGCTTCCTGGGTATAGGTCTTGATCGAACCAGGCTGCGGCACGCGCCAAGGCGCGGCGTGATCCGTGGGAACATCGAGGCGATTGCTGATGTATCCCGTGGCCCGGGCGTAGAGTGTTTGCCCTTCTTTGGAGAGCAGCCAGTTGATATAAACTTTCGCCGCGTTAGGGTGCGGCGGGCGATTGAAGATTGACAGGCCGCCGGACGCGGGACTCGTGTCCGAGCCTTCCTTTAACTGCCGGATATCGACGATCTCCACCGGCACTCCCTGCTTTGCGCGCTGCTCGGCCAAGCTATCGGAAAGCCCGAGGCCGACGGGATAGCGCCCCTGGCCAACCATGTTGACCTCTTGAGCGTAATCTCGGAGCAAGGTGAGCCCTTGGCCAGCTATTGCCCGGATAAATTTCACACCGAGATCGGGATGCAGGAAAAAGAACGTGAAAGTCGCCTGCCCCGGGCCAGACTTGCGTGGATCGTCCGCCACAATCTTACCCTTCCACTTGGCGTCCAACAGCTCTTTGTAAGATTTGAATTCTTTAGCGTTGACCAGCGTGGAGTTGACGAAGATGGTTCCGCGTTGGTACGGACTCATGACCAACAGTTGCCGGCCTGGATCGAGAAATTCCAGAGCCCCGTTGCGCCAAAGTTTGAGATCTCTTACTTCAGGTAGAATGATATTCGGTTCTAGGGGATCCAAAACCCGAGCCGGGATCAGGTTCTCGAGCCCCGTCGTGGTCCCGGTGATAACAATGTCCCACAGGTAGCGATCGGCCTTGCGCTCGGCGCTGAGCCGCGGCAAAATTCCCGCGCCGGAATCGGGGTGATAGTCGACGCTGATGCCGTATTTTTTCTCAAAAGCAATGGTTAGCGCATCGCGGCGGTCCGCTCCGGTTGGGCCAATAATAGAGACCTTGCCCTCTTTCTTCGCGGCCTGAAGAATTCGCTCCCACTCCTCTTGCCCCGGCGCCGCGGCGAAAGCCCCGCTCATTAAGAGCGGCATGAACATCAAACCCCAGATCAGCGCCAATAGTCGTGGTTTCATATTCCCCCTAGTCGCTAAAGAATTGTTTCAAGTTCTCCGTGTCTTAACCGCAGATAGAATGCCGCTGTTTCGTTGTCATCATGCATCGGGCGCATACATCGGCCACAACGGCTCATCATCGCCGCGCTTGGCGATATAATCGATGGCGTCGTTCACCGAGGCCAACGGAAAGTAGCGCGTCGTGACATGTCGCGTATCGATGACGCCCCGGCGCGCGAGCTCCAGTAGCTCGGGAAAGTCGATGTAGTGTCGGCCGGTGACGCTTGAAATCTCGATGGAACGGATCATCAGATAGCGCACAGGAAGATTGAGCGGTTCGGGATTGGCGCCGATCAAAGCGACCCGCCCGCCTCCCTCCAGATTACGGATGCACTCGACCAGGGTTTGTACGCCGCCGGGCGATAAATCAGCGACCACGCTGGCTCCTTGACCATCGGTGAGCTGCTTCACTTTCTGAGTGATCGATTCGCCTTTGCCCAGTGCGACCGTTGCCACGCGCTTGGGATCGATGGCGTGAATCCGTTCGAGCCTGATGGGGTTGTGCGCGATGGCAATCACGCGCGCCGCCCCCATGGCCAGCGCGGAGAGCACCGTGCCGATTCCCGTGATACCGGTGGCGCCGTTGACGATGACGGTTTCGCCGCTGTGCAACCGCGCCCGTTTTAGCGCGCGATAGCCGACGGTCATCTGCGAGACTTTGCACATTTCGTCGATGTCGTCGTCGGGACGCAACGGCACGACGTTAGTCGCAGGCACGCGGCAATACTCCGCCCACAGACCTTCTTTGTAACGGAGGATGCGCTGGGAGCTTGCCTCGCCCCACTTGGCGATAAATCCCATCACCCGATGCGTCAGACAAAGGTGCTGGCGGTCGGAGCGGCAGAACTTGCAATAACCGCAGGTGATCGAACACATCACTACGACCCGGTCGCCCACGCGCACGTTATTCACATCCGGGCCGACTTCCACCACCTCGCCCAACCCGTCGTGGCCGATGATCATCGGCAAGTACGGTATGGTAGGAACTTCGGAGGTGTATTGCACGGCATCCTCGCGCATGTGCAGGTCGCCGTGATTGAGCCCGGCGCGCAACACCCGAATCAGCACCTCGCCAGCTTCAATATCGGGAATCGGCACCTCATCGACTCGGACGAGATCGCGCGACTTGCTGGTTTTTTCAAAACCGTAAATGCGCGCCGCTTTCATTTTGCCTTGCATGACGCACCTCCGTAGAATTTTTGGAGTATTGGATTACTGGAGTGGTGGAGTAGTGGGCTGATTCGTTTTCACCATTACTCCATCATTCCGATACTCCATCACACCATCTAATTTCATCCCCACGGTTCAACCGGTATGTCGCTCCAACGCTTCTCGCCGATGATCTTAAGAGGATCGATTCGCGCCAGCACTTCATTCGAAACCGAGAGCCGCTCGGCGAACGGTTTCCCCAGCGGTTTGGTGCAATCAAAACCGGTCTTGCAAACCAGTCGTCCGTCGGGCGAACTGGGATCGAGCGGCGAGCCGGTCATGCCCGGCAAGGTCACCAGACAGCGGTCCGCCTGAAAGCGTGTGGCCAGCGCCAATAGCACTTCCCGCTCATCGAATATGTCGACATCCTCGTCGAAAACAAAGGCATGCTTGAGCCCGATGTAAGAGGTGAGCGCCGACACTGCCGCGGTTTTACCCTGTCCCTCGACGGTCTTCTTTATTTGAATGTAAACATGCGCCACGCCGCACCCCGACATCGGCAAATGCACCGCTTTGACGCCGGGTACTGAACGTTGCACCGAACGAAAAACTTCGCCCTCCTTGGTCAAACTGATGATCCAATGGGTATGGCCGACCTGCACGTCGTCCCAATAGGCATCGCGGCGATAAGTCACCGCGGTCACCTTGAGCAGCGGACCCCAGCGCTGCGGCCCGACGTGCCGCGTGTATTCTCCGAAGGGTCCCTCGGGTTTACGCTGCCCTTTGGGCATGTATCCCTCGATCACCACTTCCGCATCCGCCGGGACCAGGAATTTTTCTCCCAAAGTCTCGGACGCGACCAGTCGCAGCGGCGAGCCCAAGGTCCCGCCCGCCGTTTCATAGTGACTCTCTTCCGGCCCTATATGGTTCGCCGCGCCCAATAACGCCAGCGGATGATGACCGATCCAGTACGCCGCCGGCATGTCCTCGCCCGCCTCTTCGCAATAACGCAGGTTATGCGCGTTGTGCGAATTGGGCGCGAGCCAAACGCGAACCTCGTCGCGGCCGGCCAACCAGCCGCGATGCATGGCGGAATTGTCGATCCCCGTATTGCGGTTGAAAGTGAGAAAGTGGCCTTCCGTGATGTAGCGTCCCGGATCCATGCGGTGATGGCGCAACGCGGGAAAACGGCGCACGTCAATGTCTGAGCCCTTTTCGACGACTTGCTTCACCGGCGCCAGCTCGCGCGACACGATGACCGGATGCTGGCGCGTTTGCACGCGCTCGTAGCAAGCCAGACCGGCCTTCGGCACGTCGGCGCCCATGGCGCGCGCCAAGCGCAGACGGCTGGCCATCAAGAACGTTACCAGCGGCATTTCGGCGCGCCTGCCGTCGACGATCACGTTGTGAAAAATCAGCAGCGGAAAACGGTGCGCCTTTTCCATCTTCATCGCCAGCGCTGTGATTTCCCATTCCGCGCGCAATGGCTCCTCGATGTGAACGACTTCGTGCGGATACTCGCGTTCGTATTGGGCCAAGAAGCTATGCAAGTCGGAACCAAAGGGAGCGCCGGCGCTCGGCGCAATCGCGCTTTCAGGTAACGCCATAGTTTAGCCTCCTTAGATCGTTGCAAAACTCACGAGCAAAAAAATAAATAGCTGCCGAAAAATACCGGCGCTAGAATTTCGCCGATTCGGATTATTCATCCCGATTCCGCAGTTGCCACTGCCGCAAAGAGCAAGGAACAAACCATAGCGAAGCCAATGAGTTACTGTCTCTAAGCAGATAGCGCTCGTCGGTGCTTTGCTTCCATATCTAAATTCCATCACAACCGCTTGCCAAAGGCCAAAAAAGACTGTGCAACTGCAGCGTCGGATGCTTTCGCTATTCCAGGTTCATTCCTTGCTCACGCCGTCCGGTCGTGTCTACTGCGGAATTCGCGTTCATTTCCTGGCATTCTCGTAGCGCTTTAAACCGGCAGCGGCAACCTCCCACAACCGGCTCGGCACGATGGGCAGCGCGGCGATCTGGATGCCCAGCGGCGCCAGCGCATCTTCGACGGCGCTGGCGATGGCCGCAGGAGCCACCACGGCGCCACCTTCGCCAACTCCCTTGGTACCGAGCAACGTTAACGGCGACGGAGTTTCCAGTCGATCCCCTTCGATGTTCGGCAAATCGGCGGCCGTGGGCTTTAGGTAATCCATAAAACCGGTGGTGAGCAATTGGCCGTTCTCATCGTAGACAAACTCCTCAAACAGCGCCGCGGCGATGCCATGGGCGACGGCGCCATGCACCTGCCCTTCGACGATACCGGGGTTGATTTGCCTGCCGCAGTCGTGAATTACCAGGTAGCGCAGGACTTTAATTTCGAACGTTTCCGGATCTACTTCCACCACCGCTACATGGGCCGCGCTGGCAAACCCCAGTTGGACTCGCACTCTTTTTTTGTCGTCCGGACGCTTGGCCAACGGGTTACTATAATAATAGAGCGCCTCGAGGCCGGGCTCACCGTCGGGCTGCTCATCCGCCAGGCTCCAGTAAGCCCGGCTGGCAACTTGCGCGATGGTCACGCCTTTATCGGGCGCGCCGCGGACGGAAATCCGCCCATCGCCGAGTTCAAGGTCGTCAGCGTTCGCTTCGAGCTGCGCGGCGGCGCGCTTCAAGAGTTTTTCACGGACCTTGCGCGCGGCGCCGATGGCCGCCACCGTGTCATGACCATGAAACTTGTTGGAGTAGACGCCCGACGTCATGACATAAGGATGGCTCGCCGAGTCGAAGGTCGTGGCGACCCGCACCTGGCCGACATGGAGCCCGATCTCGTCGGCCACGATCTGCGCCAGCGCTGTGGCATGCCCCTGCCCTGAATCGAGACCGCCGGTAAAAACCGTCGCCGTTCCGTCGGTTTCCAACCGCACCCGCGCCGCTTCTCCCTGGCCGCTAAGAAGCTGCGAGGGACCCGAGATGAGCATACCGTAGGCTAGGTTGGAACCGCCCGGTTCCACGGCTGTGGCGATGCCGATACCGAGGAGACGGCCTTCCTTTCGTCCTTGCGCCTGCTCGCGGCGCAACGAATCGTAGTCCGCAAGCGCAAGCGCCTTGCGAAGCATCTCGGGATAATCGCCGCTGTCGTACGTCTGTCCCGAGGGTGTGTCGTAGGGAAACTGGTCGGGCTGGATAAAATTCCGATAACGGATTTCCGCGCGGTCCTGATTTAGCGCGCGAGCTACGGCGTCCATCATTCTTTCCACGGCAAAACACATGAAGGGCTTGCCGATGCCGCGGTTGGCCACCACGGGGCACCGATGGGTGACCACCGAGTAACCTTCGTAAGAGATCGCTTGCAGCCGATAACAATTGGCGATGTTGCTCAGCATGAGCAGGTTATGTCGCCCGGCAAAGTCGATGCCCGCGCCCTCGTTTTCAATGTTGCGGAATTTGATGGCCAGTACCGTTCCATCGGCCTTAACCGCCGCGCTCATGTCCATGATGCCGTCCGCGGCATGGCCCAGCGCCAAAAGGCTCTCGCGCCGATCTTCGATCCACTTCACCGGCCGGCCCGCCTTGCGCGCCAGTAAGGCCGCGGCGATGATGAAGAGCGGCCGCACCTTGTTGCCAAACGATCCGCCCATGGGCGGAATAATCAGACGAATCTGCCCCGGCGAGACGCCGAAAGCCGCCGCGAGAACGTGCAGGTCCTGAGCCGGTTGTTGGGTGTGACCCCAAATTGTAAACGAATGGGTCGCCGGCTCATACTGAACCATGACGCCAAAGGTCTCGAGGGGCGTGGAGCAGTAACGGTGAATGGTCACGCGCTCGTTGACGACCAGATCCGCCGCGGCGAAAGCCGCTTCGACTTCGCCGTACGGAAATGTATTGTGCCAAAGGATATTGGAACCGATTTCTTCGAACACCAAAGGAGCATCCGGTTGCAGCGCTTTTTCAGGGTCCACAACCGGCGACAGAGGCTCGTATTCCACGTCAACCAGATCCGCTGCATCCTCGGCCGTCGCCCTATCGATGGCGGCGATTCCAACCACCGGCTCGCCGACGTAACGCACTTGCTCATAGGCGACGGCATACACTCTGGGAGAGTTAGGAAGCGGCACCCGGCCGCGCTGTGGCCGCGTAGACTGCGCCACATCTTCGCCGGTGATGACCGCGTATACGCCAGGATGCTTAAGGGCGCGGCTGAAATCGATGTGGCGGATTTTGGCGCGCGCGTGGGGACTGCGTACGTAGGCCGCATGGGCGAGGCCGGGGAGCGTCAGGTCGTCGATGAAATGACCCCCTTTGGTTAGGAGCCTATGGTCCTCCATGCGCTCGAGCGCTTGCCCGACCCATTTCTGCTTCGCGCTCATTGCGACTTTCCGTCGTTCACTGCGGCGCGCACCGCGCGCACGATATTGACATAGCCCGTGCACATGCAAAGATTGCCGCCCAGGCCAACGCGTATTTCTTCTTCCGTCGGATCCGGGTTGTCGCGCAAGAGTTCCAGCGCTGCCAAAATCATTCCTGGAGTGCAAAAACCGCATTGCAGAGCATGGTGGCGCTGAAACGCCTGCTGCAAGGGATGAAGCGCTTCGCCCGAGCCGATTCCCTCGATGGTCGTGACCTCCGCCCCGTCGGCCTGCGCGGCAAAGAGCAAACAAGAGCGTACCGTGCGGCCATTGAGCATCACTGTGCAAGCGCCGCACACGCCATGCTCACAGCCAACGTGGGTTCCGACCAAACCGAGATCATGACGCAAAAAATCGACCAGGGATCGGCGCGGCTCGACGGCTGCCGCCAGCTCTGATCCGTTTACTTTAACCGCAATCGAGATCTTTTCCGCCATTATGCCCGACCTTCGATGCGGCTTGCCGCGGTTGCCAAGGCGCGGCGCACCAACACGCCGGTAAGATGGCGCCGGTAGGCGGCGGAAGCGTGAATGTCGGCCGGAGGATCCACTGCTTTCGCTGCAGCATCGCTGGCCCGCCGATAAAGTTCGGGCCCGGGCTTCTTCCCCATGAGCGCCTCTTCGGCTGCCGCCGCGCGCATCGGAGCTGGACCGACGCCGCCAAGCGCGACGCGCACGAAATTTACGCTTCCATCGCTGGCGAAGTCGAGCAATGCGGCGGCCGCAACGATGGCAAAATCTCCATGCCTGCGCGCGATCTCCGTGCAGCACCCGCCACAACCCGCAGGTGGCAGAGAAAAATCGATCTCTACCAGTAGTTCGTCCGACGCGATGTCGGTAATCAGATATCCCTGATAGAAATCCCTCGCCGCAACCGATCGGCTCTGGCGCAAGCTGCGCAGATGGAAGATTGCATCCAGAGCAATGGAGAGCAGCGGCAGTTCCGCGGCGGGATCTGCGTGGACTAAACTGCCGCCGACAGTGCCGCGGTTGCGGATTGCCGGATGAGCAACTTGCTCGATGGCTTCGCGCAAAATCGGTAGACGCGTGGCGATCAGCGGCGACCGCTCAACATCCCGCTGCCGTACCATGGCGCCCAAGGTAAGGATCCGCTCATCGATGTTGATCGTGTCAAGGCCGTCGATCCCGTTCAGGTCGATCAGGTTATGCGGTTGCGCCAGGCGAAAATTCATCAGCGGCACGAGACTCTGGCCGCCGGCTAAAACCTTGGCCTCATCGCGATAAGATTGCAGCAGACCCAATGCCTCGTCCAGGTTCCTCGGCCGAAATAAATTGAACGGCGCTGGTTTCATGGTTGGCCATAAGACGAAGTAGGCATGGGACGGCAGCCAACAGCGATTCTTGAACGGCTACCTTCCGTTGCCGAATGCCATTCTAATTGAGATCTCCCTTTAGGAATTCGACAGCGATCCGGTTAAACTCTTCCGGATGTTCGGTCTGCGCGTGAAGACCGCAACCGGACATCGCATAAAGTTTCGCGCCGGGCGTCATGTTAAAGGCGATGAGCGCCTGCTCGATGGGCAAAATTTTATTCTCTTTGCCCGTAACGAACAGCACAGGCACGGTCATCTTGGCCAAAAGCGGCCGCAGGTTCGGCACATCCATCGGGTAGCAGCCGAGCTTTGCATAGGCGCCGTACTGACGCGCGCTCGCTGCGAGATATTGATCGAAAATCTGCGGCGGCGCCCATCGTTCGACATCGAAGTAAGCCCTTTCGAGGTGGGCCTTTAGTTTTTCCCGGGTCGCCGTATAGTTTGCGTAGGGCGCCAGCGCTTTTTGTTCCAACTCGGGCGGTATGCCGCCGCCGGCGTTGCCGATCAGTATCACCCGCCCGACTCTCTCGGGGTGCTCCGCCGCAATGGAGATGCTAATCAAGCCGCCCCGGCAGTTGCCGATCAAGTGGGTCTTTTTGACTCCTAAAGCGTCGAGAAATTGCATCATATGTTCGACATAGGCGGGATGCCTCAGATCCCGCGTCGGTGAATCGGTTTTGCCGAAGCCGATGATATCCGGCGCGAGCACTCGAAACTGCCGCCCCAGCGCTTCCAGATTCTCGCGAAACTCCAACCATCCCCCGGATCCAGGGTCGGCGGAATGGAGCATGAGAACATTTTCGCCTGCGCCGACTTCCCAATAATGAGTGCGATATTCACCCGCCTGAACGAATTTTTCAGTTACATTGGACATCTGAATTACCTCCTAAAGTAGACGCGACGGTTTGATAACGACTCCCTGTGCAACAGGGCTGGAGTAGCGAAGTAGCATGGTGTGTTGGGGTTCATTACTCATTATTCCATTATTCCAACACTCCGCCTCCCCCACCTACGCCGCCTTCGACCCCACCGCATGCAGACGCGGAATCACTTCTTTGCCGAACAAGCGCACGTTGTTCAGCACCAGCTCCTGCGGCATCGCGCCCATGCGCACAATCGCCATAAAGGTTCCGAACCCGCCGTACTCTTCGTATTGCGCCATGAGATCTTGGTACACGCGGTCTGGCGTCCCGACCAACACAAACCCATCGTCGCGCATTTTTTCCATCGGCGTAACGTCGTAAGGATAAGGAGTCTTGACCGAATCAAAGGTCAGCTCGGGATTCATGTCGAGTATTCTTTGGATGGCGGCGTTGTTAACTTTGCCCAGAAGCTGTTGGAAATAATACTCAAAATGCTTTTTGCAAAGCTGTTCCGCTTCCTTCTGACTATCGGCGCAAAAGACATGGCGCGCGATCAGAATATCATTCGGCGTGCAGGGCCGGCCGAACTCGGCGCAGGCATCGCGGAATAACTGGAGCTGTTTTTTGATGGCTGCGGTCGGTTGAAAAGTAGAGCAAAGTGTCACGCCCCGACGCTTGGCGACGTTGCGCGTGGGCTCCGGACCGATGGCCCCGACCCAGATCGGCGGATGTGGATTCTGGTACGGCCGCGGCCACATGTCCACGTCTTTATAATGGTAATACTCGCCGTCATGGTTGAGCAGGTCGTTAGTCCAGGCCTTGATAATGACATCGAGAGCCTCTTCAAATCGGGGCCGGCCTTCCCTCAGGGGGATACTGAGCGCCAGATACTCGCGCGGAATGCCGCGTACAAAGCCCGCGATGATGCGGCCGCGGGTGAGGTTGTCGAGCATGGCCAGTTCTTCGGCCACGCGCAATGGATGGCCGTGCAGCGGCAGCAGATTCCCCGCCATGGCGAGCTTGATGCGTTTGGTCTTGGCGGCAACGTACGCCAAAAAAAGGTTGGGTGAGTTGTCCAGGCTGTAGGGGCTGCCGTGATGTTCGTTGAGACAAACACCGTCAAAGCCCACCTCTTCCATGAGCTGGAACTGTTCCACATGGTTCTCGTAGGTCTTGGCGGCAACCTCGGACTCATAATTTTCTCTGCCAACGGGATATTTTAACCTGCCTGTGAGATCTTTACCGTAGGGAACAAAATCAAACGTGAAAACCTTCATGCAGTCTCCTCCTCGGGACGAGATGTCGAATTGCTTAGCGTTGTCATTTCTTTAGTTGTGCAGTTTGTATCAACTGCCAGAGTCGTAAGGGCGATGCCGGTATCGTCGTGCACTGAACACCGAGGGGGAAGAGTGCGTCATTGATGGCGCTTAACAAGACGGCCGGTGTCGCCAACACCGCGCTCTCTCCCGCGCCTTTGACTCCCATCGGCGAGAGCGGAGACGGAGTTTCGGTATAGGTTCTTTCAGTCATGGGCACTTCCCAGATCGTCGGCATCAAGTAATCCATAAACGTCGAAGTGAGGTATTGACCATTTTCGTCATAAACATGTTCTTCGAGTACGGTCTGCCCCACCCCTTGCGCGACGGCGCCCTGGATCATGCCTTCGACCACCGCCGGATTCAATCTGACGCCGCAGTCATCGGCGATGACGTATTTGAGCACTTGAACCTGGCCAGTCTCGCGATCCACTTCCACCATGACGACATGCGCGTTGTTGGCCGCCGTAAGATCGAAGCTGCCGCGTCCCTCCGCGTCGGGCAATTTGCGCTCCGGCGGATTGTAGGTATAGCTGGCTTCGGGGTTGCCGTCGACGCCTTCGGGTAAGAGGTCCGAGCGGGTGAGCATCACGGTTACGACTCTCTGAAGCGGCAGGGTTTTTTCCGGGGAACCCTTGACTTTCAGTTGGCCGTTGAAAAGCTCGATGTCGTCCGCGTTGGCTTCCAGAACGACCCCAGCCACCTTGCGCAGTTTTTCCGTGATCCGGTCGGCGGCGCCAAGCAGCGCGCCCGAGAGCATCACGGCCTGGCGACTGCCTATTGGCCCCGTGCCGGGACCGGCGGAGAGGCTATCCACCGCTATCACTTCCACGTCCTCCCGTTTAACGCCGAAATAATCCGCCAAGAAATTGGTCGCGAACGTGTGTTGTCCCTGCCCTTCCCAAGGAAAGGTGACTTCGCCGATGATCTTCCCGGTGGCATCAATACGCACGCGCGCGCTCTCTGGCATCGAAGTGCCAAACGGCGAGTCGGGACCGAGCAGCGTAAACATGCTCATCGCTACGGCGCTTAGCTCGACGCCGGTGTATACGCCAATCCCCACCAGCCTGCCCGCGGCCCGCGCGTGGGTTTGTTCTTGGCGCAGCGCTTGATAACTGGCCATCTCCAGCGCCATGTCCAGTGTGCGCTCGTAGTCGCCGCTGTCATAACGCGCGCCATTGGGCGCCTCGTACGGAAACTGCTCTGGACGAAGTAAATTGCGCCGGCGAATCTCAACGGGATCGAGGCCTAGTTTGCGCGCCGCCAGATCGACGCAGTGTTCCATGGCCAGGTTGTGAGCTGGCACGCCCCAGCCGCGGTAGGAACCTTGTGGACATTTGTTCGTCGCCACGACGGTGAGATCGTATTGCGCGTTGCGGATGCGGTAAGGCCCGGTGAACGCCGACAAAGGTTTTAACGCTTTGCCGATCGCAACGGAAACCGCATGGGCGCCAAGATCGTCGAGCACTTTGACGCGAAATCCGGTGATCTCGCCAGCGCGCGTCAGCGCCATTTCCGCCGAATAAACACGGTCCGGCCCGTGTGTGTAACTGCTCAGCAGGTGCTCAACGCGGTCTTCTATCCACTTGACATGCCGTCCGCCCGCCTTGCGCGAAAGCAATGCCATGCGAATGATTGCATGGGGAAAGATCTTCGTGCCGAAGGAGCCGCCGTGGGGCAACGGCGTGATGCGCACCCTGTGCGCCGGTATCCGCAGCCCGCGCGCCACCGACGAAACGTAGAACCCGGTACCTTGGAATCCGCCCCAGGCATTGAGCGAATGATCGGGGCGCCACTGCACGATGCAGTTACAGGTCTCAATCGGATTGCCGCTGGCCCTGAGCCACCGAAAATCGTCCTTGACGACGACATCCGCGTCGGCAAAAGCCTCGTCGACCGCGCCAAAAGTAAACAGTCGATGATAAATCAGGTTGCTGCCATGATGTTGCCAGATAACCGGACTGTCCGGTTCGAGCGCTTTTTGCGCATCCGTGACCGGCGCGAGAACTTCATACTCGACTTCGATCAACTCGAGGGCGTCCTCGGCGATGTAACGGCTCGTGGCCGCCACCGCGGCCACGGGCTCGCCGACAAATCTGACTTTATCGACTGCCAGGCAATGGCCCGCCCAACCGATCGGAAAGCCATGGACAGGCTCAGACCAAGCTACGGCGTCTTCCCCGCTAACCGCCGCGACCACGCCTGGAAGCTGCTCGGCCTTTGAAGTGTCAACGCGCTTGATCCGCGCGTGGGCGTGCGGGCTACGCAAGATGGCGGCAAACAACATGCCCGGAAAGGCGACATTATCGCCAAATTCCGCCCTGCCCGTTAGCAGTGCTGCATCCTCAATGCGTGCCGTGTCCTTGCCCAGGTAGCGCGGCTGAGTTAGAGGAAGCTCACTTAAATTTCGCGGCACTTTCTCGCGCACGGTCACTACCTTTATATAGCCGATCCAAAACTTGCAAATTACTGCCGATCTATCAACAAAAAACCTCAGACCGAGCGTCCACGAGACGTGACCTTTTCTGACTCCGTGTGACGCGTCTTTTTGTTTGTCCTGAAAAATTTTTGTCTACAACGTTGTCGACACATTAGTCTACCATGTCCGGCATTGTCAATATTCACCGCACCGCGTTGTTGTGGGCTTTTTGATTTCTGATCAAACCACCGATGATTGATGTCCGCTTAAACACAGAGTTGGCGCAAGAAGCGAGAAGCAAGAGCGAACCTACTGTAGCGAAGCCAATGCGCCTGAAACTGCGGAATCCCGGTTGCAACGATATGTGTAATGGAGGAACGGATCCCAGGAAGACACGATTGCCGAGCGACCGCGTTTCCCGATCACGGGAAGAAGTCGGCAGCCCGTAATTGAGACCCAGCCATCATCAGGCTGACCTTTGAATATCGTAATGTCAACGGCTTTCTAGGGCTCTCTCCCGGAGGAAGAACCGTTCCCCGTTAACGTCCGACGCTCTGCAACGCCCGCCACACTCGCAGCGGCGTCATCGGCGCCTCGGTGATCTTTACCCCGAGTGGCTCGAGCGCATCGTTCACGGCGCACAATACAGCCGCTGGAGTCGTGTGCAGAGCGCCTTCGCCGACTCCCTTTACGCCAAGCGGCGCGATCGGCGACGGCGTGCACATCTCATGCTCTTCCGCCGCCGGCACCTCCATAATCGTTGGCATCAAATAATCCATGTAGGACGAGGTCAGCGCTTGGCCTTGCTCGTCATAGACATATTCTTCAAGCAAAGCGGTTCCCACGCCATGCGCCATACCGCCCATCAGCATGCCGCGCACTACGCTGGGATTGAGTCGCACGCCGCAGTCGTCGACCATGACGTATTTGAGAATTTTCACCTGCCCCGTTTCCCCATCTACTTCAACCATGCAGAGATGCTGCGCGCCGGCCGCGGTAACGCTGTAACGTCCGAAGCCCTTTTCGTCGGGAATCGTGCGATCCGGCGGGTTCCAGACATAAGTCGCTTGCGGGTTGCCGTCGACGTCCTCGGGAAGCAAGTCCGGGCGGGCCATCATGAACAGCGCCACCTGCGCCACGGCCAGGGATTTCCCCGGCACGCCGAGCACCCGAAACTGGCCGTCGAGCAGCCCGACGTCATCCGCGTTGGCCTCCAGCATCACGGCGGCAACACGCTTTAGTTTAGCCGCCAGGCGCGCCGCCGCGCCGAGCACGGCGCCGCTCAGTGCGATAGCCATGGAGCTCGATATCGGGCCGGTGCTCGGCTGCATACTCAAACTGTCCACAGTAATTACCTGAACGTCTTCCAACGCGACGCCGAAATAGTCGGCGAGAATCTGCCGGACGAAGCTGTGCTGGCTCTGCCCGCCCGGCGGAAACCCCAGCTCGGCGATGATTTTTCCAAAGGCATCAATGCGCAAGAGAATCCCTTCCGGCGACGAAGTCCGGCTGAAAATGCGCGGCGAGGCGAGCGCCAGCATGGGCGGTCCGGTGAGGCCGGGCTCGATGCTGCCAACCACACCGATACCCAGCAGTCGTCCCTGCGCGCGCGCCGCGCGTTGTTCCCCTAGGAGTTGATCGTAACCCGCCTTTTCAAGGAGCAAATTTAAACTCGCTTCGTAATCGCCGCTGTCGTAAATATTGCCGGATGGCGAAACATAGGGGAATTGATCTTTCTTGATGAAATTGCGACGGCGAACTTCGTTGGGCTCGAGCCCTAACTTCTTGGCGGCGATATCGAGCAGCTGCTCGATGACCCAGAAATGCGGTGGCAGACCGAAGGCCCGCAACGGCCCCTGCGGCGTCTTGTTCGTGATGACGCCCTTGCAGGAATAGTCGACGTTAGCAATGTGATAGCAACTTCCGAGACAGAGCAGCGGCTTAAGAAGCATGCCGATCGCGAGCCACTCGGAAAAGGCGCCGAGATCGTCGACCAGTTGCATTTTCATGCCTGTGATGGTGCCGTCGCGCTTGAGCGCCAGCTCGCAGTCATAGTGGCGGTCCCAGGCGTGGCTGCTGTTGCCGACCAGATGCTCGAGGCGGTCCTCGGTCCATTTGACCGGTCGGCCGCCGAGCTTCTTGGCCATGAGTGAGATGAGCACCACATACCGGGCAAAGGTTTTGACGCCAAAGCTGCCGCCCAGGGGCGACTGAATTATGCGCACCTGCTGCGAAGAAATCCCCAACGAGATCACCAGGGCGGGCAGTATGAGATGCGGCGAGCGATGGCCGCCGCGCAAGGTAAGCATGCCGGTAAACGGGTTCCAATCGGCGATGCAAACGCAGGTTTCAATGGGATTGCCGCTGCTGCGATGCCAGCGAAATTTCTCGCGCACGACCAGATCGGCGCTCGCAAAGGCGCCGTCGACGTCCCCGAAGACGAAGCGCCGATCATAGGCCACATTGCTATCTTTGCCTTCCAGCACCTTGGGTGCTGATGCCGATCCGGCTCTGAGCGCATCGACCACCGGCTCCAATGGTTCATATTGAACTTCGATCAATTCGAGTGCGTCTTCGGCGACATAGCGGTCGGCAGCAGCGACCACTGCAACCGGCTCGCCGACCCAGTGAGTTTTTTCCACTGCCAGCGCGTAGCCGGTCCATCCCTCGGGCACGCCGAACACCGGTCGCGACCAATTTTTGACTTCTTTCCCGGTCAATACCGCCGCCACTCCGGCAAGCTTTTCGGCGCGTGAAGTATCGATGGATTTGATCAAAGCATGGGCGTGCGGGCTTCGAAGAATGGCGGCGTGAAGCATGCCGGGAGCGCGAATGTCATTGCCGTATTCCACTCCCCCGGTAAGCAATAAGGGATCTTCCATCCGCGGGCTGTCTTTACCCACATGACGCGGTTGGCTGATGGGCAATTCGCTGGGAAGCTTGGGCTCGGATGTCGCCACGGCGATAACCTTGCTAGGAATTGCGCAGCCGTGATGCCGCCAATTTTACCGACTCCAGAATATCCTGGTAGCCCGTGCACCGGCAGAGATGCCCCGAAAGCCACTCCTTGATTGCTTCTTCGTCGGCGTCGGGGTGTTTGCTCAACAGCTCATAGGTGGTCATCAAAAACCCCGGCGTGCAAAAGCCGCATTGCAGTCCGTGCTTTTCGCGAAACGACTCCTGGATCGGATGCAGCTTACCGCCGGGTTCGGCAAGACCTTCCACGGTCATCAGTTCAGCGCCGTCAGCCTGCGCCGCGAGCATGATGCAGGAGCGCACGGTTTCGCCGTTCATCAGAATCGTGCATGCGCCGCACACGCCGTGCTCGCACCCCACATTGGTTCCCGTGAGTCCGACATCCTCGCGCAGAAAGTCGACCAAAGTTTTACGCGCTTCCACGGTCTGTTCGTACGCCACGCCGTTCACCCGCACTTTGACGGTCCGAGAAGTTGCCATTAGTTTTTCCCTAGTTTTTGCAGCGCGGCGCGGAGCGCGCGCTTGGTGAGCGTCGCCGCTACGGCGCGGCGGTATTCTTCCGTAGCATGAATATCGTTGCTGGGATCGATGCCCTCCTTGGCGTTTTGCGCCGCCGCTTCTAACGCCGTCTCCGCCACGGGCTGGCCGACCAGCGCCTCTTCCGCCGCTTTGACTCTTATGGGCGTGGCGCCCACGCCGAAGTAGACCAACCGCGCGCGGGTGATGATTTGCCGGTCCGGGTCCAAGGCCAATCCCGCAACGATACCGGCGAGCGCGAAGTCGCCGTGACGCCGGCTGATCTCGAGCACGGACCAAGCGGTATCTTTGGCGGGCACCGGGAAGCGCACCTCGGTAAGCATCTCGTTGGCCTCGAGAGCAGTGGTAAAAAAGCTCTGAAAAAAAGCATCGGCGCCGACGCTTCGCGTTGCCTTCGCGCTGGTTAGAGTCATGTCCGCGTCGAGCGCCAGCGCCAGCGCCGGCAGCTCCGCCGCCGGGTCGGCGTGGGCGATGCTGCCGCAAATGGTGCCGCGGCTGCGAATCTGCGGGTGGGCGATGTAATACGCGGCTTCCCGTAGAATCGGCAGGCGCTCGGCGATCAGCGCTTCTGTTTGCAGCGTGCGCTGGCGCGCGTTTGCGCCGATGGCAACGCTGCCATCGGTCGACCGGATATAGTTAAGCTCCTTGATCTGGTTGATATCGACGACAACCTTGGGCCGCGCCAGCCGCATGTTCAAAAGCGGCATCAGACTCTGGCCGCCGGCGAGAACTTTAGCGTCGTCTTGATGCGCGTCCAGAAGCGTCAACGCCTCTTCGAGACTGCGCGGGTCGTAATAGTCAAATCTCGCGGGCTTCATGCTTGATCTACAACTCTTTTTCGGTTGCTTGAGCGGCTCGCAATTCGGACATTTTCAATCGCCACGAAACCTCCTTAGGGTTTCACGCCGCCGAACTACCTATGCCGTGGTTTTTTCTTTACGGGCCGCAAGCCGATTCTGCATGCAGCCAAAAAATTGTCCCATCAGCTGCTTGGCCACGCCTTCGAAAAGTCGCTGTCCGACGCCGGCCATCACGCCCCCCACCTGACCATCGCCGGAAACATGCACGGCGGTCTTGTCGCCGGTCTCTTCCTGCAACGTAAGAGCGCCCTCCCCTCGGACAAAGCCCGCCGCGCCGGAGCCCTCGATGATGAGCTTATAACTGCGCGGCGGCGCTTTTTCTTTCATCGCGATCTTGCCGTGGAAGGTGCCCTTGATCGGCCCGATGCCGACTTCCATCGTCGCCTCGAATTCATCGGTCGCGATTTCGTTCAATCGCTTGCAGCCCGGCGTGCAATGTTGCAGCGACTGCGGATCGGTCAACAGGTCCCAAACTTCCTGTGACGGGGCGGGAAATATGAACCGGCCTTCGATTTTCATTTTCGGATTCCGTTGCGAGTAAAATGTCTTCTAGCGAAAAGTCTATATTCGTTGGCGCCGACCCTGTCAAGGCGAGCGTTGATGCGCGGATGTCGAACCAGCCTCACCAGTGCGCCGATTGCGCTATCGAATTATCGCGCATGAATCTCAACCTTTTTGACACACCCTCTGAGCAGTCGTTTGACTTGTTCCAGCTGCTCGCGCAAAAATGTCAGCGCCAGTGAATGCCGAGCCAAAAAACAACCCAAGAGTTGCAAACAAGCAGATACAATTTTCATTCTAACCTCAAATAGAAGAGGTCTTCCCGTCGTATATTTCCCGCGGCAACCACATTTTGCCATGCACATAAGATACTGACGCGAGAGAGAACCATTTGTTGGCACAATTTTACGCCCCTGCCCACTTGCTGAAAGCCCCGGGGCGTTCTAAGTTATCAAATTTGTAGGCGTGGAGAAGGAAGGTGCCCGGTGGTGCCGCTGGTCTTCAAAACCAGTCTGGGGGCCGTAAGGTCCCCGGAGGGTTCGACTCCCTCCCTTCTCCGCCAAGATTCACGTGAGCACCGGAAACTCGTCGCTGTGCGCGACGAGATTGGAACGGAAGATGAATTACAGGGGCTTGAGGGGACCGTCTATTTCTTCTTGCCGGCTCTTTTCGCGGCCCAGTAAGCCTTCAATTTGGCCGACAGCTTCGCTCTGGTTGCCGCGCTAAATGCCTTCTTCTTGGCCCTCGCAGCCGGTTTGACTGAACGCTTCGCTGGGTTAGCTCGCCGAAGGCTCGCCCATCTTGCTCTTTGCGCAGCGGCAATTTTCTTTTTCACAGCAGCGCTCATGGTCCGATTTTTCTTTCGCGCAGGTCGGGTATTAGCCGGCGCACCGAGGATACCGCGGAGCTCTCTGTTCAGCGCGTCGATATGTTCCTTGATCGCGGCAGCCCGTTTGAGTTGGTTAACCGTAAGGTCGAGTGGACTCATAATCTCGATCATTAACATTCAAAGCTTATGGAAATCAAGCCCTGGACAGATGATGCATTTCCTAATCAAAGAGAGAAGTTAGGGCTCGCTCAAACGCTGGCGGTCATCCTAGAACCGTTTTAATTCCGTTAAACCTTGAACGTTGAACCGGCGATAGCCCTTCCTCCCAACGTCTTTAGTCTCTTGCAGGGCTCCGTGACTCGCCATTTTGTGTGAAGCCCTATAGCTATTTTTCTAAGAAGGGTACTATAATGAGCTTTGAACTATCGCGATTGCAGCCTATACACCTCTAGTTTACTCGCCGCAGCTTGTATGAGTTGGGCGGCGGGAGCTCCCGCTACGCCGACGGTCCGAAAACGGTGGAAGTTCACCTTTCCTGATGGCGGTGCGGAAGCTGGTAATAGTACCGTCCGGGACTCAAAGTTAACGAAAAGTAGTCGGAGCTTTTCACAATTCAATGGGAGGCTTACCTATGGCCCGTGTCACTGTGGAGGATTGTCTCGAGAAAGTTACCAGTCGATTCCAGCTCGTTATCCTGGCGTCGAAAAGAGCAAAGCAACTCCTAAAGGGAGCAAAGCCGCTGCTTGAATGCGACAATCGGGAAATCGTAACGGCTCTCAGAGAGATCGCGGCAGGCAAAGTGCGCCAGGCCGCATCGTGAATGGAGGGAGACTGGACATTCGGGGAAAAAGTATGAGTTGAGGATGCGGTGCCAGTCCTGCTGGCGAAAATAGTGTGCGACTTTGGTATTGCGTCAACGGCGAAATTGTTGACGCCGAGCGGCCGGGAGGTTGAGCGGTTATGATTGAACTTTGAACGTATTGAACGAGTTTCAATACTCGTTAAACGCCTTGAACGATCCGAACGTTCCAGTTCTTACTGTTGCCTCGCGCCTATTTTGCAAGCTAGTAAAGACACAAGACCCCACATTTGTCCGCGAAGCTCTGCTCGATGCGAGCGCGTCGCGACTGCTCCTTAGCGGGGAGGGAGCGCAGCCGGACCGGTGAACCGCTTGAAAAGCTCGATGATCCTTGGTTCGTCGGGCAGTTCCCGAATAACCTTCTGCTGCTCCTCCGGCATCAGCGGCGAGGCATCCTGGCCGACCAGTTTCTTGAAGGCAGCGTGAAACGTGGGGTCTCCATACGCTTTTCGGAAAGCCGCGGAGAGAATCGCCACCCGCTCGCCCGGAGTGCCCGGAGAGAGAATATAGGGAGAGCCTGCCTGCCGGAAATCGCGCAGCAACCTGAGCAACTCCCGCTCCTCTTTGGAACGAGCAAAAGTTCCCAGTTCGGGAAGGTAGCCAAAGTGAGGATGCTTGGCCTCCAGGGGAACGTTGATGATGGAGTGGAAATCCACCAAACGCTCTCCGATCCAATGGGGAAGGCGCCCGACTATTGCGTCGGCATTTCTCACTCTCCCGTCGACCTCGCCCTGCTGCATCGCCGCGTCGATCTCGGTGTCGGAGTAACCTGTAACGAAGCTGGGCTCATTGACGCCGATCAGATAAGCGAATAGCCGTCCAGTCATGTAAACCGCATGTCCCACCGTCTGGGCGCCGATTCTCACTCCTGTGGCCGCACGCAGCTTCTCCACCGTGCTTAGACCGGCCTTGTTCCATGTCAGGAAAACCCAGTGGTACCTTGAGTGCGACGAGCCCAGATAATGAAACTTCTTAAGCTCGTATTGAACGCCGGTTTCACCCAAAGTGGCGTGCGTCACGAGGCCCAGTCCGATGTTCCCGATCGTCAAGCCGTCGGGGCGAACCGCCCTGAAAAGGTGATTTGCAGCTTTCCGCCCTCCCCCGCCCGGCATATATTCCCTGATAATCGTGGGATCACCGGGAATGTATTTTCTCAAAAAGGGAATGATGGCCTGCACCATCAGGTCCCCCGTTCCGCCCGGGGAGCTGCCTTGAAGGATCGAGATAGTCTTACCCTTGTAAAAATCGGCCTGCGCCCGGGCTGTCTGCACCGTGCACGGAAAAGATACGGCGAGCCCGAGACACCACAAAATCTTCCAGCGCTGGTTTCTGACGTTCATATCGCACCCCCGCGCGATCGTAGCAATCGCTTCTGGTTTGCCTTGACAATATGGGAGAGACGCGGACATTCCTCTTTCGCGCCTCCTCAACTCTCAAAGAACCTTGATTGAGCATCAGCTTCGCCATCAATGTCAATCGGTGACCTGCCTCCTGATGGGTGACAATATATTTATCCACTCACTGGCACTCTTCCAGGTCAATTTTTGTATTCGATGACGTCGAGGCCGCGCTCCTTGTCGGTCACCCACAGAAGACCACGGTCATCCTTGTAGACGTCATTGGTCAGCGGCGCCGCCACACCATCACCCGGTTTCGGAATGAAATAGCCGCGCTCCTTGGGATTTTCCGGATCGCTGATGTCGATGATTCTGAGCCCGCCGGCGAACCAGGTGACGTAGAGAAGATTGTCCTTGTCCACTTTTTCGCGCAGTTGATGCGTGCCAAAGCGGACCTTGCCGGCGGGGTAAGGCGTCGCGGACTCCGGCAGGTAGTAAGAATAAAGCAGCTTCGGCTTGATCGGATCGCTGACGTCCCACGTGCGCAGCGGCGCGTGCGGCTTGCCGGCATCGGGGCCCCGGTGCGTGCGTTCCTCCTCCGTCGATACCGCGATGCGCTTCCCACCGATCGGGTGCGGCACCTTGAGGAAGGTGTGGGTCGGCTCGGGACAGGGTGGGTTATACTCGTAGCGGGACAGCGTGCGCGGCGCATTGATGTTGCTCACATCGATGATCGAGATCCCAGACATCCAGCAGCCGGCATACATCTCGGTGCCGCAGCGCAGCGCATGGTGCAGGCGGTGCTCGGCCCGCTTCGGGTGCGGCTCCTCGCCGCCCGCCACGTTCTGCCCCTCCATCGACCAGCGCGACACCTCGACCGGCTTCGACGGATTGCGAATATCGTAGATCACCAGGATGTTGCCGACGAAGCCTTCCATTTCAGTGGAGATATAGGCGTAGTTCTCGTCGAGATCGAAACGATGCACGCCCTTGCCGTGCGTTTTCACGAAGCTCACGAGCTTGGGATTGGTCTTATTCTTGATGTCATAGATGCGGAAGCCGCCGTCAGGGTATTCTTCGCGGCGAGCGCCGGGACCGCGTTCGAACTCGGAGTTGACGACCATGAGGTCGCCGGTGATCCGCGCCTTGTGGGAATGCGACCATGGGTGGCCGGGCGTCAGCGTGCTGAGAATCTTTGGCTTGCGCGGGTCGGAAATGTCGAGGATCGACGTTCCCTGCGGCCGGTGTTGATGGCCGACGTAGGCATAATTTCCGCCGATGACAATCTGTCCTCCTCCCGCAATCTCCATCCGGCAGAGATGGCGAATGTTCGACGATGCCTGCGGCGCAGGGCCGATACCGCTTTCAACGCCAGGCATAACTTCGGTCATGTTGCACCTCCCATCGAACCTGCCGGCGAGTGTGACCGGCAGCGATTAATGACCGCACGATAGTCAAAATTTCTTCATTTGGCTATGGCCGTCGCATCCTCGCGAATGGCCACTCCTAATCACATGGTGCGCCTGTTTGAAATCACGACGCATAACGAAGAAAGAACAGCTCGAATGTAGAGAGGTCTCGCGCGCGCTCGCGATGAACTCACCCCCTTACTACCACGACCGGATCGTCGCCGTGACGCACGATTTTTTCGGTCACGCTCCCGAGTATCCAACGCCGTACGCCGGAGCGGCCATGGGTTGACATGGCGATCACCGCGCGCGGCGCCGTTTGCGCGTACCTGATAATTTCGTCGGCGGCAGGGCCATCAATCGTGAGAGTCGACACCGTCCGAACCCCTTCACCAATGAGAGAGTCTGCTTTTTCTTTGAGATAGTCGGCCGCTTCCTTACGCGCTTCCTCCCGGAACGCCTCGTAGTCAGGCAAATAACTCTCGCTGCCATAGTAAGCTGAGGCGGGGAACTCGCACGCGCGAATCAGCGTCACCTCGACGTCGAGCGCTCGCGCCCAATTTGAAACGGTTGGAAGTATCTGTTCCGCAAGCGACGAACCGTCCAAGGGAACGACGATCGAATTGATGATCCGCTGAGGGGACACCTTCGCCGCCGCCGCCCGCACCAGGAACAATGGATTCGTCGTGCCACGCAACACTTTCTCAGCCACACTACCCAACAACCACCGCTTCGCGCCGGAGCGACCGTGGGTCGCCATGGCAATAAGGGTATCGCGGTCCTTGCTTGTTGTTTCAAGAATGGTCTCCGCCGGTTTGCCGCGCACAATCCGGTACTCGGTTGGGAGACGGGAAAAGATTGTGGCGACATTCTCCAGGTAACTTGCGCTGTTTTTTTCCTCACTAGCTATTATAGTATCCAAGTGGTGAACTTTATCCGCGGCCAACTGGGTAGTCATCGCGCCAATATCGATTACCGAGATCAGCTCGACCGAGGTCTTGAAGCCGCCGGCAAGGGCCTCGACGTAAGGTAACACCGCTTCCGCCGTTGCGGAACCGTCCAACGGAACCAAAATTCTTGTATACATCTCCATCTCCTTACGAATATAGATACTCGTATTTCGCCATGGCTACGCCGTTCAGCAAGAACCTTATCAGCTTCTTTTGCTACATTTTGTGAGATATCGCCAGCTGGTTAAAGTCTAATCACTTATTCAATCCTGACACGGGCCTGCCCCCATAACCGTCCATAAACCCGGATTCCGCAGTTGCGCTCGATACGAAGCGCGAGGGGTAACCCTTCCGCAGCGAAGTCGATGGGTTTCTGCCTCTGCCCAAACATCGATCAGCGGTGTTTCGACGGGAAGTCAAGCCTCTTAAGAACGAAGTGCCAAACAGCAAAATGACTTGAAGATTCACAGTCGGACGCCTTCGCTACTCCAGGGTTCCATCTCGCTTGGAGTTTCAACTGCGGAATCCGAGTTACTAAGGAGTCCACAATTGAGTGACCAAATAGCGACCGAGGGGTGAGACCTAGAGAGCGCGGGCACAGGAGCGCAAAGGTTGTTTTCAGGCCCTGCCGGCGGGCATTTCCACCTATGGAGAGGACGGGGTGGTGGCCGGTAAGGCAGAAAACCATTGACCGCGATCGGAAGGGCTCGCCTCTCGGTCGCACAC